>CALJVI010000142.1 GCA_937974575.1 uncultured Saprospiraceae bacterium | reverse complement strand
CGAATTGAATACTTAATTTAGCTCGACACTATTTTTCAATTCTTGCGTTTATAATTAATCATGCAAATATCCATCATCAACGGCCCCAACCTCAACTTACTCGGTACTCGTGAGCCAGAGATATACGGCGGTCAAACATTTGAGGACTATCTAGAATATCTCAAAACGCAATACCCTCAGATAGAACTGGTCTACTTCCAGAGTAATGTAGAAGGCTTGATCATAGACGAACTGCAAAGAGTAGGATTTTCAGCCAATGGTATCATCCTCAATGCAGGCGGGTATACGCATACCTCTGTCGCGATACGCGATGCCATCTCTGCCATCACTACACCAGTGGTAGAAGTCCATATCAGTAATGTACACGCAAGAGAAGATTTCAGAAAAACTTCTTTGATCAGCGAGAAAGTAGTAGGTAGTATCGCAGGACTGGGATTGGATGGATATAGATTGGCTATCGAGTATCTACTCAAGAAGCAGACCTGAGCATCTTCTTGATCCCCTTATTCATCGCGGCGGCTATCGTATCGTAGTCGGCTATCTTCTTCCCAACAAAAAGCACCATGATTTCCAATTGCCCTTTTCGCGCAGGATCATGAAAGCTAGCTTTGGATAAGCGATACGCTTCACGCATACGACGCTTGAGTAAATTTCTAGAAACAGCAGTTTTAAAATTCCTTTTGGATGCACTACAGGTAAATAAAGGCATCGCTGTGCTGGGAGCAGACTCGTCCACAAAAAAAATCACTCTCAATGGGAACACTGAGAATGATTTTCCTTCTCGAAACAATCGAGAAATAGCTTTCCTACTTTTAAGTTTTTCTGACTTGCCGAAGGAAAGCAATGACATATATATAAGTTTCACCCTACCTAGGGTAGGTGTGAAATTACTTTACTCTTCTTTCGTCAGAAACAGTAAGCTTCGCTCTACCTTTAGCTCTACGTCTAGCAAGTAGCTTACGCCCGTTCTTACTAGCCATTCTTGATCTAAAGCCGTGCTTGTTTGATCTTTTTCTTCTTGAAGGCTGAAATGTTCTTTTCATCGCACTAAATTGTATTGTTTTTCCCTCATTCTTAAGGGACGGCAAAGTTAACAACTTAAATAGTAAAATACAAGCCTTTACACACACAAGGTTAAGCTTCTCTTTCATATTTTTAGCCAATGGAGAAGAAATGGACCAATTTGATCAAAAAAGACCCCAAACTAGGGGAGATCTTTGCACACCATCCCGTTTTATCTCCCTCCGAAGCTACTGGAGACATCTATTTTGACCTCACTCGGAACATTGCTTACCAACAAATCCATGGTGCAGCAGCCAAAAAAATCTTTGGCCGATTCATAGATTTGTTCGATTCTGGCTATCCAAACCCAAAAATCGTAGCAGAAATGGACATCCAAGAGCTCCGCGCCGTAGGATTCTCCAATCAAAAAGCTGGATACATTCGAAATATCGCTGCCTTTGCACTGGACCATGATTTTGAACATCGAGATTGGGACAGCATGAGTGATGATGAAATCATAAAATTTCTCACCCAAATAAAAGGGGTAGGTGAATGGACTGTGCATATGGTTTTGATATTTTCGATGAACAGAAGTGATATTTTACCTACTGGAGATTATGCCGTACAGATGGCTATGAAAAAATTATATGGACTCCAGGAAGAGAAAAGAGCCCTGATCCATAAAATGAAGGAAATCGCAGAACCTTGGAAGCCGCACCGATCTTTAGTTTCTAGACACCTATGGCTCTGGTTTGGCAATAATAAATGACAGCAACATAACATTTAAACATATAATACTGTTAAGCACCAGCAAAGCGGAAATGAATGGAGAGAATAATTGGTAGATACACAGGTACAGAAAAAGGACCATTGGTCATAGCATTTGGTGCTATGCATGGCAACGAGCCCGCAGGCGTAAAAGCATTAGAAGCCATGTTTGAAGCGCTTCAAAATGAACCCCTCAAAAATCCTAGCTTCCAATTTAGAGGTAGGCTCCTAGGACTGATCGGTAATGTGAAAGCTTATCAGAAAGGAGTACGATTTATAGAAAAAGACCTCAACAGACAGTGGACACCGGACAATATCAACCGCGCCAAAAGCACACCTATAGATCAGCTAGAGCCCGAAATCCAAGAACTCAAAACCCTACTCCAAATCATTGAGGAGGAAATAGCAGCATACGATCCCGCTAGAATCATTATCCTCGATTTGCATACTACGACTGCACATGGAGGTATATTTACCTTGCCTGCGAGAGATCCAGACAGTGAGCGTATCGCATTGGAGCTGCATGCTCCAGTCATCAAAGGACTCCTTGAGGGGATATCGGGAACCACACTTCATTATTTTGTGCAAGCCAATTTTGAACAAAAAATCTCAGCAGTAACCTTTGAGTCTGGCCAACATCAAGAGCCGCTTTCTATCAGCAGAGCGATCGCCGCTATTACCAACTGTCTACGTACTATCAATTGTGTAAAAAAGGATGATGTAGAAAGCAGACACGACAATATCTTGATCGAGCACTCCGCAAGCTTACCCAAGATGTCGCAACTACTCTATGTACATTCGATTAAGCCAGACGACGAGTTCGTAATGCACCCGGGTTTTAAAAATTTCGATGCTGTAGACTTGGGGCAATTATTAGCAAATGATGCTCATGGGGAGATCAAGGCTAAACAGAAAGGACGCCTACTCATGCCCCTCTATCAGAAGCAAGGAGAAGATGGTTTCTTCCTGATCCAGTCACTAGACAAATAAAAAAAGCTCCTAATCGCAAATGCCATTAGGAGCTTTTTTAATGTTCAATTCTCTATTTTTTCTTCACTGTTACAGGCAATCTAGCCATCGTATTTTCCCACCCAAAAATAACATCAATCGTATTATTTCCTTTGTCTTCATACGTTACAGACAATGCCTCTAATGTGCTAGGTGTCTTTTCCGTCATTGCTTTTACGGTTACGATATTATCTTTTTCATCGTGTTTATGATTGCCCCAAGAGTTTGTACTCTTATGCACGATAAATTCCCAATTGCCATCATTTACCATCGCAAAAAGACCATAAGTTCCTTTTCTGATATCCACTCCTCCGATGTTTACATTTTCATAGAAAGTGATCAGGGTAGTCTGGTTTGCACCCAGTCTCCACATCTCACCATACTTTAGCAATTCGCCAAAAACCTTTCTTCCTTTCATTTGCGGACGGCTATATAGTACTCTCATTTGAGGCTTATTAGCTTCTACCTCTTCTGGCTTCAAGTAGTTTTGTAGTCTAGATCTATGCGGAAAATATGCATAGTCCATAGGACTCTTGTCCTCGCCATCCATGATAGCCGCATGGAGGTTGATCGGAAGCGCAGCACGTGTATTGTCCCACTCACAGATCATATGTACCATACCATCATTTATCTTTTGAAATCCTATAGTAAACTGCTCTACTTCAGCATTTGTCTTGGTAGTCATTACTTTTGTAGCTACGACATCCTTGCTCACATCTCTGTTTTTAGACCCTCCGATAAAGCGTTCCGTTGAGATTTTCATAACCCAGTGATCCGCCTGCAATTCAGCAAAAATACTGTATATACCTCTTGGCACCGTCACACCACCGATCTCTACATTCTGAAAAAATTGTACCTCCGTACACTCATTCGCACCCAATCTCCAGTCTGTCCCAAATTTTTCCAACTCCCCAAATACTTTTCTGCCTTTCTTGTAAGGTCTGCCATAGATCACCTTGATCTTTGCATTACGATTTGGATTATCCTCTTTCAGATAGTTGACATAAGATGACTCATCAGGATAGTGTGCAGCATCCATCGGACTTTTATCCATCTTCGGAAATTCGATTCCCTGCGCACTTAGCAATACAGGCAACATCAAAAATAATAGACTTGAATAATAAAAGAAATTCTTTTTCATAAGAGATTTTTGAATCTGATCAATAAAATAATAATTACAAATCTACAAAATTCCCATCCACTGCTCATCAAAATAATAGCCTCCTTGTCTTATGTTTATCATGGAGCTATTTTCTCCTTATTCTCATGAACCAAATGAGATTACGTCTTAAAAAGGGAGCTTATTATGGACCGTCACGATCCTGACTTCGGCGCGCCTACGTCAGGACGTGACCGCGTCATCCGCTATATCTCAACTTCCGCTATGCTCCAGTCGAGATGCCGCTACTACCGCTCGTTCCTCACGCGCTGCCGCTTGCAGGGTTTGCCTTTCGGCGCACCTTTTTCGCTGTACTTTAAGCTGTTTCAAATCCATTTGTTAGATCATATTAAATATTTAATACACCTAAATAATAACCAAATCAAGTTATTGACAATACCCATCAAAAAACTTTAATTTTAAATATCTATTTCCTGAAGCATACACCCAAAAAACATATCCTAACTTTCTACATATCATTTATGAGAATTATTAAATCCATCATTCCTTGCTTCTTTCTAGCCTTACTTACTTTTTGCTTGTGCTTTTCTTGTAATAAGAATATTGAATTTGAAGTGGAGCATCTTTCAAATGCAGAAAGCATTAGTCCCCTCACTACAACTCTTAGAGTTCATAGTAATTCTAATGGCACTATTACGACAACTATCAATGGAGACATCCCCATTCAAAATACGCACAAAAAAGTAAATAAAACTTTGAATATTCCTTTGATTGGATTGTACCCTAACACAAGTAACAAGGTCAATATAGAATTTGAAAATAATGGCCTAAAGTCTACAAAAACAATAACCATAAAAACAGAGCCTCTACCAGCGGGGTTTCCGGACATAGAAATCAATAAGTGCGAAAGAGATGGAATGGAAGCGGGGTTTCATGCCTGTGATTTTCACATGGCCAACAATGGTCGATTCCATTCTACACCCTTTATATTCGACGACAAAGGAGCTGTGCGCTGGTATTTAAACCTTGCATTCATAAATCGTATGGCTGGACCATTCCAACAATTTGAAAATGGAGATCTCGTAGTAGGTACGCGGACACATATTTACAAGTTTGATATGCTCGGCAACATAAAGTCTTCATTCCAGATGAATCCACAATATGGCATACATCACGATCTTACAGAATTGCCTAACGGTCAGATACTTGCTTTAGTAGGAAAACGCAATCAAAAGGCTCTGATCAAGGGAGAAGAAATGACGACCGACAATGACTTTACCATTCTTCTAGAAAAAGATAACCAGAATGTCTTGAAAGAATGGGATATGGCAAAAATAATAGATGTCAATAGATCTGATATTAATACAACTCGAGAAAATGATTGGATTCACTCCAATAGTCTTCACTATAATCCTGTAGACAGCACTATACTCATCTCTGGAAAAAACCAAGGAGTCATCAAACACTCTTGGGATAATGAGCTGGAGTGGATTCTTGCTCCACACCAAAATTGGAATAAAGCTGGCAGAAACGGACAAGGGCATGAAACAAAAAAATACTTATTGACCGCAGTAGATGCAAATGAAAAACCCTACTCCATAGATATTCAAATGGGTACAAGCTCACATGAAGATTTTGATTTCCCTTGGGGACAACATGCCTCCAAACTATTGCCAAATGGAAACTTATTGCTTTTTGACAATGGGAGTCCGAGAAACTACAATGGAGTAAATAAATATTCCAGGGTAGTCGAATATGAAATAAACGAAAAAAATAAAACAGTAAAACAAATATGGCAATACGGTAAAGAAAGAGGCGAAAAATTATATTCCTCTATTGTCAGTGATGTTGACTACCTAGAAAATACTGAAAATATACTCATGACCTCTGGATATATTATGGATGACAATATGCAAAAAGCCAAAATAATTGAAATAGATAGAAGCAATAATTCAGAAGTTTTTGAAGCTACCTTATTTCTAAAAACTTTGAAAGGAAACAAAAAACCAAAGTGGGGGCAAACCGATATACTCTATCGATCTGAAAGAATGCCCTTAATCTTTAATTAGTCTGCTATGAATAAATTAGGTCCAATTATAAAGAAAAACGATACCAAGCACCGTCTATACGAACTCCCTATTTTCCAAATAGACACAGTTTTTAAATAAAAAAAAGAATATGTCACTAAACGTAATAGGCGCAGGATTTCCACGTACAGGAACCTCATCAATGAAGGTAGCGCTACAGATCTTAGGTTTTGATGAATGCTACCACATGAAAAATTTACTCATTGACCCATACAAACTTCCGCTTTGGAACGAATTGGAGAGCAAGGGAACGACAGACTTCGAAAAACTTTTTGATGGATTTCAAGCTTCTGTTGATATCCCTGGCTACTTATATTATAAATTACTAATGGACAAATATCCTGACGCAAAGGTTATTCTAACCACCAGAAATTTTGACAAATGGTATGATAGTATCAACGCTACCCTAATGAAAGCCGTCTATCCTAACATTGGATTGAAATTAAAAATAATTCGAAAGGCGCTATCTAGACCCTCAGTTTTCCAATCAAAAAAATGTGTTGATATGGTTAAACGCACCTTTTTCGAAATGCAATTCCAAAAAAAGTTTGCAGATAAAGACCATTCTAGAACGCTGTTTGACGCACATCACGCTGAAGTAATAAGCCATGTCCCAGAGGACAGATTATTAATCTACGAGCCAGGCCAAGGTTGGGAGCCTTTATGCAACTTCTTAGAGCTTCCCACACCCAAAGAATCTTATCCTCATCTTAATAAAAAAGAAAACTTCTTGGACATGATGGACAAGCTATTAAGTGGGGAAATGGCATAAATTTTTAAAACGGGCTAGCGCTGATTAGTGTATGACGAGGTACGAGGAAGTGCCCGCCAAGGATGTCGGACAAGCTGCGCACCGAGGTGCATGCCGAGTACCGAATCATAGCGACCGAGAAAAAGTCACTTTTTTGACTTTTTTCTCGGTAGACCCCAAAATACGATCCTACTTTACCTCTGATAACCTCGTCAAATAAGAAAGACTTATTCCTAAAAAGAGACAATAGAACCCAATACCTATAGAATTCTCGATCGTATTTTCTACTACAAAAGAGAGGAGGAACGTAAAGAAAAACACAAAAAAGAAAGGATCCCTAAAATGCTGGTGCCGGAGGAAAGGATAAAAAATTGCTATCAAAAAAATCAGCAAACCTAGCAAACCGCTCCCTGCTGCCACGGACAAAAATTGATTGTGCGGCATTAACTTTTTTGTTTGTCCTGGAAACATACTATCATATCGATCATGCACAGCTTGCTTGAGATCACCTGCTCCTACACCAAGCAGAGGGTTTGTAGAAAACACCTCCCAGCCCACTTGATACGACTGTATTCGGCCCTGATCTGAGCCGGTCACTATGCGCCCAGCTCTATACTCGTGCAACTCCCAATTGGCGTAACTCAACTTGGTCTTGAAACTCGGGACGGTATGATACGCCAAGGTCGGCAACAACATAATCAGTGCGGTAGCCCCAATCGCTAAGCCATACTTCTTTTGGATAAGCACCAAGGCGATCACTCCGAGGATCATACTACAATAAAGCACCATGAGTCCACTACGAACGGATAGAATATGAATAAATATAAAGTTGAACATAGTCAAACCCAAAATCAACCAAGACTCCCATTTATGTCGAATATGAAATCGCTGATAAAATAAAATGAATCCTGCCAGTACTCCAATACACAAGAGTAGGCTATATCTGATGTGATTGCGGGGTGTAGGTATCGATCTACCCAACTGCAAGCCTTCATTGATCTCTTCAAAATGAAGTAAATAATTGATCCCAATCCCAATGTTGGTTAAAAACAAGACGACAACCAAAAAGTAAAACAAGCCATAATAGGACCGCTGACGGAGGCGTGGAAGGCTATAAAACGCAAAAGGAAGGACCAAAAAGGGGACTTTGAGCCGTATACGCTCCCATCCATAGTCGAAATCCGTGGAATATAAACAGCCTATCAGCACTATAAAAAACAATAAAGAAGGCACCCAAAAGACAGCGGTCTTCCAGAAACCCCGCCAGTTCTCCCTCAGTCTTGGGTGAAAACTAATGCGAAATGGATAGAGTTGGATATCAAACAAGGCCAGTGAGAGTAGGCCTATCAATGCATTGGATAATACGAACGGTGAGTAAATAATCATCGTCATACCCACAGCACAGAAAAAAAGCATCAGCTCATAGCGTGTGATTCTATGTAAAAATCGTCTCAGAATAGCTTAGTATTTGGATACATAAAGACTTAACTTTACCACATTAAAAATATTGCTAAAGAAAAAGCATGTCAGAGGAAATATTCGCCAAAGTAAAGCAAATAAAGGAAGAAATAGAAAATGCGCAGCCACAAGGTGCTGAAGCCATAGAACAATTCCGAATCCGCTACCTAGGCAGTAAAAATATCTTGAAGCCTCTTTTTGGCGAAATCAAGAATATCGCAAACGAGCGCAAGAAGGAATTTGGCCAATTGGTCAATGAGGTTAAGCAAGTCGCAGAGGCTCAATTAGAAGCTTTGCAAGCTGGCCAACAAGATGCTGCAGATCAAAATGAAGCTTCTCATCTGGATTTGACAGCTCCAGCTAAACAAATGCAACTCGGTGCCAAGCATCCACTTTCCATCACTATGGAGCGTATCATCAACATATTTGAGCGTATCGGATTTAACATAGAAGAGGAGCGTGAGATCGAAGATGACTGGCATAACTTCACAGCGATGAATACGCCTGAAGATCATCCTGCTCGAGATATGCAAGACACCTATTACCTAAAAGATAGTACGGAGATGCTCTTGCGTACACACACCTCCTCTGTGCAGGCGCGTGTGATGAAGCGAGAAAAACCTCCTATCAGAATCATTGCACCTGGTCGTGTATACAGAAATGAAACAGTATCGGCTAGATCGCACTGTCAATTTCACCAAGTAGAAGGACTATATATAGATGAGAATGTTTCTTTCGCAGATATGAAGCAGACCTTGCTTTACTTTGCGCAAGAGATGTATGGCAAAGATGTAAAAATTCGATTGCGGCCTTCATTCTTCCCATTCACTGAGCCTAGTGCCGAGATGGATGTATACTGGGGACTAGAGACGGAGGATGACTATAGAATCACCAAAGGAACAGGCTGGCTAGAGATACTAGGCTGTGGTATGGTGGATCCTAATGTATTGGAAAACTGTGGAATCGACTCCAAGAAGTATTCTGGTTTTGCATTTGGTATGGGTATCGAAAGACAAGCTATGTTGCTTTATGGTATCAATGATATTCGTTTGTTTTTTGAAAACGACATTCGATTTTTGGAGCAATTCAAATCAGCGAGATAATGATGAAGCCTTCCTTACCGAAAGGAGTCAGAGACTTTGATCCCGTAACGGTACAAAAGCGAAATTATATATTCGATACCCTGCGAGGTATTTTTACCAAGTATGGATATCAACCTATAGAGACTCCAGTGATGGAGAACCTTTCCACGCTGACGGGCAAATACGGAGAAGAGGGAGATAAGCTATTATATAAAGTCCTCAACTCTGGAGACTATTTCAATAAGCTCAAAGGAGATGGGCCAGACGCATTAGAAAATAAAGATTCTAAAAAACTAACTAAGCATATTGCCGGAAAAGGATTGCGTTACGACCTTACGATTCCTTTCGCAAGGTATGTCGTGATGCACCAAAATGATATTTCATTTCCTTTTAAGCGTTACCAGATACAACCAGTATGGCGTGCGGATCGTCCACAAAAAGGACGTTACCGAGAGTTTTTTCAATGTGATGTAGATGTTGTGGGTTCTCCTTCTTTAATGTATGAAGCAGAGCTAGCTCAGATTTTTGATGAAGCTTTTCATGAGCTGGGAGTCAAAGTCGAAATCCGCATCAACAATAGAAAAATCCTCCAAGGCCTTGCTGAAGTAGCAGGTATCAGTGATCAGTTTATCGACATGACTACTGCTATAGATAAGCTAGATAAAATTGGTGTCGATGGTGTCAAGAATGAATTGGACAAAAGAGGCATTAGTACAGCAGCTATTGAAAGCATAGTGTCTGCTCTAGCGATAAAAGGGCTGGATCAACTCTCTGAACTACTGGCCAATTCTGAAGTTGGCCAAAAAGGTATAGCCGAGCTGCGCACCTTTCACGAGTACTTTGACCTCAAACCGATGTTCAATAAGATCGTATTTGACATTACTCTAGCGAGAGGATTAAATTACTACACCGGTTGTATTTTTGAAGTAGCGCACGATGCAGATGCATATCCCGATCAAGTGATGGGTAGTATCGGCGGAGGTGGTCGTTATGATGATCTTACCAGTGGATTTGGACTCAAGGATGTATCCGGAGTAGGGGTTTCCTTCGGTGCAGATCGCATCTATGATGTAATGGAAGAGCAGGGTTTGTTTCCCGACCAAGCTGTGGCAGGAACACAAATTTTATTTATAGCACTCGATGAGAAGGCGCATTTATATGCCTTTGAAGCTGTGCAACAGGTTAGAACCGCAGGAGTTAGCGCAGACTTATATCCTGCTCCGCTGAAAATGAAAAAGCAAATGAAGTACGCCAATGATACTGGTGTACCTTATGTAGTAATTATCGGCAGTGAAGAGATGGCTTCTGGCCAACTGGGTTTGAAAAATATGCAAACTGGAGATCAAAGTAAACTCCAACTATCTGATATCATTGCACACGTAAAAGGATAAGCATGTCTCCACTATACAGATCATACTCTGTCTTTCTGGAAGACTACAAGCAAGGTAAGATCACCTGCGAGACATCCGTAAAGCACTATCTAAAGCAGGCAGAGGAATCCAAAGATCTCAATATCTATATCGAACTATTTGATAAGGAAGCCTTGGCCAAGGCCAAAGCTCTTGATAAAGAAGCCAAACAAATAGGTGTGCGAGGTAAGCTCTTTGGTATGGTAGTCAGTATAAAAGATAATATCTGCTATGAAGGTAAAGCGGTAACAGCCTCTTCCAAGATTTTGGAAGGATTCATATCTACATACACTGCCACCGCAATCCAAAAGATTGAAGCTGAAGGGGCGATCGTTATTGGCAGAGTCAATTGTGATGAGTT
>CALJVI010000141.1 GCA_937974575.1 uncultured Saprospiraceae bacterium | reverse complement strand
ACCTGATGGCCGAGATGCTCTAATGAAGCCTTCAAGTTGGATGCCTCAGAGAATATACTCTCTTGCTCAATATCTACAAATTCATGATGATAGAATAAGCCGATGTGCTTGGCATGCACGTTAGATAGTAGTAAGCCATTTAGGACTAGGCCTAGACAAATGATCCTTATAGCATGAGAAACTCCCTTTATTCGGTTCATAATAAATCTCCATACACCTTGCTTATAGAAAGGCTAATCAGTTATTAAAAAGAAAGGGGGATTTACCGTATAGAGAGGCCAGAACGGTTCTATAAAGCTACATGAATTCTAAAACAGACTAAATACCCTAAAACGGCTATTTAGCGTGTTAAGAATTAGTGTAATATGTAGCGAACTTTTATTAGAAAATTAAGTATTCATAAGAGGGCTCTTATGAAACAGATAGGTATAAAACACAAAAACCGGTCACTCTTTCGAGCAACCGGTTCCTGAATTTTGGAAAAGATATCTTTAGTCGATCTTAGTAAATTTGATCATCTCTACCTGGCTATTACCGTGCATAATTCTAAGGTAATAAACTCCAGCTGGAAGATTATCAGTATTGATCAATTCTTTAGTATAGCTTGAAGCATCTACTTTCATTCCTTTCTTAAGTGTTCCTGCAACAGATATGATATCAACTTGTACAGTACCTTCTATTAAAGCAAGGTTTTCTAAAGTCAATTCAGCAGTTACTGGATTTGGATATACTTCAAAAGCATGATCGCTTTGTACAGTAAACATTTCTTGAGAAACTTCAGTAAACATATAGCTACCATCATTGTCAATTCTCTTGACTCTGTAGTAGTTCATTCCTTTCTTAGGTTCAAGATCTGTGAAGTTGTAAGCACTCAAATCTTGAGCCTTAGAGCTAATTTCTGAAAGTACTTCAAAGTTAGCACCATCGTTAGAACGCTCTACATTGTACATAGCACCTGGAATATCATTGTCTGTAATCCAGTTAACTTGTACTGTACCATCATTCATCATGTTAGTATTGAAGGTTACTATCTGAGAACAAGAAGTAACTTCGATAACGATAATGTTTGATTCATAGTTGAAGTCAACACAACCTTCTCTTCTAGCACAACGTGCGTAGTATCTAGTTTCAAATGCTGGTCCCAATTGTAAGCAGTCTGTATTGCTATCAGGAATATTTACCCAAGTAGCAGGATTTGGAATTCCTCCTGTAGGAGAACAAATCCATAAGTATTCGATTGGAGCAGATCCACCACCAGCTGCTGGAGCTAAGCTTAAGAACTTTGTAGGAACTTCACCAGCACAAACAGTTTGAGTACCAGAAATTTGACCTCCTGTATTTACATTATTACAAACCATAACAACACCAGCATCAAATGATAAATCATCCTTATCGTTGATACCATCATTGTTCATATCAATAGTTTCAGGAATTCCGTTTCCGTCTGTATCCAATACATCGAAAGGCATTGTCTTACCAGTCTCTTCGTCTACATCAGAATCACTATTATCATCATTGTTACCAGTACCACCATTCATTGCACCGTCGCCGTCCATACAAGTATACCTTGTACCATTATATACTACAGTAGCATAAAACTGTATGTAGTAAGTACCAGGCTCTACACATTCAAAAAGGTATAGACCATTAGCATCTGTATTTGTTTCTTCAACGATAACATCATCCTCATTACAAGCGATTCCATCAGGTCCAGGTCCCATCAAGTTAACTGGTACACCTTCTAATCCTTGCTCATTTTGATCTTGAAGACAATCTTCATTATTATCAGCCCATACATAGTTACCAATACTAAGACCAGTTTCTGCGATAGTTACTGACCCTTCTTGAGTACAACCTGTAGCTACATCTGTAACGACTACAGTATGTGTTCCAGCAGACAATCCAGTAGCTGTAGCATCAGCAGAACCGTTGCTCCAAGCGTATGTATAATCACTATTACCACCGTTAACTGTCACTGTAGCTTCTCCATCAGAACCTCCACAAGTAGAGATCGGTGAAGATTCAACAACTTCAATATCAAGTATACCAACAGTAGCCGTAGTAGTAGCTGTAGATGTACAACCTGTAGTGCTGTTTGAAGCTTCTACAGAAATCGTGTATGTACCAGGCATCATCATCGTGTAAGTTGCCTCACCATCGTTAGCCGTAATAGTTCCTGCAGATGCAGACCATCTGTAGGTAACATCAGCATCATCTGAAGTAGCAGCAAGGTTGATAGATTCACCTGCATTACAGATTATGTTTCCGTTAGGATCATCTGAAATAGTAACACCAGGACCCTCTGTAACTGTTACCATAGTCGCAGCCATTGCCATACATCCTGCGTCTGTAGTAGTAGACACTAATATTTGGTAAGTTCCTGGAACCATCATTATATATGTTGTAGTAGCTTGATCTGTATTGCTCAATAAACCAGCAGCAGCAAACCATTCATAAGTAACATCAGTTGATGCTGTAGCAGTTAATTCTAATTCTTCCCCAGCACAGATAGTTACATCTTGTGGAGTGATCGTTACAGTACCTGCTTCTTCTCTTATTACTTCAATTGGCTCACTCAAAGAGAAACATCCTGAAAGATCGTTTGCATTCAAACCAACTTCAGCGCCCATAAGACCATCTTCAAAGTTTAAGTGCCAGATCAAACAGTTTCCTGTACTCGCACCTTCAAAGTTGAAAGGAGGCATCATTGGCAATCCAAGGATAACACCATTTGCATCAGTGATAACCCATGCAGAATTTGACCCCGCTCCAGCATCATCAACTGATACATTTACAAAGTCATCTTCCATATCTCCTACACATACAGTAGTAGGATCCTCAGTAGAAATAGTTGCTGGAGTAGTAGAAAGTCTAGTCACAGGAATATTGTTTGAAAGATCAAAACATCCTTCAATATCACTTGCATTGTTTCCAACTTCTGCACCAGAAATAGCTCCGTCGTAAACAAGGTACCAGATCAAACAAACACCAGCTCCAGCGCCATCAAGATCGATAACGTTAGATCCAGGTAAACCAAGAATATTTCCATTAGCATCTGTGATAACCCACTGTGTGGATGATCCCGCAGTAGCTCCGCTTACATTTACTGTAATTGGATCAGGGCTACCGTCACCAGCACAAATAGTAGTTTCATTATCTGTAGATATCATACCAGCCGTTGGAGCAGAACTACCTTGAACTTCAACAGTAGAAGTAGTAGAGCATCCATCAGCATCAGTTACAGTGACAGTATATACACCTGGAGCAATTCCAGATATTGTTGCTGTATTTCCACCATTACTCCAGTTATATGTGTATGGAGCATTTCCTCCATTTACGTTCACAGTAGCCGAACCATCATTGGTTCCACAATCTGTAGGAGTGCTTGATGTATTTGCATTTAGAGTTGAACCACCACCGCCAATAGTAACGTTAGCGATACCTTGGCAACCATCCGCAGAAGTAACCGTCACTGTATAAGTTCCAGCAGAAAGTCCTGTGATCGTTTGCGTAGTTTGACCATTACTCCAATTGTATGTATATGGTGCTACACCTCCAACCGGGTTGGCAGTAGCAGTACCGTCATTTGAAGAACAACCAGCATCCGTACCTGTAGCTGAAACATTCAAGTTTCCTTGAGATCCAACAAATACAGTAGTTGAGTTTGCACATCCTTGAGAATCAGTAACCGTTACAGTATAATCCCCAGGACAAAGGTCTGTAGCTACTTCTGTAGTCTGACCATTGCTCCATTGATAGGTGTATGGTGGTGCTCCCAACATAGCATGAGGTTGAGCTGTACCGTCACATGATCCGCATGAAGCAGATGTAGAGGTAGGCATCAACCAAATTCCTTCAGGCCCTACGAGGACAGTTACTGTAGTACTCTCTACACATCCTGTAGCATCAGTAACAGTAACAGAATAATCACCAGGTAGCAAACTGGATGCGACAACAAATGTCTCTCCAGTTGACCAAGCATAAGATAAAGGTTCAACTGCTCCCTGCGCAGAAACGGTTGCAGTTCCATCTGCACTGTTAAGGCAGGTTGCGAAAGAAGAGTTTGGGATTAAAGTAAATCCGTTGGTGTCTAATTCATTAAATGCAGAAGCATTAAATGCGCTTAAACAGATTAGCAGACACAGTAGTGTTGTTAATTTGTTCAGTAATTTGTTTGTTGTGAAGTACATCTTTTCCATACTTTAATTAAGTAATTGAATATTTTTAGTGACCGAAATAAACACAGCATTGTCATATTGACTGACACTGAGTTCAATTTAGATTAGAGATAAACTTATTTTCGGTTTAAAGGATGTTATGCTAACAAAGGGGAATCAAACAGGGGTAAAAAAAGTCCTATTTAATCTTTGGTCTCTTGGAGGAAGTTCAAATGTAACACATTATTGACACAATGACAATTACACAATGCTTCGAACTTATTCATTTAGATGCAAGTTTCTGTAAAAGTAACATTAGTCCTAAAAATAGAATTATATATACTATATAAAAATATGACTATCAATGTTTTATAATGCACTTTTTGCTTACAAAAAAACACCTACCCTGTTAAGGGTATTTTACAAATTTAACATATTATATCGCTCATTTTGACCTCTTTTAGCGCATCATATATAAAATACGGAGCAAGTGTCTCTATCTTGCGCACTTCTATTTACTAATTTAAATAATTACTAATGTGAAGTAAGGTAGTTTCCAGATGGAGTGAATGTCTAGATAACAGTTTTGTGTTTAGAAAACCTATTCAAAAAGAATATGGCCAAACCTACAAGAGCAAATGAGATCATCCCTTTTTGAAATTGCTGCAAGAGAATATATCCAATTCCGAATAAAGCTCCATAACTAATGGTCAAGGCAGCTATCCACTGTAAAAGAGAACTCGAAAAATTATCGACTCCCAGTTTGTTAGACCTTCCGCGCCAAAATCCTATTGGATTAGTCTTTTCTATAAAAGTATTCAGCTTAGATTCATGGACAGGAGCAGTAAGAAGGGTAACAATGATGCAAACGACAAAGCTAAATACTGTGATACATAATAAAGCATAGGTCTCATAATGTGGCCCCGACAAGTCTGTTTTCAAATATGTCGCTACAATCGTTCCTAAAAAAGCTGCCAGCATAGCGGATATTTCTGTGTATGCATTGGCCCTCCACCAAAACCAGCGTATCAAATGCGCTATCCCGAGGCCAGATGCTGCATTAATAAAAAACTTCCAAGCATCAGCAATAGAATCTATCTGGCTAGACACTACGATTGCGATTAGTAGAATGAGAAACACCATTATCCTACTAAATGAGATTAATTTTTTTTGATCCGCTTTTGGATTTATGAAACGGAGGTAAATATCATTGACCAAATAAGAGGAACCCCAGTTGAGATGTGTGTCTACTGTACTCATAAAGGCAGCCATCAAACTGGTAAAGGCTAGACCTAGTAATCCAGCAGGTAGAAGAATCTTCATCAAAAGTGGATAAGCCATCTCCCTATCATTGCTGATCAGCTCTGCAAACTCCGGATAGTTGGCACCTGGATTATCTATAGGGAATATCACTAGAGAAACGAGAGCGACCAAGATCCATGGCCAAGTTCTTAAAGCCACAAAGCCAATCGCAAAAAGTATACTTCCATTTTTAGCATCTTCTGGAGATTTGGCGGTGTTGATACGCTGAGCTATGTAGCCAGTACCATCTGAATCATATCGCACCCACCATTGAATAAGTATATAAACCATAAATATCTGAAAGGGCAACATAGTATTGTCAAAGGAAGGAACAAACTCTAATAAGTGCCCAGCCTTTTCATCACCATAAATATCATAAATAGAATCAACCATGGCTCCTGTCCCTCCTACTGCTTGCACAGCGAAATAGGCAAAGTAAATAGCACTAATCATAGCAATAGCAAACTGAAAAAGGTCGGTCAATATCACTCCCCGTATCCCACCTAGTGAGCTATAAATACTGACAAAAATCAACAGTACCATTATGGTCAAAGTGGCATTCAGATCTTCCTTAAACAAAAGAAACTCGGGATACAAATTTGCAATGTTGCTAAATATATCTGGACCTAAAATCTCAGACCAATCTATGAATGGCCCAGCAATCTTTACTGCTGCGGTGACTACCCAGCCTAGTATAAAACAATTGAGAATGACTCCAAAGAAGAAGGCCTTGAATCCACGCAGAAATGCAGCTTGACGACCATCATATCTCAGCTCAATCAACTCTACATCCGTGAGTACTCCTGACATGTGCCAGCGTTTACTAAAAAAGATAGCAACTGTGATATAAGTCGCTACCCAACTCCACCAAAACCAGTTGCCAGAAATACCTGAATTTACAGTTATTCCCGTGATTGCTAGTGGAGTATCTGCTGCGAAAGTAGTAGCTATAATAGAAATACCCAACCACCACCATGGCACAGATCTATCTGCTGAAAAGTAGGATTTAATTCCTGTCTTGGCTTTTTGAGATACCCAGACTCCTACTCCGAAAATACCTACTAGATAGGTAATAAATATAGCCCAATCGATTGCTTTCATAGCTCTAAAGTAATGAATAATATTATTAAAAATTCTACGTTTTTTAATATGGGTAAAACAATTTAAAAAACACCCCTTATGCTAGATCTATGAACCGTTCTCCGCAGACTTTTCTATGGAATTCATAGCATCTCATGCTAGACAGAAATAAAAAACACAGACTCTTATGAGAAGCTTCTTACTATTAATTATAGTGCTCTCCTGCTACCCTGCTTTTGCTCAAAACAGTAATAAAAAATCCAAACTTGATAGCATTGCAGTAACTACAATTAATGAAACCTTCAACGACAAATTGTACAAATGGGAATCTAAATTTATCATAGAACAAATTGGAGATACCATCCAGGTAGTAGAACATAAAAACAGTTCCTATAATCCAAGTCCATCTTCTGTTAAATATGTATATCGAATGAATAGTGACAGCAATCTATTGGTTAAGTACTCCAACAATAGCTATACAGAAGAAGGTAGATACTACAGGTATAAAAACGGACAGCTGCAAAAGCAAGTTTTGGAAATGCGCAGCGCTAATAAGCTGAGCGCATATAAAGAAATCAACTACCATTACACCAATAACATACTAGATCAAATATCCTGGGAAAACAATCTCCATCAAAAACTGTCTAGAAAAGTAGAGTCTGATGAATTTGGAAGAATTAAAGTCTTGCATTGTTCAAAAAATGGGAACTCAAAAATCGATACTTGTTTCCAAGGTGCGTCTTACTTTTCATATCGAAATAAAAATCAGTTGTTACCCAGCAAGATTGTTAAGCAAACCAATCCACATACTTCATTTAATATCTACGATTTCGCATATGATTCAAATGACAATATTGTTTATAAATGCATGAGCTTTGAGAATAAAGAAAAAGAAAGTGCTCAAGTACAATCCGAACAATATATTAAATACAATAGTCAGGGTACAGTACACCAAAAAACAGGAATTGTATACCACTATCCATTTATAGCAGACACCTTAATAAAAATGACTGTTACAAATTATGCATATGACAGTTTAGGAAATTTGACACTGATAAATATCCTGCAAAAAAGTAATGAAAAAACACTTAGTGAAATCAAGATTACAATTGAATACAAAGATGAAAATGCTGTCCCTTTTGACTACACACATGGAGCAATATTAGGACTTGAAAAGCTAGGATTTCGCAATACCACTTGCAGTATAAATTCTTATACATGCTCTCATGAAATAGTCTTTGAAAATAGGCCCAAATTCATACTCAAGCATATTCCCAGTAGGGTAAGAAAATACATAAAAGTTGCAGAACCAGATATCTGGAATTTGGCAAGTGAATCCATATTTCACACCTCTATAAACTAGAAAAAAATTGGACAAGCGATGTGCAAGGGGGACGACGAAGGAGTCAGTCCAAAGGACCGAGTGAAAAACGAGCCCTGAAACGTAGCGACCACCAGCAAGAGACGTAACCTTCTACGTCTCTTGCTGGTGGATGGCCCCAAATAAAAAATATAAATATTCTCTACAAATTCATTAATTTTAGTGATCTAAAAATAAATTTTACTAAAACAACTGTCATATGAATTGTTTAAAATGGATGCTCCTTTTTCTTGTTCTAAGTCTGATGTGCACCACGGGATTTGCACAAGTAAACAATACCGAATTGGTTGCTAATGCTGCTGCAAAAGTGGAGAAAAAAGTCATAGAATATCGGCATCATTTTCATCAATATCCGGAGCTATCAAATCGAGAATTCAAAACCTCGGACAAGATCGTGGAGATACTAAAAGGTATGGGCTACGCACCTGATCAAGGGATGGCGCATACTGGTGTAGTGGCTGTCTTGGACTCCGGCAATCCTGGCCCCACTATAGGGTTGCGAGCAGATATAGATGGCCTGCCTGTAACAGAGCGAAATGATCTGCCCTATCAATCTAAGGAGGTATCGCAATATCTGGGTAATGATGTGGGTGTCATGCATGCTTGCGGTCATGACACGCACGTATCTATGCTCCTGGGTGTGGCAGAAGCATTGATGAGTATGAAAGATCAGTTGAAAGGTAAAGTTGTATTTGTATTTCAGCCTGCGGAAGAAGGTGCACCAGTAGGTGAAGAAGGTGGTGCTAGTCTTATGGTAAAGGAAGGCCTGATAAGCAAATATGGTATAGATATCATGTTTGGTCAGCATATATCTTCTCGTGATGAGGTAGGTCATATCTCGTATAAATTTGGTGGCATGATGGCTGCAGCAGATAGGTTTGAAATAAAAGTAAAAGGCGTTCAGGCACATGGTTCTAGACCTTGGTCTGGTGTAGATCCGATAGTTACTTCTGCTCAGATCATCATGGGTCTACAAACCATCGTAAGTAGGCAAACTGACCTTACAAAGGAGGCTGCTGTAATCACAGTCGGAATGATAAAGGGAGGCGTAAGAAATAATATTATCCCCGAAGAATGCACCATGATCGGAACGATCAGAACCTTGGACACAGATATGCAAGATATCATACACGAAAGAATACGAAAAACAGCTACGTCGATAGCTGAAGCACAAGGGGCTACTGCTGAAGTAGACATCATCAAAAACTGCCCTGTTACTTTCAATAATTTAGAACTGACTAGACAAATGTTGCCTTCATTATTTGCAGCAGCGGGAGAAGAGAATGTTAGGGTTATTCCAGCCATTACTGGTGCCGAGGATTTCTCCTTTTATGCTGAGGTAGTACCTGCTTTGTTTTACTTCGTAGGAGGTCGTGCTGCTGGAGATACAGAGCCACATCCGCATCATTCTCCAAAGTTTTTGGTGCAAGACGAGGGTATGTTGACTGGTGTGAAAGCTATGCTGCAGCTGACTTTGGACTATATGGATCAGTCTACAGCTGGTCAATAATAGGGATTACATAATAAATTGCTAAAAATTGGGGTTTTTAAAGGTATAGGAACTATTTTTGCAGCTTTTTGTTGAATTGTAAATAAAGCAGTTTTATGGCAATAATTATTACGGATGAGTGCATCAATTGCGGAGCTTGTGAGCCAGAGTGCCCAAACAATGCAATATATGAAGGAGGTGTAGAATGGGCAATCGCTGATGGCACAGGAGTCAAAGGGACGTATGTCTTAGAAGGAGGAAAGGAAGTCGCAGTGGAAGATCAGAATGCACCAGTCGAAGACGACTACTATTATATCGTACCGGACAAGTGTACAGAATGCTGTGGTTTTCATGAAGAACCACAATGTGCGGCAGTTTGTCCTGTAGATTGTTGTGTACCTGACCCAGAACGGGAAGAGACCGAAGAAGTATTATTAGAAAGAAAAGCTAGGTTGCATATCTAGCAACTAGAGCAAAATCATAAACTTAAAGGCCATCTCATTTATTTGAGGTGGCCTTTTTCGTTTTGGGGATTTCATAAAAGCGATAATTTTTGCAACGTTATTGATCTTAGTATTATCTTTAGAAAGAATACCTAGGAATACTCATGCCTCATGAAACAAAACTAAACATTTCGAATTTACGAAAAACAAAGTCATGAAAAAACAAACACCTTTATCCATCCAACTTTTCTTTTGCTTAAGTCTGGTCTTTGGTCCAAGCATTTCTTCCCATTTGAATGCGCAATGCGAGGAGAATGTAAACAACTTCACACTCATAGGAAGTTTTAATAATAGCACCTATTACCTGTCCAATGCGCCTGCACAAGCTATGCAAGCTCAAACTCAAGCTATAAGTATGGGTGGAAATCTAGCAAGCATAAACTCAGCGGCAGAAAACAACTATCTCCAATCCAAAATAGACGAGATGGTTTATATCGGTCTGAATGATGCAGCATCCGAAGGAAACTTGACATGGGAAAATGGTGATGCATTGACTTACACCAATTATGATTTTTGCAATTTTTGCAACGTAAATGATGCTGAAAATGATTTTGCATTGATACACCCATGGAGTGGTGGATGGAGCTTCACCAACCGATGGAGCCAAAGAAAATATATCGTAGAGATAGCTTGCGATGATGGTGGCGGCAACGGTGGTGGCGAGTGCGCTAGTGCTATAAGCGGTTATCAATACCTCGGTGAACACAATGAGTCAAAATACTTCCTATCCAACAATACATCTCGACCTGCTTCTGCCCGCAGTGCAGCAACTCAACAAGGAGGCTATTTAGTCACCATAGATGATGCAGCAGAAAACGGCTTCCTGCAAGACAAAATCGAAGAGATGGTGTACATCGGTTTATCTGATGCTACAAATGAAGGCAACTTGCAGTGGCTCGGAGAAGGCAATCCATCTTATAGAAATATTGATCAAGATTGTGGCTTTTGTCAAGACAATGATGCAGAAAACGACTACACGGTAATGCATCCATGGAATGGAAAATGGAGCTTTACCAATCAGTGGAGTCAGAGAAAATATATCATGGAAGTCCCCTGTGATGGAGGAGGCAATGGAAGTCTGACATATACCAACTGTCCACCAAATAGGACTATTCAACTGCCTGCTGGTCAAACCAGTACCTTTGTAAATTGGACTCCACCTACGTTGGCAAGCACCTGTACTGTAGGGGTCAATACGAACGTCTTGATCAGTGGACCAAACAATAATTCTACTCTTTCAGCAGGTAGCTACACAGTCCGATATAGGGGGACCAATAACTGCGGGGATGAAGCCATCTGCGAATTCAATATTTCCATAAAAAGCGCTACCACGGGAGGTAATTCCTCTGTTACATTCTTGAATTGTCCTTCAGACAGAAGTATACAATTGGCACCTGGCCAGACGACGGCATTTGTCAACTGGACGGCTCCCTCTGTATCTAGTTCTTGTAATGCAGGTGGCTTGTCTTTAGGACTAATCACAGGTCCAAATAACAACTCCAACCTAGGCGTCGGAAGCTATGCGGTTAAATATAGAGCTTCCAATAATTGTGGTGATGTTGAGATGTGCGAGTTTATTATAAACATAAATAGTGGAGATACGCCTTCATCCATCAGTTTAGACTGTTCTGACGATTTGGTATTTACTATTCCTCCAGGCAGTAATGATGTAAAAATCAATTATGAAATTCCTAGTGTCACTAGTGTTTGTGAGCATGGAAATTTTTCTCTTACCAGACTTAGTGGCCCTGCAAATAACAGCACCTTAACAGCAGGAGAATACACTATTCGCCATAGGGCAACTAATAACTGTGGAGATGTTGCAATTTGTGCGTTCGATATTAGTATTGAAGAAAATAACAGCTCAACAATAACAGTTAATTGCCCAGATGATCAGACATTTCAAGTTAATAATCCTCCTCTTGCCCCAACTGCTCTTTGGTTTTTCAACTTACCAACGTACAATAGTATTTGTACTGAAGAAGGTCCAAATGGCTCTGATGGTGTAATGACGAATGGAGCAGGTTTTGCGTTTAACCAAGGCTTAACATTGAGCCCAGGAAGCTTCACAACGGCTGACTTTGTAGCTTATAATTTATGTGGCGATACAGCTACTTGTTCTTGGACGGTAACGACTCTCCCTCCATCAATACCTACTTCAATTGAGTTCAATTGTCCAGCTGATTTGGACTTGGTTATTCCATCAGGTGCCAATACAACTGTGTTAGCTTTTGACACACCAACTGCGAACAACATTTGTTTTCCATCAAATTCTATCCAAATAGTACAAACAGGTGGTCCAACGAGAAACAGTCAAGTAGGTCCAGGAACTTACACTATTCAGTATCGAGCTATTAATATGTGCAACAATGAAGAATTCTGTTCATTCAATGTCAATGTAACTTCTAGCGGAAATGGTGGAGGTGGCAATGGTGGCAATGTAAACTACACTGCCAATGACCAAGTCACTCCATACACAGGCCTATTCAGACCAGGGACCAACGTAGGGTACAATCCGCCATGGACGGATGAAGAGATGGCCAATCTGGCTGCAGGAAACGAGGCCCTAGGCGTCAAAGGAATCGGTGCACGTTCTATGCGTCCAGGTTTATACGATGTGATCACAGCAGTTTATGGATATGATTTTAGATTGGAGACCTATGAGCACTATGCCAGTTTAGGCATGGAAGACCTTACTATGATTGTGGGATTCCCAGCAGACTGGCACAAAGATCAAACGGATCATTGTGGCAATGGATTTAAGTCTGCCATGTTCCGTAATCTATACAGCGACATCTGGGATGATGGTGCCAATGGTACTCCATACAACGATGATAATTTCTACGCTGCTTATCTTTACGAAGTAGTCAGCAGATACGGTGAACACGTAAAATTTTGGGAGATTTGGAATGAGCCAGGATTTGACCTTACAGGCAATAGAGGATGGCGTCAACCTGGCGATCCGGCTGGCAACTGGTGGGACAATGATCCTGACCCATGTGAGTATATCCTTCGCGCGCCTATCGAGCATTATGTCCGTACTTTGAGAATCAGCTGGGAGATCATAAAGACCTTGCAGCCAGATGATTATGTTACTGTTGCAGGGGTAGGATTTACCAGCTTTTTGGATGCCATCCTGCGTAATACTGATGACCCCAATACCGGCGGTGCAGTCACGGCAGAATACCCTCTCAAAGGGGGAGCGTATTTTGACGTGATGGGTTTTCACTCCTATCCTGATATTGATGGCTCTATTTATGACTACGATTTTGCGAGTGATTCCCGTGTGTTTCATAGGCACTCAGATAGAGCAGCTGAAGGCATCACCACTACAAAAAACAATTACCAAGACATCTTGGACAACTACGGATACACCGGTGGTGAACATCCGCAAAAAGAATGGATCATCACAGAGATCAATGTACCCAGAATACCTTTCCGTGCCGATGCTATGAGTGGTGGCGAGCAAATGCAAGTCAACTATATCATCAAAGCTGTCGCCAAGGCTATGGAAAATGATGTGCGTCAAATGCATGTCTACAACCTGGGTGATAAAACTTCAGAGACCGAAGCGGTCACAGAGTTTGATCTATACGGTCTGCACAAAAGGCTGACAGGAACCAATGCTTATTCTCAAGTGCGCAATCTAGAAGCTATTGCCTATAAGTCTGCTGCCGATTTTGTATGGGGCAGCCGTTACGATGCAAACAGAACTGCGCTGATGAATCTGCCTCCCCAGCTTGATGGAGCTGCCTTGCGTATGGCCAATGGTAGGTACAAGTATATCCTGTGGGCAAAAACGACTATCGATCAGTCCGAATTTGCTGCCGGTTCCTATACTTTCCCAGCAAGCTTTGGCTATGGTCAGGTATACAAAAGAGAGTGGAATTTCACAGATACAGATCAAGTTTTAGCGATTAATAGCAACAATATTAGTCTATCGGGAAGACCTATTTTTATTACAGAAACGGCTAGCAATAGTGAGTTGGAGCCAAGGCTGGATAATTCAGAATCTCTGCATCTTTCGGTTTTTGACATACTGCCTAATCCTGCGACCGATGAGATCCGATTGGTCTTGGAATCCAAAGAATCTGATAATTATTTGATTCAAATATACAATGCTCAAGGTGCCTTGATGACGGAGCGTAATACGTTTATGCAAAAGGGTTTTAGTGATGAACGATTTGATGTTTCGCAGTATGTGCATGGCATGTATTTCATAGTGATCCAAGATTCGCATATGAATTCTACAAAAGTCAAATTTATCAAAGCTGAGCAGTAGATCTGGTGTTTTTAGCTGAGTAACTTGTTGAAATAGCATCTTCTTTTTGGGAGGTGCTATTTTTGTTTGGGCATGCCCCTTTGCTCTGCTTCAATTCCTCGCTGCGGGTCGGGCTTTGCGTGACTCCGCTTCGCTTTGGACTATGGTTGAAAAGCACCATAGTCTGCTCCCAAAGGGGTCGCATCACTCCTATCCCTCATGCAAAAAAAGGGATTTTGCTGGGGCTGTTTTTGATTGTTCCTTGGGCAGTTTGTGCGTTTTATTCGGGCTGCTTTTGATCGTTCCTTGAGCAGTTTGTTCGTTTTAACACCGTAGGCACCGTAGTGCTGCTTTCTTTTGTGCTAGGCACCGTAGGGGCTACTCTTGATGATTCCTTGAGCAGCTTGTTCGTTTTAACACCTAAGGCACCTAAGGGCTGCTTTCTTTTGTGCTAGGCACCTAAGGCTTTATGTGATGGTTCCTTGAGCAGTTTGGTCGGTCTAACACAGTAGGCACCGTAGGGCTGTTCTTGTTTGGTCCTTGGGCAGTTTGGTGGGTTTAATAATCTTGAAAGCTATGATATCCCTTGAAATGGAGAATAATTACGGGGAGCTCTATTTAGCCCTATATGTTTACACATGATATATTTCTTTAATATCTAATAAATCTATATATTTGGGCGTTGTGATAAGCATAAATAAAGGGAAATATGCCTTTGGAACCATTTCACATCATCTCATACCGAAAAGATAATAGCACGCACCTCTACTCTTAAGATTCACATTGTAAATATTTACAAGCTGATACTTCTGTGATACTTGTATCATATGTATGTAATCGACGTACTAAATATTGGTAAAGAATTAAGTAATGATTATGAGAAGTGTACTAATAGCGGTGATCCTCACCATGTTTTCATCATTGGCATTTGCGCAAGAGACAGCTCGATATACCGAGATCAATAAGGCATACAAGAAAGGGAATAAATTTTTCGAGAAAAGCCTTTATGGACAGGCTCAGAAAAATTATGCCCGTGTCTTGGAGATGACTCGTCAAGTATCACAGCCAGAATGGATGGAGATCAAGATGCGCTCGGAGCTTAATTTCGCCAGGGCTGCAGTTAGACTAGAGCAAGAAAAGAGTGAAATGCTGATTCTTGATTTTGTTAAAGCCTATGCGCCTGACCCTATTGCCAACGAAGCCATCCTAGAAGCTGCCACCTACTATTATAATCAAAAAGAATATAAAAAGGCAATTGAGTTCTATGCAATGGTCGATGTCAACAACCTTCCAAAAGCCGAGCAAAAGGATGTGCTCTTTAAAAATGGATACTCTTTATTTGTTCGACAAAAATGGGCTGCGGCTAGAACTTATTTTAGTAGAATGGCTGATGAAAGAGATGTCTACTACTACCCTTCCAACTATTACTTAGGACTGACTCATTTCTATCTCGAAGATTATGCAAAAGCCTTACGCAATCTGAAAAATGCTGAGCAATCAAAAAATTACAATAATCATATCCCGTACTACGTAGCACAGATCTATTTTGCCGAGAAAAAGTACGATGAGGTAATCGCATATGCGAATCCTTTACTTAGCGAACCTAGCGTCAAAAAGAAAAGAGAATTGACCTTACTGATAGGGCAATCCTATTTTGAAAAGCAAGACTATGCAGCTGCTCTACCCTACCTAGAGCGCTACGCTGAAATAACAGAAAAACTGAGTAAAGAAACTTTCTATCAAATTGGCTTTCTACAATACAAATCTGGAAACTATGCCAAAGCTGTAGAAAACTTCAAAGAAGTAAGTACCGTCAAAAGTGAACTTGGTCAGAATGCTTATTTCTTACTCGGAGATTGCCATGTCAAATTGGGTGAAAAGAACAATGCTAGAAATGCATTTGCCGCGGCTGGAAGGCAAGACTTCAATCCATCTACACAGCAAGATGCAAACTGGAATTATGCTAAGCTCTCCTACGAGATGAAGTATGATACTGAAGCTATAGATATCTTTCAGAAAGTCGGAGCTGAGGATAAGAGATACTTAGAAGCACAGGACTACTTGAGTAAAATGTTTTTAAATACCAGAGACTATACAAAAGCGCTTGCTGTGCTTGAAAAGATTAACAACCGTACCAACCGAATGGAGGAAACCTACCAAAAAGTCACTTATTCTAGAGGTATCGAGCTTTATAATGCAGGAAAGGTGGAAGCAGCTGTGGAGTTTTTTGATAAGTCTCTTGAGGCCAATGCAGATCCACAAACCAAAGCACTCGCCAATTATAGATTGGGTGATATCGCACACAAGAATGGAGAACTGGCAAAAAGTGAGCAATATTTGAGTGCTTTTTTAAATAGTCCAAATAGCGCTAGTATGCCGGAGGATGCTACTGTACATACTGCCAACTATACACAAGGATACAACTATCTCAAACGTGGTAACTATACACAGGCTCTGAGTCACTTTAAAAAAGCCATCAGCGGTATTGAAATAAACAAGGCCAATATCAAAAGCACTTATATCAAAGACCAAGTCCTTAATGATGCTAAACTAAAGGCTGGTGACTCTGCATTCAAATTGAATGATTATACCACAGCGCTGCGTTACTATGATGATGTGATCAATAGCAACGACAAGCCCAACCCATATGCCCTTTTCCAAAAAGCAAATGTGAGAGGTTTACAGGGGTCTAGTATAGAAAAATTTCAGCTCATGGCATTGATCGTAAGTGACTTTCCAGAGTCGGAATATGCTGACGATGCGCTTTATGCTATAGGTAAAGCTTATATCCAAGCAGGTACTCTTTCTGATGCTGAAGCACCGCTCCAGCAATTGCTAAAGGAATATCCTAACTCTACTTTATATAATGCAGCGCTATTGAAGCTGGGTTTATCAAAGTACAATCAAGAAAGCTATCCTGAAGCCATCAATTATTACAAGGAAGTATTCAAACATAATCCCGACAAGGTGGAAGCCGATCAAGCACTCCTTGCCCTCGAAGAGATCTATATTCAAGATCTAGGTTCTCCTAAAGAGTATGTAAAATTCAGAAAGTCTATTCCAGGCTATAAGATGGATAATGCTGAGCAAGAAGCCCTAAGTTTTAGAGCCGCTAAGAACGCTTATGCCAATGCCCAATACGATAGAGCTATCCCTGCTATGATCTCCTACTTGGAAGATTATCCAAATGGAGCGTATTCCATAGAAGCGATTTATGTATTAGGGGAATCCAAGGTGGTGCAAAAAGAATACGCCCAAGCGATGCAGTATTACCAAAAAGTCATAGATAAAGGCAATAGTAAGTTTTACGAAAAAGCCCTAGGCAAAGCTGCTCTTATCGCTTACAACTTTGATCAAAACTTTGTGAAGTCTTACCAGCTTTATAGCAAAATAGAAAGTATAGCTAGTACCGAAAATAAGCTAGAGGCTCAATTGAATGCCTTGAGATCTGCTTACAAAATTAACAATACAGATGGCGTGTACTTTATGGCTAGCAAGATTGAGATCAACCCTCTCGCTTCTCCTGATCAAAAAAGTGTCGCTGCTTTCTATCAAGGTAAGATCGGTTATGAGAAAAAGGATTACAATAAGGCTTTAGAAAACTTCAATAAAGCACTTCGTAATATCAAAGAAGGAGAAATAGCTGCGGAGTCTCGATACCTCATCGCAGAGATCTACTTTACTCAAAATGAAGTGGACATTGCTAAAGGGATCGTAATGAAAGCGCATAAAGAAAGTGCTGGTCAGGAATTCTGGATTGCTAAGTCCATTATTTTATTGTCTGATATTCTAAGTAAACAAGGTGATCTACTCAATGCAAAAGCTGCTCTAGAAGCGGTAACTGAAAGCTACACTGAATCTCAAGAGTTGGTGAGCATTGCTAATAAAAAACTCATTGCGCTGAACACGAAAATTGAAGCAGAGAGTAGAATTAATGCAGCGCCTAGTAATGGTGACCTACCTATGGACGGTGGTCAATAATAATCAATCATAAAATTCATATTCGTCATGAGTAAATATATTTTAAGTACCCTCATTCTTTTTATTGGTTTTGTTGGTTTTGTACATGCACAAGAAGAAGATAAGCTTGAATCTGAGTCTGTTGAGATCATCAAAAACTTTGAAGCTCAATTGGCAGAATCGGACAAACTTGACATCAATCCTTCCTTGCCACCAGTCGACTCTTCCAATAGAGTAGTTAATTATCAAATCAGTGCGAAGCCGATGTTGATCAACTACCCTGCTCCTGACATCAAACCGATAGCGATGAAATCTGACGAACTACCGGCCGTGAAACACAGCTACTTAAAAGCTGGTGCTGGTATTCCTAATATGTACTATGGCGAGTTGTCTCACTTTGGGACTATTGCTGATCGTGTTGACCTTGGCGCAGGTGCTACCTACCATAGAGCGAATAACAATGCGAATGTCCAAAATCAAAAATTTATAAATACCGATGCTTTCCTTCAAGGGGCTTATAAAATAAAGGAAGATATTTATCTCCAAAGCAAAGTCAACTTTAGAGAACAGATTGATCATTTCTTTGGGTATGACAATGAAAACATTAGCTATACGGAGCAAGAGGTAAGACAACGTTTCCGTACGGTAGACATTTCTACTTCTTACATATCGCCTGAGAATGATATAGAAAAATTCAATTTTGGTGGGAATGTAGATTTGTATACGCATGGTGACTTTTTTGATGGATCTGAAAAGGGGCTTGCTTTTTCTGCCAAAACAAAGAAGTACTTGAAACGTGAACATCCTGTAGCTTTAGAAGTCATTGGCGATCTATCAAGCTTTAAGGATAGTACTGATTTTAAACAGTCCTTAAACACTTTAACTTTCAGACCTACGGCATCTTTTCATGCAGAAAAATTCAAAGTGTTGATTGGTGGAAATTTAGTTTTTCACGATAAGTCATTTTCAGCGCTTCCTATTATTGAAGCTATTGCAAATATTGCTGGCAACAAATTGGTTGCCTTTGCAGGCTGGGAAGGAAACATCAAAAAGAATACTTTCAGATCATTGACCAATTACAGCCCTTATCTCGTTTCTAACCCGACTTTGTTCAACACGAAGTATAATGACTACTATGGCGGATTAAAGGGAAAGGTAAAGACGGTAAGTTATGTAGTAAAGAGTGGATACAAGCAGGTTGATGCGCTTCCGTTGTATTTACAAAATATGTCTGATCCTTTGCGTTTTAATGTATTGAGCGATCAAGCAAATATTATTTATGTAGAAGCTACTGCTGAACTAACTTTATTGAAGAAGCTGCACCTTGCTACGGCTTTTACAAAGTCATTTATCAAGCTAGATACCCAAGAGCAAGCATGGCATGTTCCTACTCTAGAAATCAATCTTAATGCGAAATACAAAATGCTGGATGATAAGCTTTCGCTACATGCGGAGTTTTTTACGGCTAACCCTGTGGCCAATATCACAGACAGCTTTACGATTGAGTACTTGAATACGCTTTATGATGTAAGTCTTGGTGCAGAGTATGCACTCAATGAGACTTTTGGTGCTTGGATAGACATCAACAACATTACTTCTAAGAAGTATGAGCGTTGGGCTGGTTATCGTACTTTTGGTACAAATCTCATGGGTGGTGTGTTTGTTAAGTTTTAAATTTTTAGGTACCTATTGTTTGGACTTGAATATGTGTGTTGGATCTTTGTCTTGGGCTAGCCATTCTACTTGCTTATCAAAAGCATAATGTTTAGACCATTTCACTCCTCTGGAGTTTCACATATGTACTTCCTGCTACAGTAATTTCACTCCTCTGGAGTTCCACACATGTACTTCTGGCTATTGCTACAGTAATTTCACTCCTCTGGAGTTCCGTATATGTAATTCTTGCTATTGCTACAGTAATTTCACTCCTCTGGAGTTCCACATATGTACTTCCTGCTATTGCTGCAGTAATTTTACTCCTCCGGAGTTCCACATATGTACTTCTTGTTATTGCTGCAGTAATTTCACTCCTCTGGAGTTCCACATATGTACTTCCTGCTATTGCTACAGTAATTTCACTCCTCCGGAGTTCCACATATATACTTCTTGCTATTGCTACAGTAATTTCACTCTTCTGGAGTTTTACATATGTACTTCTGGCTACAGTAATTTCACTCCTCCGGAGTTCTACACATGCACTTCCTGCTCTTGCTGCAGTAATTTTACTCCTCCGGAGTTCCGTATATGTTCTTCTTGCTATTGTTACGGTGATTTCACTCCTCTGGAGTTTCACATATGTACTTCTTGCTACAGTAATTTCACTCCTATGGAGTTCGACATATGTACTTCTTGCTCTTGCTGCAGTAATTTCACTACTCTGGAGTTCCGTATATGTTCTTCTTGCTATTGTTACGGTAATTTCACTCCTCTGGAGCAATTGCTACAGTACTTTCACTCCTCCGGAGTTCCACATATGTACTTCTTGCTGTTGCTACTATTGCTACAGTAATTTCAC
>CALJVI010000140.1 GCA_937974575.1 uncultured Saprospiraceae bacterium | reverse complement strand
ATACAGATCAATGACCTTTCGTTTTTACATGCTGATTTTCAGTTTCGATTTAGAAATACATCTTCTGGTAAAGGGAATGAAGACTTGTGGCACCTAGATATGGTAAGACTTATCAACAATCAAATCCCAAGCACCACTTTTAGGGATTTTGGCTTCCAGTATCCTTCACAAGGCATATTGAAGCGATACACTGCGATGCCAATCAGACAATTTTTGAGCAATACGAATAGTCATCTTAGAAGCACATTCACCCTTAGCTTTTATAATCACTTTGATGTTGGGGTAGGAATTGGATCAGCAAAATTATTATCCTTGATGGAGATCAATGAATTGAATAGTGGTCAGCAGGTGTTGGCTCCAAGTCAATACTTAGTTAGTCAACTGGACTTTAATATCGACCCAGACACAACTAAGATTGTAACTGTAGAAAAAGAATTTGACATCACACAGTCTTTTAATGGTTTTGATGCTCTACAATTTGAAACTACTTTTTCTGTTGCCCCCGTAGAAGATCAAAATAACCCTGGCTTATTGGACAACAACTTTATTAGGCAAAGAACCCTCATAGATGACTACTATGCCTATGATGACGGTACTGCAGAAATAGGTATCCAAGCTGAAGGGTCAGGCACTAATATCGCTGTACAATATAGGACTACTGTAGCAGATACCTTGACTGCAATCCAAATACACTTTACGCGCGCTAGAAATGATGTTTCGGATCAGCTCTTCAACCTAAAGGTATGGAGAGGCTCCCTGCAATCTGATCCCGTGTTTGTGGGTGAACTGCTAAAACCACTCTATGTAGATGAACTTGCAGATACACTGCAAGGCTTTACGACTTACAGATTACAACAAACATTTACAGAAGAGTTGCTACCTGTACCCATCGATGCGGATACAGATTTTTTTATAGGCTGGGAACAGGTGAGTAATGAATTTGATGATGCTATACCAGTGGGTTTTGACATCACTATAGATGGCGTATCTCCATATAACTTCTTTAGTACAGATGAAACCAATTGGACCCCCTTCCCTTCCGCTACCCTTAATGGAGCTGTGATGATTAGGCCTGTTATGGGCGTCAACAATGCCATATACACCTCTGTATCAAAGCCGCAGACCGAAAAAATAAACCTATACCCCAACCCTACTGCTGGTGAGCTCAATATAAAATGGAATAACAAAGAGAACTTATCCGCTCAAGTTGATGTTTTTGATATACAAGGTAAAATGGTGCATAGCCAAGACTGGCAAAGTGATAATATTCAGCTGGGCTTTTTACCTGCTGGAATTTATTTAATACATTTGTCTGACGCAGACAGCAATGTCCTATTAAGAGAAAAATTAATAATACAACCTAAGTAATCATGGATATCAAAATTGACGAACTAAAACAAAAGCTAGATAGTAAAGAAGAGTTTATCTTCATAGATGTGAGAGAGCCACATGAATATGAAGAATTTAACCTTGGCGCAAAATTGATCCCACTTGGAGAGATCATGAAAGTAGTCAATGACTATGAAGATCAAAAAGATCAGGAAATAGTAGTCCACTGTCGCAGTGGTGCTAGAAGTGGTATGGCTAAGACGCTACTTACAGAAGCTGGTTTTCAAAATGTACGCAACCTAGAAGGCGGTGTACTTGCTTGGCAAGACAAGTTTTAGGACTCTTCTGACTACTCGCATTCAATAAAAAAAGCGTCTCATTTTGAATTCAAAATGAGACGCTTTTTTATTGGGTGTATGTCTTGATTAGCTATTAATCTCCAAACAACTTAGAACGCATCTTATGAACATATGCGTTGATGTTTCTATTTTTCAATTCTAGCGACTTGGCACGGGCGCTAGATTCTGTGTCATACTTACCCGATACTACAGAGTAGTATTGAGAAAAATCAAAAACAATCTTTTCCGCATCACCATAGCCCATCTCTTTGAGCTGCTCCACCATTCGATCTGCATTTACTTCATCAGCAAATGATCCAGTAATGACAAAGTATCCAACATTGGACTCATCGCTATAGGTCGTCTCTTCAATTACTTTTCTAGAAATAGTAGTCTTAGCTGTTTTATTAACAGCAACTGGTGACTTCTCCACAAAATCATCTTCATCGTCTTCACTATCAATATCATCGTAATCCTCACCTGGTGCTTCTTTGCTATTGAGCTCATCATCACCAGCGAGTCTATCCTCTCTATCACTTTCATCGCTAATAATATACTCATCATCACCTGAGTCTTCATCTGCTTTGAAAACTGTGTCTTCTTCACTATCTCTAGCAGCTCTCAATTCTGACATTCTTTCAGCAGTGGCATCTTTGTCGCATGATTTTATCATCATAGGAATCCAAACAAATCCTATAAATAATGCAAATGCAAACCATAATAATTTTCTTAACATACTTAGATATGTATTAAAATGAGTCTATAAACCACAAAGATAAGCATACGAAGTATATATATATGTATAAGAAGCTCAAATAATTAGCTAGAAAAGCAATGTCGAATGGAGTACGTCAGGCTGGATTGCTGTAAATCAGCTTTGGAAAAGTGCTTTAGAGGGTCTTTTAAAAGGTGTTTTTCCACATCATGCTTTCCACCGGTTTTACCGATTTAGCATTGTATTTAGCGCCTTCTTTCTTGTTGTAATAGTTCAGAATATCCCCTTCGACTGCAAAATAGATCAGCTGCCCTATAGGCATACCGGCATAGATCCTCACTGGCTGCACACATGAGATCTCAAGGGTCCAATTGTTGCAAAAACCCACATCTCCCTTACCTGCTGTAGCATGAATATCTATGCCTAGACGGCCCACACTAGACTTGCCTTCTAGGAAAGGAACCGCAGTATGCGTCTCCGTATACTCTTCTGTAACACCTAAGTACAGTGTACCCGGTTGTATTACAAATCCGTCCTCAGGAATGACAAAGTGGGAGACCTTGTTGTGACGCTTGGCGTCAAGCACTCTATCGTTGTACACTGCAAGATTAGCACCCAAGTGTACATCGTATGAGTTGGTACCCAAACACGCAGGCCTAAAAGGTTCTACTACAATGTCTTTGTTAGCAATCGCTTCCTTTATCTTGATATCTGAGAAAATCATTGTTTAATATTTATTTGCCACATTTTTATGGTCCTGTCGTCGCTGCAAGATAGAAGTATAGTTTCAGAAAGCCACAATAAATGGTTGACTGAATTCACATGACCGAGATCTCTAATAGCTTCGATGACTTTGAGCAATTTGTAGGTCTTCGCATCCCATATCTTAATCGTCTTGTCCCTACTCCCCGTAGCAAACAATGTCCCCGAGGGATTAAATTTGATGGTATTAATCGTAAACAGATGCGCCGTGACTCCTTTGTAAATCTTTAATTCATTGCCTTCTGTCCATATATTCAACATCGCATCTCTTCCTCCACTGAGCAGGTGGTGTACATTTGGATCAAAGGCTAAAGAAAATACAGAATTCTCATGAGCGTGATTGGTCACACTATGCACAGATTCAGATACTTTGTCGATCATGTATATCGACTTATCAGAAGATCCTACATAAATACTTGTGTCACTCACAGCTATCGACCTTAGACTTTGATCAGACAATTGCATCGACTCTACCTCCCCCACCTTCGCCAAATTCCATTTACTGAATAAACCCGATCCACCTAGTGTATATAAGTGATTCCCAAATTTTTGAATTCCGAATACTCCTTTTTTATGATGCTGAAATCTACGGATATCGTCCGGGTCATTTGGATTAACAAAATGAACCTCACCCAACATATCTCCAGCTACTAAAAGTGTACTGCTCGGGTCAAAATAGAGACTAAATATTTGCGTACCTGTCTTTGCTATCAACTTACCAGTCCCTACATCTTCTGAATTGGGATCCCAGCGTACGATCCATCCATCTCCACCAGCAGAGAGAAAAGTACCATCTCCGCCATCTTGCAGCTGGTATACAGACCCATTATGACCTGTCAAGGTATGTAGATGCTTTATTGTTATTGACTTCGGCAAAATATTATGCTAATTTTAGATGCTAATTTAATGATTCTTTTCATCTGGCGCAGTTCTCAACACTTCTATTTACAACCATTTCTGTTTCAGAATGTCTCCTATATTATTTAGTGCTTGCTGACTCCCTGCTAGAGCTGCTTTGGCTATTGGTACAGACCTGCTAAGAATAGAAATACAAGAACAGTATAGTTTCGCAGACTGTCGGTTATATTAACAATTGCTACAATCGGGTTATTTTGTATCTTTCAGCCTATTATTATGCCTTTACTAGTACAAAAAAATATCAGTCCAGTCGGAGAGTTTGGAATTTGGCACATCACCGAATCGCGTGCCTATTTCCTAGATCGTATAGATATGACTGAATCCGAAAAAGAACACTACAAAACGATCAAAGGAAACCTTCAAATAGAATGGCTAGCAAGTAGATATCTACTGCATAAGATGTCTGGAAGAAAAATAAGAGGTCGACTATACAAAGATGAATATGGCAAACCTCATCTTGAAGATAGCAAATACCACATTTCTATGAGTCATAGTAAAGATATGGCTGCAGTCATTGCAAGTCCCATTATTTGTGGCATCGACATCCAACTGATCGTTCCAAAAATAGAACGTATATCCCCAAAATTTATGAATGCTGCGGAGTTTGAATCCTTGGATAAAAATCAAATTCTACATATGCATCTATACTGGGGAGCGAAAGAGTGCCTCTACAAATCATATGGCAAGAGAAAATTGGATTTCAAAAAACATATCCTTATCGAGCCATTTACCTTATTGGACGAGTCAGGCACCTTTGAAGGCTGGGTCATCAAAGATGATTTCAAACAGAAATACCATTTGCATTTTAAGCGTTATGAAGAATATATATTAGTATACAGCACCCAATCAGAAGATCATGCCTAAAGCTATTAATTACCTCATGTTGATTTGTATTTGTTCTGTATTTGCATGCAAACAGAATGCAAATCAAGCTACACATTCCAACTCCGTATTTGATGAGGATAGTGCTGTACCTGTTGACTTTATGGATTTCTATATGAAGTTTCATCAAGACAGCCTATACCAAATGAGCCATATTCAATTTCCTTTAAATGGGATGCCGGCCATGGCCCTCGAACTATCACAAGATTCCATTAATAATTTTGTATGGCGAGAAGAAACCTGGAGAACACACAAGCCTTTTATGGGCAATGAGGAAGAGTACCTCAAAGAATTCAGAGTAATCTCTCCAAATCTAATTTCAGAATTCATCATTGAAAAACAAATGGGCTATGGTATGGAAAGGAGATTTTCCAAGCTGGCAAATAAGTGGTACTTGATATACTATATGGATATGAATAAGATGGAGTGATGCTTCTGATGCTTAGCAAAAAAAACATTGATGGTGCGCTAGCCTACCAGATCTTATATCCTACCAGATGATTCTTTACATAGTCCTCTATCCCTTCTTCCAAGGTATAAAACTTATCTGTATAGCCTGCTTTCTTTAGTTTACTCATATCCGCTTCAGTGAAGTACTGGTACTTTTCCCTGATATCCTCGGGGGTATCTATATAGCTAATCTGCTCGGGCTTACCCATAGCCTTGAAAGTATTGGAGGCCAAATCATAAAAGGTTCTAGCTTGGCCAGTACCGAGATTATATAAACCATTTTCTGGTTTATGGTCCATCAGCCATTTACATACCTTAACTACATCCTTGACATATATAAAATCTCGAATCTGCTCCCCGTCTTTATAATCCTCCCGATGCGATCTGAAGAGCTTCATTGCTTCAGTCGCTCGCACTTGCTTGTAGGTATGAAATATCACAGAGGCCATTCTGCCTTTGTGATATTCATTTGGGCCATACACATTAAAGAACTTCAGACCTGCCCAAAAAGTAGGCGCCTTATCTTGGAGTAATACCCATTTATCAAATTCGTTTTTAGACACTCCGTATGGATTGAGCGGAGTCAACTGATCTACTACTTCATGATCATCTTTATATCCATGCTCCCCCAGTCCATAAGTAGCTGCACTTGATGCATAGACCAATGGAATATCATGAGTGGTGCATACTTCCCATATCTTTTGGCTATAAGCCACATTCAGTCTATCAAAAATAGTGCTGTCCTGTTCGGTCGTATCTGTTCTTGCACCTAAATGAAACACGGCATCTACTTTAGCATAGTGCATTTCAAACCAAGGCAAAAAGATATCTCTATGTACCCACTCTCTTACTTCTTTATTTTCGAGGTTGGGATCCTTTTTATCCTTATAAAAATCATCCACAGCTATTACTTCTATATTCGCATCGTTGAGCACTTTTACCATACAAGATCCTATAAATCCAAGTGCACCTGTTACTACTATCATATAAAAGTATCTTGACTTTTGATTTTATTAAACAGCTAATTCAGCAGCTTTTTCAGTTCTATACGACTCTACTGAAGGACAAGTACAGATTAGATTTCTATCTCCATATGCATTATTCACTCTCGCTATAGAAGGCCAAAATTTATATCCTTCATGCAAGTAAGCTATCGGAAACGCAGCCTTTTCTCGTGTATATGGATAGTCCCATGCGTCTACTGTAAGTCTTGCTAAAGTGTGTGGTGCATTGTGCAATACATTATTCTCTTTATCATATTCTCCTCTAGCGATCTCATCTATTTCCTCACGGATCTGGATCATAGCTGCGCAGAATCTATCCAACTCATCTTTACTCTCACTTTCTGTAGGCTCTATCATGATAGTTCCCGCTACTGGAAAAGATAAGGTAGGAGCGTGAAAACCATAATCAATCAATCGCTTAGCTACATCCTCCGCACTAGCAATAGCTTTGAATGGACGCAAGTCCAATATCAACTCATGCGCTGCCATTCCTTTTTCTCCGACATAAAGTACATCGTAGTATTGCTCCAATTGAACTCGTATATAATTTGAATTTAGAATTGCATATTCCGTAGAACGCTTCAGACCGACCTTTCCTAACAATCTAATATAAGCATAGGATATCAGCAAAATACTTGCTGAGCCCCATGGTGCTGAGGATACTGCTTTGATAGCATTTTTCCCTCCAGTCTTTGCATATGCATGTCCTGGTAAGTAAGGTGCCAAACTATCGTTGACGCATATTGGACCCATACCAGGGCCACCGCCACCATGAGGAATTGCAAAGGTTTTATGCAGATTCAAGTGACAAACATCTGCACCAATAATACCCGGATTTGTCAATCCTACCTGTGCATTCATATTTGCCCCATCCATATAGACACGACCACCATAGTCATGTATCGTTTTACATATCTTTTTGATCTCTGTCTCAAACACTCCATGTGTAGAGGGGTAGGTCACCATCAAGGCACTCAAGGTATCAGCGTATTGCTTAGCCTTAGCCATAAGATCCTCGACATCAATGTTTCCATTTTCATCACAATCCACAACTACTACTTTCATCCCTGCCATGACAGCACTTGCAGGATTAGTACCATGAGCAGAGGAAGGTATCAAAGCTATATTTCTATGAGCTTCCCCATTCGCTTCATGATATGCACGGATAGTCATCAGACCTGTATACTCCCCCTGTGCACCTGAATTTGGTTGTAGAGAACATGCTGTGAATCCTGTCACCTCACATAAGTATCGCTCCAATTCTTCAAATATTTGAGCATAACCTTTCGTTTGAGCTGCTGGTGCAAATGGGTGTATATTTGCAAACTCATCCCAAGATACTGGCATCAATTGTGTCGCTGCGTTCAACTTCATCGTGCATGAACCCAAAGCAATCATACTATGTACCAAAGACAAATCTTTATTCTCTAGGCGCTTGATATAGCGCATCATTTTGGTCTCCGTTTGGTAGCTACTAAATACCGGGTGCGTCATAAAATCCGACTTACGCAATAGCTTCTTAGCAACTTTTACTTTTCTACTTTTTACTGCTTGCCCATGGCTAGTAGCTTTCTTATTCTTAGTATTAAATACTTCGAGCAAGTCCATGATATCACTTTCATTGCAAGTCTCACCTACACTGATTCTGATTTCAGAGTCGTTATAAAATAGATTTATCTTAGCCTTGTTAGCTCTCTTTTTTATATCTACTATTACCTTCTTTGTCGCTTTGATACTCAATGTATCAAAGTAACTTTCGTTGAGCACCTTATAGCCATATCGCTTTAGTCCATCTTCAAGCGTTTGAGTCAGTGTATTGATCTTTGTAGCTATTCGGATGATACCCGCCTTACCGTGATATACGCCATACATACTCGCCATGATCGCAAGCAATGCTTGTGCTGTACAGATATTTGAAGTTGCTTTTTCACGACGTATATGCTGCTCGCGAGTCTGCAAAGCCATACGCAATGCATGGTTATCATCTGCATCCACGGACACACCGATGATCCTACCGGGAATCATTCTTTTGAAAGTATCCTTAGTCGCAAAGTATGCAGCATGAGGACCGCCATACCCCATCGGTACGCCAAATCGCTGAGTATTTCCTACTACAGCATCCGCTCCCCACTCCCCTGGAGGAGTTACCAGTGACAAGCTCATTAAGTCTGCAGCAGCTGTGATATAGATTTTATCCTTTTGGCACAGCTTTACTAGTTTTTTATAATCTTCTACTTCTCCTTGTGCATTCGGGTACTGAAGCAATATTCCAAATGTTTTACTGCTAGGTTTGAATGTCTTCCAATCGCCAAAGATCACTTTGATCCCTAGAGGCTCAGCACGAGTCAAGACTACTTCTTTATTTTGTTCATAGACATGTTGGTCCACAAAAAACTCATTTTGAATCTCGTCTTCTTTATTCCGCTTATTCTTTTGATTGTAGAACATCATCATCGCCTCCCCAGCTGCTGTACCTTCATCCAGCAATGATGCATTAGCTATTGGCAAACCCGTGAGATCGCTTACTAAAGTTTGAAAATTCAGCAGCGCCTCCAGTCGTCCTTGTGCTATCTCAGCTTGATAAGGCGTGTACTGCGTGTACCATCCTGGATTATGAAATACGTTACGAGCGATCACATTTGGCGTAATCGTATCATAATACCCCTGTCCAATATAGGTTTTGAATACTTTATTCTTGGCTGCTACCGTCTTGAGTTCCTGCAAGTAATCATATTCCGATACCGCATCTGGTATGTTCATCTCTCCTTTGAGCAGTAACTTGCTCGGCACTGTTGCTTTTATTAAAGCGTTTAAAGATTTCACTTTAACGGCTGCTAACATTTCTTTAGTAGCCTTCGCATCAGGCCCTATATGCCTGTTTTCAAATAAATCAAAGTTGCTGTTACTTGTCATTTTAGGTAGTTATTTGTGTCAAAAATAATGCTTTGATGAGCATATAACATAGCTTTCAAGCGACTTGTTTATATTAAAATTATCATCATTTATTCCAGTCCGTAATTATTCAATATTTTAGGTCATTTGGGGCCATCCACTATGTAGGAGGGATCTATCGATACCCTCCTCCATGTGGTCAGGCTGTCCGTTCCTACCCCGCAAAAAAAAGCGGGATACCACTCCCATCCTTTGTCTCTACGCGCCTCCGGCTTGTCGAGCTTTGTGCTTTCGCAGTCGCAACGATTAGCGTGAAACCCAACAGCAATGAAGATACTAATGGGGACAGAAACTGTATCATTACTTTAATAATCATACTACTCAGTACTACATAAACCCTGTTTTTTTTGGACAAACGCTGTGGCGGGGTGATGACGAAGGAAGAAGTCCGCGGGTGGTATAGAAGGGCTGGCCATGGACCGAGCTGGCTAGCGAGCCCCAAAACATAGTGACCCCATATAGCGAGCTGGTGCGCTGGCATGATATGGGGATGGCCCCAGAGAACAAGAATGCATATAGTATTACTTATACCCTTGAGCTTGCAACTGAAAAAGCTCTGCATACTTTCCATCCATAGCCAACAATTCGTCATGGGATCCTAGCTCTAGAAGTTGCCCATTCTCCAAAAACAAAATTCTATCCGCCATACGGACTGTCGAAAATCGATGAGAAATAAGTACCGCCGCCTTACCCTTGATCAACTCTGCAAATCGCTGAAAGACCTCATGCTCTGCACGTGCATCCAAAGCAGATGTCGGCTCATCCAATATGAGTAGTTGGGCATCACGCATATACGCCCTAGCAAGCGCCACCTTTTGCCACTGTCCGCCAGAAAGCTCTACGCCTTTGGCAAAACGCTTCCCCAACATCTGCTCATACTCCTCCGGCAAATCTTGGACTACCGTATCCGCAAGACTTTTTATGGCTGCGGATTTGATACTAGGGAGTTGTTCTATTTTATTGATGTTTCCGATGGCAATATTTTCTGAAGCCTTCATCTGAAACCGAATATAATCTTGAAATATGATCCCAATATTATTGCGCAGATCTGAGAGATTGAATTTGTTGAGCGGTTGCCCATCCAACAAGATGGTACCCGATGTCGGCTCATAAAGCCTAGCCAACAATTTGACCAAAGTAGTTTTACCTGCTCCATTCTCACCGACCAAGGCTAATTTTTCATCGGGTCTCAAGTGAAAACTCAAGTCCTTTATGGCATACTTATCCGAGTTGGGATACTTAAACGACACCTTATCAAACACGAAGCCCTGCTTTATTTTCTCTGGAAAAGGGAGATGATCTTTGGCAGATAAAATTTGCGGTGCAAGGTTTAAAAAATCAAAATAGTCTTCTAGATATAGCGCTTCTTGGGCGATCTTAGAAAATCGATTCATGATCATCTGTAGCATAGAGCGCATTCGGTTGAACGAACCTGCCAAAAATGTCAAGGTACCTACTGTAATCAGGCCTCCCACTGTCTGAATAATAATAAACACATAAGCACCATAATACGCTAGCGTACCCACAGCAGAAAGACAGGTCCCCCACAGCGCTCGTCGAGTAGCTATCGTCCTATTGGCGTGAAAATATTTATCTGCAATGAATCGAAATCGCTCTACTATAAACTCTGACAAGCCAAATATTTTTATCTCCTTAGCAGTTTCGTCACTCGCTCCGATAAATCTCAAGTAATCAAGTTCTCGGCGCTCGGGGGTCCAGCTGCGTGTTAATGAATAGCTGCGTTGATTGAAGTGGGTCTCCCCCAAAAAAGAAGGTACAACGGCCAAGATCAAAATAAGAATCAACCAAAAGTTGAAATACACCAATCCTGCACCCAAGGTCACGACGGTGACTATATCTTGCAATTGGGTTAATACTTGAGACAACAGAACAGTACGCCCAGTAGTCTGCCTTCTCGCCATCTCGAGCTTGTCATAAAATTCTGCATTCTCAAATTGATACAAATCCAGCTGTGCTGCATGGCGTATAAGTTGTTCCGAACTCTTATTTGAAAACAGATCTCCTAATAAAGAATCCACTAAAGTGATGGCTCGATTCATAACTTCCGAGAATACAGCTAAGCCCAACTCTAGGCCCAACCAAAACCAGATATTGCTTTTATCATCGCTTCCAATATTGATCAAATGTATGACCTCATCTACTATTTCTTTACCAACGTAAAGCATGAGAAGAGGAATAAAAGATTTGATCAATCTAAGAAGGACATTAGCAATGGTCATACCCCTATCGGTAGCCCAAACCATCTTAAAAAATGGGATCAGATTCTTTAGTGCTGCAAATTGATGTTTAAAAGAAGATTTTTCTTTCTTCGCTTTCATGCTATCTTCGTTTCCTAAATAAACAAATAAATGTCTGAATCGGTCAATAATCAGCTCAAAAACTTAACAAAGCTGCTACAAATAGAGAAAGATGAGGACTTTACGCAGTATAAAGCTAAAGTTCAGGCACTTTCTCTAGATGAGAAAAAGAAAAAAGGATATTGCTGGTACCCCGTCCAAGTGGACAAGAGTGGATACACATACGGCAATCGTGCTTTTCTCATCGTTCATTTTCAGAAGCATCGCTTGTATAAAAATCATTTTAGATCAGGTAAAGTCGTCAATCTCTTTTGCAATGATGCCAATGTGAAACACATCGAGCTGAGTGGTGTAGTCCACTACATCGATAAACACAAGATGAAAATCATCCTAAATAGTACTGATCTTCCCAGCTACATTGATTCGGGCCTGATTGGTGTAGAACTATTATTTGATGGTTCTACCTACTCAGAAATGGAAAATGCCCTTGAGCTGGTCACTTTTGCAAAAACTGACCGATTAGCAGAACTTAGAGAAGTTATTCTTGGAAATCAAGAACCTATATCCGCTCCAGATAAAGCACATTACCAAAATGAGCAGCTAAATGAATCACAAAATAAAGCTGTTAATGCCATTCTTGACAGCTATGACCTCACTGTAGTGCATGGGCCTCCTGGGACGGGAAAGACCACTACCCTTGTCGCAGCTATAAAAGCGCTGTCCAAAAAGGAAAAGCCAATCTTAGTTTGCGCTCCAAGTAATGCCGCCGTTGATCTTTTGACAGAAAGAATTGCTGCACAAGAATTGAATGTCCTAAGAATAGGAAACATATCGAGAATAGACGAAAGTATCATACAGCATACTATAGAATCAAAGATCGCTGCCGATCCCGAAAGTGCTAGAATAAAAAAGGTCAGAATTGAAGCTGCGGAATACAGAAAAAAAGCAAGCCGTTTCAAACGGAGTTTTGGAGCTGTAGAACGAAATGAACGCAAAGAATTGCGCAATCAATCTAAGGAACTTACGGAATGGGCCAATCAATTGGAAGAACGATTGACTGAAAAAATAATTCTATCCTCAGATGTCATCACCTCTACTCTAGTAGGAAGTAATAATAAAATTCTAAGAGGGTTTAGATTTGATACGGCCTTCATTGATGAAGCAACGCAAGCTCTGGAACCTGCTAATTGGATACCTATAATTAAAAGTAAAAAAGTGGTATTGGCTGGAGATCCGTTTCAACTCTCCCCTACTATTAAGTCATTTGCTGCAAAGAAAGGAGGTCTAGGAAAGACTTTAATTGAGAAATGCATAGACCAGAATAAAAATGTACATCTTTTGGATACGCAATATCGAATGAACAGCAGTATCATGGATTTCTCAAATCAGTACTTCTACCAGGGAAAACTCAAGGCGCACAGCAGTAACATGGATCACAAAATATTTGCAGAGGATAATATCATCGAGTTTATAGACACCGCAGGCACTGGCTTTGAAGAAACATTAGATCCCGATACTAGATCTCGATATAATAAAGGAGAAGTCGATATTTTATTAGAGCACATGTACCAATATATTGATCTTGTATCTGACTTTGATGCCTACAGCATAGGGATTGTCAGTCCCTACAAAGAACAAACTCGATTGATCAAAAAGATCATAGAAGGAGATACAAAACTAGCTGCTTTCAAAAATATTGATGTAGATACTATTGATTCCTTTCAAGGGCAAGAAAGAGATATCGTATATATTCTTTTGGTAAGGTCAAATGCTAAAGGTGAAATTGGATTCCTCAACGACTATCGTCGAATGAATGTAGCAATGACTAGAGCAAAGAAAAAACTAGTTATTCTGGGAGATAGTGCTACTATCGGCAATGACGAATTTTATCAGCAATACCTAGACTATGTAGATCAGAAAGGAACTTATAGAACTGCTTGGGAATTTATGCAGTAAAGATTAGAGGTTATCAACATAGTTACCAACACACGATTAAGTAGCAACGAAAAAAGCCAACCTGATTTCTCAGATTGGCTTTTTTTATGCTTTTAAACGCAAACTTAGTATGACCAAAGGTCTTGTTCGAAGTTGAAAAGTTCATTTTTGATCTTATCAGCTTCTAACAAAAGGTCAACACCTGACAGATAATCTTGCAATCGTCTATCGTAAACATTCGATTCTTTCATGATATAACTAGAGAAAAATCTTCTTTCCATCAAATCCTCCCAAGTTATATTGGAAGCATCGTTACCTGGATTGAATACATTGTGTCTAGCTAAAAGCTCTCTAATGTTTGGATAGTATACCCAAAACATTGGCTGCTCATATCTGAAGTTACCATTATCGTCATTTACATCCTTTAAAGGAGCAATACCTAAAATACGAACCTGCATAGTTGAAGACTCCTCATCAAAGAACCAAATCTCTTTAACACGGTATCTTTTAACATCTTCAGGATTCAAGTCGTTTCTTACTACTTGAATATTCTCTTCGTATGTTTCAGGATCAAATGTAATAACAGTATCCACAGAAGCACCCATAGAAGCTACTTCGTCTGGCTCCAACTTGTAAGTAAATTTATCATCTTCAGTACTGTAAGTATCAATCTCACCATTAACGGCTGCATCCATAAGAATAGTAAAGAATGGCATTTCTGGATATGCGAAAGGAAGATTCATCTTCTCTCTTATATCTATAACTCTCCAAACTCTTCTCTCCCACATGATATCAGCTTCTCTGATCGGCTCATATTGCAAGATTTCTCTTTCTTCTACTAGCCTTTTCTTAACAACACCATCAATTGGTTTGTCTTCATCTTCAGGTTCGCTTGATTCTGTTCTTAACATCTCTTCAGGATCCTGAGCTATGACATTGCCAAAAGCAAAGAATAAAGAAAAAAGAATCAAAGAAAATTTTAATACTGTACTTTTCATAATATGTTATTTACTAAACACCGTCATTTAATTACCAAAACGGAAAATGTCAGCATATCTTATATAAAGATAACTATTTAATTTTAAATACTATTGAAGGCAGCTTTCTACCTGCAGAATCTCCTGGGCATCTAGCTTTTACTTTATCAAAGTAGTATGTATCACCAGGCTTCGCAGCTGTAACAAGACGCTTAGAATCTCCACTATATCTAGCCCCAGGATTTGTAGCTGAAACAGGATCTTGTCTCTTTGCAACTCTTGTCAATTCATATCCTTGAATCTTACATTTTGCATCAAAATCAAATCCTTCTAGTATAGCAGCAAGACCTTGTTGAGCCTTAAATTCACCGTTACCCATGGCTCCACCATTCTTATTAACACCTGCTCCTAAGACAGGAACTGGATTAGGAATTCTTTTTCCTCTAAATGAAAATGGAGTACTTGGAAAGCCTTCTGCAGTAACATTGATCTTAATGTCACCAGGCTTTGAAACAGTTACTGTATACTTTCCACCTGAACCATTCATGGTACAACCTGAACAAGTTGCTTTTACAGAATTGGATGGCGCACCTGCAACAGAAACAGAAACTGGGTTATCAACACCGATGTAGAAAACATTCATCTTATCAGCAGATACAGAAGCAGATCTTACCCCAACCTCGTATTCAAATTCTGAATTTCCAGACATCTTCTCACCTGAAAGAGGATTAACAACATTTGCTACCAACTTCAATTTCTTCTTACCTGTAGAGTTTGCTGTTTCAGAGAAAGTACCTTTTCCTTCAGCGTTCAATCTAATTTTTTGACCATTTACTGAGATAGTAGATGTTTTTGCGAAGTCACTAGAGAATGCTCCAATTGCAACCTCAGCTTCAAACTTTTCACCTTTAATAACATACCCTTTCTTGGCATTCATTACTGGGAAGAATTTGTTAAGCTTTAATTCTCTACCACCAACAAGCTCAGCAAGCTTGTTCACCATATTACCCTGAGCATTTCTTGCATCAGTCTGTAATTTGGTCAATGAAGGCATTACTGCAGCCAATGGCATTTGCTTAAACTTATATTCTGACCAAGTTTTTTGCTTTCCATCTTTAGACTTCGCTAAGATTTCTTCAGGAGTTTCTACCTGAAGAGGAAGACTTGCTATAATAGCTTCAATCTTTTGCTCTACTTCTTCTTTCTTAAGCTTACCTTCCGTCATAACATCTTTATTACGGATAGTATTAGAGTAGATCTCAATTAGCTTCGCTTTAAGCTCAGCCACCTTACCTTCGATGATTGGACCATATGGCTCTTCACCAGTAGCAGGATCCCCTAATACAAGTAATCTAGTAGTGATATCTTTATTTTTCTTACCAAGCGGCTTTCCAGCAGCCATGTTTCCTTTGACATAATCGCCTTCATCAATTTGGCCATTGTTGTCACCTGATCCATCTACAAGCTTAACATAAACTTCATCAATGTAGGATACAAATCCTTCTACTTCTTCATTGATTGCATCTATACCTGCGTTTAATGGAGCCTTTAATTTTGGTTTTTTATCTAATAGAGGCTGAATACCTGCTTTAGTGGACTTTACACCTTCAGATGTAAGCTTATTTGACACTTTCAAAGATTTATCTAAATCAAAGAAAGCATTCATTACTTCAGCAGAAACATTCAAAGCCAATAGCGCCGTGAGTACCAAGTACATAAGGTTGATCATCAGCTGACGCGGTTCCTTTGGAATTGACATATTTTAATTTTTTGATTTGTTCTGAAAAATAAGATTAAGCTTCTCTTCTGATATTACTCATAGCAGAAAGTACATTACCATATACTGAGTTTAAAGAACCCAAGTTTTGGTTTAATGCAGACAACTGATCTTTGTAATTCTTAGTATCTTCTAGAGAATCACTGATGTTAGCCATTGCTTCATTCATACGTGAGTAAAAACTACCCATTGTCTTAATCTGATCTCCAGTACTACTGAAATCTACTTCTTGAAGTGCTTTAAGCGAACCTAGACTTGAAGACATTCCTTGAAGTTCAGTTAGCATTCCTCCTAATTGTTGCTCAACAACTTGTCCATTAAGACCTGGAAGATCTTCTTGTACAGCAGAAGCTGGTCCAGCAGCAAGAGGCTGTATTTTAGCATTATAGTTATCCAGTCCTGGATATAGTTTATTCCAATAGTAATCTGGATCTGGTCCGATAATTCCTAAAAAAGCAAATATACCCGCTTCCGTAAGAAGCCCAACAGTCAACATAAGATCTGCAAGAGGGTGAGATAATAACTTTGCTAAGGCACCGACCAATACTACCGCAGCACCAAGACCGATAACTAAGTTTTTTATATACTTAAAACCTTTAGACTTTACAAAACTCATTTTAATTCAATTTAGAATGTTAGATAATATAATGGTAAATTAATAGTTACTGAAAAAACATAGCGTAACTATAACTAATAACGAACATAGACTGAAAAGTTACAGTTCATGAAAATTTTAGTCAGGGGGTTCGTTATAATAATAGGTTGAAAAAAATTGGAAATAAAACAAGAGATGGAAACCCTTGGATAGGACCTCCATCTCTCCGTTATGTTATTCTTTAGAAGTCATTAAGTGATCTACCTAAGAAAGTAAGTGCTGATCTAAAACCAACATATGACTTAGTAGTATCTTGAAACTCCCAGTGACGAGTTCCTGTCTGAAGGAAAAATCCGATATCTTTCCAAGAACCTCCTCTAATTACTTTTCTTTTGCTAAATTCTGAATCTTCATCATCTGAAGCGTCATATCTAAGATCTGGGTTCAAATCATGTAAAAAGCTATATGCATTTTCATGAAATGATGTTTCTGTCCATTCCGAAACATTACCCGCCATATTATATAATCCAAAATCATTAGGGAACTAAGCATCTGCCTTAACAGTATACAAACCACCATCTTCTGGATAATTACCTCTACCTGGCTTAAAGTTAGCTAAAAGACATCCTTTAGCATTTCTTAAGTAATAACCTCCCCATGGGTAAGGAGAAGATTCATGTCCACCTCTAGCGGCATATTCCCACTCATGTTCTGTAGGTAATCTGAAATCTTCAGAGTTAATACCGTCACCTCTAACTGCTTGGAAACTATCCCAAAGCTGTGTTCTCCAATGACAGAAAGCTTTCGCCATCTTCCAATTAATTCCTACTACTGGGTAGTCATCATATGCTGGGTGCCAGAAATAGTTTCTAGTCATTGGCTCATTGTATGAGTAAGCAAAATCTCTAATCCAGCATAAAGTATCAGGATATACGATTACTTCATCTTTATTTATGTAGTCACCTCTAGTAACTCCACCTTCTTTTTGAACTCTTTGCCAATCTGAATTATCAGATGCAGCTCTTTTCCAATCATACCATGAATACTCAAATAAAAGCTTACTAGCATTGATCTCGTTTCCACCGTGAAACTTATCATCTCCTTGGTGGAACAAATCGTCTAAAGTCTCATCTGACCAGTCGATTTCAAATTCCCAATCAATCTTTTGATTGCCATCATCATCTTCGTAGAAATTATCGAGATAAGTATGTGCAATTGAGTCTCTAATGTATTGGATAAATTGACGATATTCATTGTTAGTGATCTCTGTATCATCCATGTAAAATCCATTAATAGATATGGATTTGGATCTTTGAACAAAGGTACTACTCACATCTTGATCACCAGGGCCAATATGTAAGGTTCCAGAAGGAACATATACCATCCCGTAAGGGTTGATACCTTTCCAAGTCGGTCTATCCAATGCTCCAATGAGCTGGCCTGTGTTGCCACCGCCGCCACCGCAAGAGAATAGAATGGCCAACAGGCCTAGCAGAGCTATATTATTTATTAACTTTTTCATTAACACCCGGATTTTAACCTTCTTTTAGATTTAGATAAGTTTATTAGACTGTAAATATAGTTTCTTATCTATACAAAACAAAATTTCATACAATTTATAAAATAGGCTGGTTTTAACGCTTTATGGACACTTAAACGGTTGATAATTCATTGTATTATCATTTGTCAAAATAAAAGTCATAATTCGTTAGGTAAAACGTAAATAATTCTGGAAAGCAGTTATATCGCTTACAAAAATCTTGGATTAAAAATGATTTTAGGGGGTGTACCTTTTCCAAAATTTGTAGCTAAATTATAACTTATAAGTATTTCATGGCTGCCATTATGTGCAGTAGACAATTCTGACAGACCATAATCAAACGCATATCCTAATCTAAGATTATTGCTTAACCTGAAGCCTCCTTGAAATACTAAGGCATCATTAGAAAAGCTATTATATCCTCGATAAGAGAATCCCAACATAAACTTCTCCTTAAATTCAGCTAAAACATTGATTTCTGTCTGTAACTCAGCAGTTTCAGCTTTTACAAAAAGGGAAGGTATTAGAACTAGATCGTTATCTAAGCCTATTTCGTATGATAAGTAACCATAATAGTGCCTAACTTGGTTAAAGACGAAATCTTTTTGATTATTTGTTAAATCAAACGTCGAACTCAGTAAATTATCGGCAGATAAGCCTATCCGAAGACTAGAGATATCTATTACTATACCTGCATTTAATAGAGGCGCAACGGCCGAAATATTTACCTCAGAAAGCTCTGTATCAACGTGATTAACTCCTGGTGGCTCATATATTCCTTCAGGTGTTCTCGCATCCGAACCACGAAAAGTGTGCTGCATTAGTCCGCCACTCGCACCAATCGATAACAATATATTTTCATTGATTGTAAGGATCTGATTATAACCTAAAGCTGCCTGAACATTTTGTGTTAGTCCGTAGGTAGTGTTTTTCACTGCGAGTCCAAATCCGCCTTTAGTAAAATAAACAGGGACATGTGCATTGATAGATTGTGTCAATGGTGCTCCAGCTAAGCCCACCCACTGCCTTCTGAGATCTGCATTAATCGAAAGTTCGCCATCAATCCCAGCAACTGCAGGATTAAAGTCATAAGTATTAAAATTGAACAAAGAACTTTGAGCAGTCTGTTGAGCCGCTAAGGTTAAGGTAAAAAGACACACTATAAGCGTAAGGAGTTTATTCATTCAGCTGAGCGAATTTTAAAGTTCTTCTTAATAAATAACTAAATTTCAATCATTTAATTGCCTTTAGTAATACGCAATACTAGTTTTTAGTGTTGCTGCCAGGCTTACTTTAGTTAAATCTAATCATTTTTTAATCAAAGATGGCTCTAGACTAAGCAATAGATAGTTCCAAACCATCATAAGCAAGAGATACATGAGTAGGCAACAATTCATTAACTGATTCTGCTAGGCCCATTCTATGGCTTATATGTGTCAAATAAGCGCGCTTAGGATTTACCATACTAATAAATTGAAGCGCCTCTTCAAGATTAAAATGAGAATGATGTACTTGATGATGCAGAGCACTAATCACTAGTGTAGATAAGCCATCCAACTTCTTCAACTCACTAGATTCTATTGATTTGATATCTGTCAAGTAGGCAAATTCATTATACCTAAACCCAATCACAGGAAGACTTCCATGCATATAGTGTATGGGCACAATCTCTATCCCAGCAACAGTTAAATCGCTCTCCCCTATCTCGTGCAAGTTGATAGATGGAGCACCAGGATACTTATCTGCACTGAAAACATAGTCAAACTTAGTCTTGATATCAACCAACACTTTGGAAGAAGCAAAGAGATCCAAAGCCTTTTTTTGCATAAAATTGAAAGGCCGAATATCATCTAAGCCTGCGATGTGGTCATTGTGCTCATGCGTGATGAGAATAGCATCTAAATGATTGACTTTAGCACGAAGCATTTGTTGTCGAAAATCAGGACCTGTGTCAACCACAATATTTTTATTGCCGATACTCAATAAAATGGAACTACGAAGACGAGCATCGTGTGCATTACTTGACACACATACCTCACAAGTACAACCTATCATTGGAACACCCTGAGAGGTCCCTGTTCCAAGAAACGTGCATTTACTTTGATTCAAATTGCTTAAGATACAGTAGGTTTTAGAGCTAGCACTTTTTGGTAAAATTCCATATTTTTCTCATCTAGATTATCCTCTTGGATAGTGAGATTTTGCTCTATTTCGAGCAATGTATTGATACGCCCTTCTACATCAAAAAACTTATTAATAACTATAATATTATTATTTTCTACCATACAATAACCGCTCTTGAAACTCCCTCGCTCGTACCGAATGACATATCCAGACAATTCGAAAATTGCCTCTAATTTTTTTAGATTATTTCTGTTATATTTAATCATTGATAGCCATATTTGATTGTCGAGTCCAACACCATACTTTTTTGGACGCGTTCATAGAATAAACAATGTAAAGCTATAAAAAATATTAAAACCACAGTATCTTAAGCCCATGAGCAAATATTATTATTCCCTGTTATTCTTTCTAAGTTTTGCTTTCAATCTTCAAAGCCAAACTTTTAAAGCAGGTCTCGTTTTTGGATTTACTGCCAGCCAGATTACTGGAGATAATGATGCAGGATTTAATAAACCTGGCCTAGAAGGCGGTATTAAAAGCCTAGTGAATCTTGGTGAAAAATCAGATCTAAGCCTCGAGCTGCTCTACTCCCAAAGAGGGTCCAAAGAGGAAATAAGAGTCGATGGTACCAATCAAGAAATTTATAGAATTGACTATATCTCTATTCCTATTGTTTATTCTTATAAAGATTGGGCTGCTGAAGAATATTACAGACTACACTTTCATAGTGGTCTCAGCTATGGCAGACTCATCAAAGCAGAGCTTGACAATGGAGTTGACAATAGCTTGTTTACTGATCTGTGGAGAAAAAACGATTTGAGCATTTTGGTAGGTGCCACTTACTACATCAACAAACACTTTGGCCTCACTTTTAGATATAATAGATCCTTGATCTTGCTATACAAAAACAGCGAGGATAGTCCAATCAACGCAAACTCTCTAATCCCTTTTAATTTGTCTTTTCAAGGCTTATACATGTTTTAACTAACTGCTCAAAATCGAATACTTTGAAATACTTTACTTTTCTTTTACTTGCATGCATGCTTATTCTTTCTGCTTGCAATAGTCCATCAACTACAAGTCAAAAAACAGAAACGACTACCACTACTGCAGCGGCAGCTCCAGCAGAAAATTTACCATCTGTCCCAGTAGCTGTAATGCAAAAGTTATTTGACAAGTGCGATTATGTTGATTACCTTTTTTATGAGTCCAACTTCAGTATGAGTATGAATAATCAAGCTAGTATAAGATCTACCTTGACTCATGTTTCAGAAAAAGTACCTGTCCTGAATACACCTTGCAAAAGCATGGGGAGGATATTCTATGAGATTAACGGAGAAACAGAAATCGAAGCTGAAATATACTTCAGCAACGAATGCCAATACTTTGTCTTTATGAAGGACAACAAAAGGCTTTACGCCAATAATATCACTGCCGACGGAGTAGCGCACTTTAATAATATATTCAAGCAGGCTTCTCAAATGAGCAAATAACCAATTCATAGATGACGAAAAGATTAGGAGTTATAGATATTGGAACAAATACTTTTCACCTCCTGATTGTCAACTGGAATGCGAAGAACTCAAAATTTGAAACACTTGTTCGCAAACGTTTTTTTGTAAAACTAGGTGCTGATCGACTAGATCATATCACCACAGTAGCTTATCAAAATGGCTTAAATGCCATGGCTTCTTTCAAGGAAATCATACAAAAGCACAATTGTCATCAGGTGCGAGCATTCGGCACCTCTGTAATCCGAAATGCAGATAATGCTATACAGTTTTGTAATGATGTAAAACAAAAAACAGGCATCGAAATCCAAGAAATATCTGGTGACAAAGAAGCATCCCTCATCTTAAAAGGAGTCCAGCTCAGCTACCCATTTACAACACGTCCATGCCTCATTATGGATATTGGAGGAGGTAGTGTCGAGTTTATAATTGCCAACAAGGAAAAGATGTTTTATGCAGAGAGCTTCAAAATCGGTGTTGCTGTTTTACGCAACCTGTTTCATCAGAGTGAACCCATTTCTCACCATCAAATATTTGCATTAAAAAATCATTTGGCAGAGAAACTGACTCCACTTTTTAGGCAACTAAAAATCCACAGTCCTCAAGTATTGATAGGCGCTTCAGGAACATTTGACGTGCTAGAAAACGTCTTGCCAACACAACAAATAAGTCCCTCTGCTACTCAGTTAGAGGTTGATAAAATGTCCGTATTTGTAAATAAGGTAATCAGCAAAAACTTACAAGAGAGAGAGATGTTGTCTGAGATACCGAATTCGCGTATCGACCTTATCGTGGTGGCACTTATACTAGTAGAGTATATATGGGATACTAAGTATTTCGATCAACTAGCTGTGACCAGCTATACCATGAAAGAAGGTATGATATACGAAATGATACAAGAGCTGAAATAATTTTAACCCTCAAAAAATAATTGCGATATTGCATTCCTATGCTAGAAACATTACAATTACTATTCACAGAAGAGTGGGCCATTAGAGGATTAATCGCCTCTTCGCTAGTAGGCATCACTTGTGGATTGCTCGGTAGTTTTATTGTATTGCGCAACATGGCCCTTATTGGTGATGCGCTCGCACATGCTATCCTCCCAGGAGTTGTTGTTGCTTTTAGTATAGTAGGGATGAGTACTGTTGGTTTTTTCATTGGATCGGTTGCTGCTGGTCTACTTACCGCCATCGTAATCACTTGGATACAGGGCAATGTTAACACAAAAAACGATGCGGCCATAGGGATAGTTTTTACTACTATGTTTGCCATTGGCGTTATAGGTATATCTTCTGTCAATCGAATGCCTGGCGTACATTTGGACCTAAACGATTTTCTATTCGGCACCACACTAGGCATCAATAATGAAGACATCTATATTCTCATCGGTATTGGTATATATGTCATGATCAGTGTGCTTGTATTTTACAGATATTTATTTGTGAGTACCTTCCAGCCAGTGATTGCTGAGACTATGGGAATCTCGGTGCGTATGGTGCACTACTTTTTGATGTTGATGCTCTCCTTTGTCATCGTTGCTTCATTAAAAGCAGTTGGAGTCATCTTGGTAGTAGCTATGCTGATCACTCCAGCCTCTACTGCCTTGCTCTTATCCGACAAACTCCATCGAGTACTGATTATATCCTCTTTGATAGGATTAATTTCTGCGGTATCTGGGATGTTTTTGTCTATCCAGTACGACACTACCCCAGGACCTATGATGGCTGTGATGGCTGCTATATTCTATACTATTGCTGTGTTTTTCTCCCCCAAAAAAGGCCTTGTATTTAAGAGTATCCGCAATAGGAAATTACGCAATAAGATACACCTGGAAGATACCCTAAAGCAGGCGTTTCGCCTACAGCAAAAAGGTAATCTTACATTCAAAAATTTGCAAGAGCAATTGGGCTACAATACTAATCTGCTAAAGAAAAATCTCAATAAGATGGCACGTAAAAATATCGTCTTACTCACTCCTGATCTTGCGCTTACTACTAGTGGACAAGCTCAAGCAAACAAGCTGGTACGTGCCCATAGACTTTGGGAAACATACCTTGTAAATGAGATGGGCCTCAGCTCAGAGCAAATCCATGAAGACGCAGAGAAGTACGAACACCTACTTACGGAAGACATGCTGGACGAGGTCGATGCTAAACTTGGTTACCCAAAAGAGGATCCTCACGGAAGCCCTATTCCTCCAAAAAAATAATTCTAAGTTTAAGGGGGTGCCGATAGCATAGCTTCCCCCCTCACCCATTATCGACCGGGTCATCCGTTTGTATTCGAGGCAGTCTAGACCTATTCAGGATATAGCTGACTAGTATTCGCTCGATCGCTCATCCGTCGCCACCTATTCCTTCATTAGGCCAAGTCTACCTCTCATATCACTACTACCCCTCACCCAAAAAAGGAAAATAAATCAAATAGCAAATCTATGGCCTAGCGCTGTGCAGAGGTGTCCAATGCGGGATTGGATGGAAGAAGAGGATTGGACAGTCCGTGCAGAGGATGTCGGACAGGCTAAGGACCGAGACGGATGTCGAGTCTCGGAACATAGCGACCCAATGCATAAAGACCAATCGACAATTGAGTCGATTGGTCTTTATGCATTGGGTAGGCCCCAAAAAAAAATCAAGCTACTCTTCTTCAGAAGTTGAACCCATTTGATTATTGGATTTGAGCTCTCCAAAAAGACTGTTGAGCCTATACATTTCATCCAAAGTCTCGTCTTCATAAAAATCAAGGCGAGGTATACGACGCATATGTCTGCGCACTCGCTGCGAGAAGGACTGCTTTATCTGATGCGCATGTTCTTCGATTTGGAGTAATACAGCCTGCTTATTCTCCGTATTATATATACTCAAATATACCTTGGCTATGCCCAGATCAGAGGACATCTTCACATTGGTCACGGTGACCAAAACTTGGCTGCCATAGAAATAGCTCCCCTCCTGCTGGAAAACGACACTTATATTTCGCTTTACCAACTCTGCTACTTGCAGCATACGTTTCGATTCTTTTGCCTGAGCCATGGATGTATTTATATTTAATTTAATATTTATGAGGTGGGTTTTTCGCCTAACTCACTAATCTTAGTAAATTGCTTTTGAATACAGCGTTCATGCCGGATAAACTAAAAAGCATACTAGAAACCCCAGTCGAATTTTTGAAAGGAGTAGGTCCTGTAAAAGCGGATTTGTTAAAAAAGGAATTAGGCATCTACACTGCTCTTGACCTACTGCAAAGTTATCCTTTTAGACACATAGATAAAACCAAATTTCATAAAATAAATGAAATAAATACCGCAGATGACTATGTTCAGATCCGTGGGGTGCTCAATCGACTGCAGATACACGGTCAAGCTAGAAAAAAGAGACTCACCGCTACCCTTAGAGATAGCACTGGAACTATGGAATTGGTGTGGTTTAAAGGGGTATCGTGGCTCGAAAAGAATCTGCAGTCTGGAGTAGAATACATAGTATATGGCAAAATCAACAACTATAATGGGCGTATCAACATGCCTCATCCAGAACTCAATCTTCCGAATGACAACAGCAATACGGCTTCACATCTAGCCCCTGTGTATCATAGTACAGAAAAACT
>CALJVI010000139.1 GCA_937974575.1 uncultured Saprospiraceae bacterium | reverse complement strand
TTAGGGCGAGTTTTAAGCTTGTAGACTTTTTAGCTTACGTAAGCGTTAAGAATCTATACAGCCAGGAGCTTTTTGTTACTTTTTTGCGGGAAAAAAGTAAGAGCAAGAGAAGCAAGAATAATGTTATTGTAGATCAATATTTTTCAGTTTGAGGCATAATCCTCAAATATTTCAAAATTAGATTACCCCGTATTGAGTCTTATGTGATCAAAAAGGAAGTAGAGTGATTGAAGAAAAGAGGCAGAATACTATATATTAAAGGACTAATTCTACTTCTGAATATCCCTAGATATTCCCAGTTGCTGCTTTTCGCAGTTTCTGTAAGAAAGGAGAAGCGAAAATAAAATCTTTAAGTAAGTCATTATCACTATCTAGTACCTCGTCCTTATTACCAGTCCACGAAAGTTCTCCCATGTGAAGAAGAGCAATATTATCCCCAATCTCCATCACGGAGTTCATATCATGAGTATTGATAACCGTAGTGATGTTGTTTTCTTCAGTGATACTTTTTATAAGTTCATCGATGACAATGGATGTTTTAGGATCTAGACCGGAGTTTGGTTCATCACAAAACAAGTAGGCGGGATTAAGAACTATAGAGCGTGCTATACCTACCCGCTTTTGCATACCACCACTTATCTCCGAGGGATATTGATTATTGACGCCTTGCAAGCTTACCCGCTCCAAACAATAGTTGACCCGATCCAGCTTTTCCTTTTTTGTCATATTGGAGAACATGTCCAATGGAAAGGAAATGTTTTGCTCTACGGTCATACTATCAAATAGGGCAGAACCTTGAAAAAGCATTCCTACCTTCATTCTTAGAGCTCTAATTCCTTTTTTGTCTAGGTTGACAAAGTCTGTGTCGCCATACCAAATACCGCCTGATGTAGGCGTGAAAAGCCCTACCAATAGCTTTAGCAATACAGTTTTTCCTGCTCCTGACCGACCAATAATTAAATTAGTCTTACCAGCTTCGAAGGTGTGTGTGATCCCTTTGAGTACTTTGACCTCACCAAAGGATTTGGTTATGTTTTCAATCCTTATCATTGGGTCAATACTATGGCGATGACGTAATCAAATAATAATATGAGAATAGAGCTGAATACCACTGCATTGGTAGATGCTTGTCCAAGTTCTATACTTCCTCCTTTTACAAAATATCCTTGATAGCAGGATACTGTGGTAAGAATGAAAGAAAAGCATAAAGCTTTGGCAAACATCATGATCACATTATAGTCTACAAAAAAGGATCTTAAGCCTTGGATGTATTCTTCTGATGTAAGCAGGCCAGTAGGAACAGTAGCTACATAGCCTCCAGCATTTCCGACAAATGCAGCAATGGCTACAAGCAATGGGATAACGACGACTGCAGCTATTACTTTAGGCAATATCAAGAAGGTAGCTGTATTGACGCCCATGATCTCCATAGCGTCAATATGTTCCTTTTGACGCATTCCTCCGATTTCAGCAGCCATATTAGATCCTACTTTTCCTGCGAGAACAAGGCAAGTGAAAGTAGGTGCAAGTTCTATAATAACGATGTCTCTTACCACATATCCTATATAATACCTAGGGACAAGTCCTCCAGATAACTGATATGAAAATTGGACAGCAGTAACTGCTCCAATAAATACAGCAATGAGGCATATGATAATAAGAGATCCGATTCCAATATCGTTCATCTGACGCATGATCTCTTTGTAGTACATACTGAATTTCTCTGGACGAGAAAAAACAGTCCTCATAAAGAGCACGTACTTTCCGAAATGGTGAAAAATATTGAGATTATTCATTCAAATTTTTGTGCAATTGGAATAAAGAAGCCAAATTTAGCTTAATTTTAATCAAAAGCGAATTTAGCACAAACTCGGACTTAATTCTTCAAGATCTTTGCGCTGCTTTAAGCACGCATTAAGGACATACAAGGCAGTTTCTATCAAATTAACCTCTTGTATGTGTCTAGTTGAATCCTAATTTTTCCTAAACTTGCTTTACTTATCTAACGAAACCTCATTGCGAAAGGTTTGAAATGAAAAAGAGAGTGAATAACATGAAAGTTGTAATAACAGGAGGTACTAAAGGAATTGGTTGGGCTATGGTGGAAGAATTTGCTGCCAATGGCTTTGATATTGCTATTTGTAGCCGTTCCAAAAAGGATCTGGATCATAGAGCCGCTGCTTTATTGGCGGTCTATCCAGATATTCGTGTGATCACCAAAACGGTAGATATGAGCAAGAAAAAGGAGGTTTTGGACTTCGCTGCTCGCATAACAGAGTATTGGGGAGAAGTAGATGTACTGATCAACAATGCAGGTGTTTTTCTCCCTGGTGCTATCAGTGAGGAAGAGGACGGCAGTCTAGAGACGATGATAGAAACCAACCTATATTCGGCCTATCATCTGACCAGAGCCTTATTGCCTATTATGCTCCCTAAAAAGAAGGGGCATATATTTAACATTTGTAGTATCGCTAGTAAAATCGCTTATCCCAACGGAGGATCTTACAGTATTTCCAAGTTTGCCCTCCTCGGCTTTTCAAAAGTTTTGAGAGAGGAGATGAAAGAACAGGGAATCAGAGTAACTTCTATTTTACCAGGAGCGACCTGGTCCAACAGCTGGAAGGGCGTAGATCTGCCAGATGATAGATTGATGAAAGCTTCTGATATTGCAAAGACTGTGTATAATGCATATGTTCTAAGCCAATCAGCAGTAGTAGAAGAGATTGTGCTGAGACCTCAGTTGGGGGATTTATAGCTTCAACAATTCTTATTCGGTAGAGAATGACTTTTTATTGGATAAATTCATAAAAATATTTAATCATGATTAGAGTTGAAAAATTAGAAAATACTGCTTTATATTTAGAAATGGCTGATATTATTAGGATTGGAAACAAAGCAGTAAAACTAGCTAAAGAAGAAAATAAAAAATTTGGAATTCCAGAAACGTTTTGGAAAAATGGATTAATCTATTACATTTTAAGCTCAGGAGAATTGACCTCTGTCAGACCTGAAATCATGAAATAATTAAATATAAAATCAGAGCATTAAAGAAGGTAAAGAAGATAAAAATATTACTAATTTTTGCATTTTTTATTTATCCTTTTTTTTGCATTCCGTAGTTTAAACTTATGAAATCAGAAAAATTCATACCCTACTCAGCAATCACTTTTCCTGAATCTGTTCAAGAAAGAAGTGAATCTTACTACCAATTTATGGATCAAAGAAGATCAGTAAGAGAGTTTTCCGATAAGCCTATACCCAAGGAGGTGATTGATCAATTGGTCTTGACAGCATCCTCTGCTCCCTCAGGTGCACACAAGCAGCCTTGGACTTTTTGTGTAGTGGGTAGTCCAGAAATAAAAAAGAAAATTAGAGAAGCCGCCGAGAAAGAAGAGTACGAAAACTACCACGGCCGTATGAGTGAAGAGTGGTTAGAGGATTTGGTGCCCTTTGGTACAGATTGGCAAAAGTCGTTTTTAACTACTGCGCCCTGGCTGATTGTTGTTTTCAAAAAAGCCTACGATCTCGAAAACGGAGAAAAAAAGAAGAATTATTATGTCAATGAATCTGTAGGACTTGCTACGGGTTTCCTATTAGCCGCTATTCATAATGCAGGATTTGTAAGTTTGACACATACCCCAAGTCCACTCAATTTTTTACAGAAAATATTAGATCGACCTGCCAATGAGCGTCCGTTTTTATTGATCCCCGTAGGCTATCCAGCTGATGATGCGGAGGTACCAGTATTAGACCGAAAGAGCTTGGATGACATGGCGGTGTACTATTAGAAGTTCTATTTTAAGATAGGAATGCTTCGGTGCCTAGCACAAAAAAGCGAAGACCTACGGTGCCTGCGGTGGTAAAAGAACGACGCTGAGAACAAGTACTATTTTTTTGACTATCCGCATTTTGAGTGATGAAATAGATTAACGGATAGTTGCGACTTGATTACTAAATTAGTTGCAACTCTATCTCTGGCGATGTCCAACTCGTAGAGCTGGAAAACACATGAGCTTAATTTATTCTTAGTTGTGTTGAATTCATATCACCCTTCCAGGGTTAGGAATCATCTGTTATGCATTTTTTACTACAATCTTGTCACCCTTCCAGGGTTGATTATTATTTCTGGCAGCTCTATTAACTTATTAAAGTAGTACTAATACCACCCAGCAAACGGATAGTCAGATAGTCAAATACCAGCTTTCTGTTGCGAGATAGAGATGCTTCGGTGCCTAGCACAAAATAGCGAAGACCTTCGGTGCCTGCGGTGGTAAAAGAACGACGCTGAGAACAATAATGTATTTTTTTTAATTGAAAAAAGAACTCTCGCTAGCGTTTGCCTAACTTCTAGAGTTGCGAAACCACCTGAAGTACTTTAGCTCCTTTTATTTATGTGCTTGAGAACCCTAAGAAGAAAAACTTAGGTATCTTGTTCTATACAGAATAGCTTAGGCTCTTCTTAGGTGTTTAACGAAACGCTTTGGCGAATTCTGCTAGAGCTATCTGCACTACTAAGCAAGCAGAAAGTCAGATTATTTTTTGGGCGCTTTATCCGGTCATCCGCTTGTATTCAGCACATTCTAGCATTATTCATGATATGCCTAGCTTGTATTCGCTGGGCGCTCATCCTTCACTAGGCATTCATTCATTGATGCTAGACTGTACTTCATATCGCTTCTACCCGGAGCGCAGATGGCTTGTTACTCAAATTGCAATCTTGTACACCTTGTATGATATAGTACCCGCCTAAATCCTAAACTTGAGAATTTAAGCTACCTCATGACCCAGTGCAGCTTCCCATATACTGTACCAATCCTCATGACTTAATTTAAGGGATAAGGCCTCTTGTGCATCCTTGATCCTTTCTATTTTTGCAGTACCCAATATGGGAATAATTCCAGCTGGATGCTTTTTGAGCCAAGCGATCAATATCTTATCCGCAGAAACATTGTGCTTTCTGCAAAGCGCTGTGATGACTGCCTGTATTTTCAAAACGCTAGGATCCTCTGACTTGGCAAATAGTGCACCACCACCAAATGGAGACCAAGCAGTAGGGATAATTCCTTTGTATAAACATTGATCCAATACCCCGTTTTCAAATGCAGCTCTATGCAAAGGAGATATTTCGATTTGATTGGTGATCAGCGGTGTTAAGCTGTTCAACATTTCAAATTGGGAGGAGCTGAAGTTGGAAACACCAAACTCCTTGACCTTACCTGCAAATCTCAATGCTGTGAATGCCTCCGCTATGGCATGCGGATCCATCAGATAATCAGGGCGATGAATGAGCAGGACATCCAATTGTTCAAGTCCCAGTTCTTTTAAGGAGTTTTCTACCGACCAGGTGATGTGCTCTTTTGTAGAGTCGTATGATTTGATGCTGTGTTCTGGTCTATTTGGGGACACCAGCCTGATGCCACACTTAGTTGTGATCTGAACTTTTGATTTCAAATCAGGTCGCCTTTTGAGAACGGCACCAAATTTTCCCTCATCTGTATAGTTCCCATAGATATCTGCATGGTCAAAATCATTCAATCCCAAGTCAAGGCAGGCATCAATGAAGTTTTCTAATTCTTGAGTACTCATATTCGCTCCCCATTCTCCAAGGCGCATAGTGCCGATGATAAGAGGGGAGAAGGA
>CALJVI010000138.1 GCA_937974575.1 uncultured Saprospiraceae bacterium | reverse complement strand
ACTCATGCAACTGCTCAACTTGGGGTAAAGGCGGGAGTAAACATCAGTAGTTTAAAATATTTTTCGGAAGATGATATTACTTCTGTGAATGAAGAATATGTAACGGGATATCAAGTAGGCATTCTTTACCGCTTGGGTATTGGCGACAAATTCTCTCTACACCCTGAAGCATCCTACTATACACGTGGGGGTATGCTAGACGATGGGGCTGCAAATATTTTGGAGTATACATACAGATACATTAATCTAAGTGGACTACTTAGCTACAACCTCATTGGTAATAATGATGGTCTTGCGGTTCAGCTCACTGGAGGTTTATTTACTGGCTATGCACTGGGTGGCGATCTCATCACTAGTTTTCAAGGAGTCGTAGATGAGGTCAAAATAGATTTTAATAGTTCGGAAGATTTTGACAGATCAAACCTTGGGTATATCATTGGCGCAGGAATCAAGTTCAATGATTTCATTTTCTCTCTTAGAGGTGCATTTGGTTTATCGGATGTTGCCAATATTGGATCAAGCGGTAATACTTCCGACTTCAACATCAAAACCCGGGAATTTTCATTGCTGGGTGCATATTTGTTTTAGGGAGAAATGTTAAAGCCGCATTGTGCTCTTGTAGAATTCGCCTAAGCGTTTCTTTGAATCCACTAAGCTTGCCCAACTCATAGAGGTGGGAAAAAGACGAAGCATTTCGGTATAGGACAAGAAACCTTAGTTTATTAGATGAGGAGGATCCCTAGCCCCGTAGGGCATATTTAGCCTATTATTTTATGGAAATATGGTGAATAACATTAAATTCGCTTAGTCAATTTTGATAATCGCAAAACTGGAATGGTTTTATAGGTATTCCCTTAGAATTACAGCAAATTCAAATCAAAGACAACATCGCAATATTATGCGAACTGTCAAAACATGAGCCTAAACCCCTAAAAGTGAACATATATTATTTTCTTATTCTTTTACTGTTTTGCCTATTTCAGAGCCCTCTTGTAGCGCAAGAATGCAATACCACCTTAGACAATCATAATCACCCCACTGGTGAAATTAATGTAGAGAAGTACTCCAATAGCTATATCGATAAGGTAAAGGAATACTGTGAGGAAGATATCCAAGAAATAGCCCATCCACATAAGAAGGACTTTGTTGAGTTTTATGAAAACCGAGCAGAAAGGCTTTCGAAAATGGCCTCAAAAGGGCACTTCTACTATGATGAAGACCTCATGAATACTATAAATGGGATAGGCAGTAAACTGGTCGATGCAAATAATATAAGAGATAAAGAGCGAATTCGCTGGGTCATCAACCGTACTGGCGTACCTAATGCTTCCTGTGTAGGTGAAGGCACTTTAATCATAAATCTTGGCCTTTTGACTCAACTGGGCAATCTGGACCAATTGGCTTTCATCATGGCGCATGAGCTCGGTCACTACCAGCTAGATCATGCCAACAAAAAGCTGGTGAAGATGATTGACTTTCACAATAGTGATCAGCTAAAAAAGAAAATCAAAAAGGCGGGAAAAGACGAAGCAGGATCTAGAGAAGAATTGATAGATCTATTAGAGCAGAAGAGTGTCTCCCTCTCTAAGCATAGCAGAGAATACGAATCAGAGACCGATGCCTTAGGATTTGAGTTTTATACCAAAGCCGGCTTTCCTGCGGATCAGGCAGTAGAGGCGATGAAGATTCTAAAAAATATTGATCTCGGAAAGTATACGCCTCCAGATCTGGAAAAGATCTTCAGCAACCTGGACCTAGAATGGAAACCTACTTGGATCAAAACTCGATTGTCTGGCCTATCCCTAATCAAACCTGATGAGGAAGAAATCGAAAAGTACAGGACTCATCCACAGACGGATGAAAGAATTGAAAATCTTATTGCTCTGGGCGGTACTGAAAAAGAAGACAGTCTTGATCCTGAGTGGTGTGAGCAGAGTATACATCTAGATTTGGAGATATTAGAATACACCTATTGGATGGGAAATAAATTTCGTGCGTTTACGCTTGCTTGTCAACTTCATGAAATCAACAGTGAGAATGAGTATGTAAAGAACTTGCTAGGAAATCTCCTTGCTGATCTTACCATAGCTAGGCAGGAACATTATTTCTCCAAGATCATTCCTCTGCCAAATATCAAAATGAATGATCAATCTTTTTTAATGGCTACTTTTCTGGATAACATAAATTTTTCCTCCCTAAAGAAATTGACTACATCTTGGATAAAGGAGAACATAGATCTAAGCAGTGCAGATAATGAAGCATTGAGCGCATTACAAATCAAGGTAGATATTCTTGATGAAAAAGATCCTAGTAGTCGACAAACGTCTTTTAACAAAAAGTGGCCGGAAAGCCCCTATTTATATAATTACTAACCTTTTATAATAACCAAATAATGAGAATAATATTTATCATGTTAAGTTTCCTTTTTGTGCTCGGCTTAAATGCCCAAAGCATGAAAATAGAAGATGTCCTAAAACTAAACCTTCGTCAGTCAGGTACGATTACCAATGCTGGAAAAGTAGAAGGGCACTATATTTTTTACTCTTCTGGGAAAGCAAAAAAAGGGGAGAAAAATTTCATCTTAAGAATTCTAGACACTGAGCTCAATAAAGTAATCGACAAGAAGATCACACTAGACAAAAACATCATACTCATAAATGGAGTCTCTAATGGAAGGAGTCTTGCTTTTAGATTCTTTGATCCTAGAGAAAGATTGCTCATCACCAAAGGGTATGATTTTAAGGGAAATCAATTGTTCAATAAGAAGTTAGAGCTAAAAAAAGGGATGGAGCAAGAGACCATTTTAGCCAATGATATGTTTTTTAAAGAGCTAGGTTTAGTTTCTGTTCCAGAGTTTGGCTATTTACAAATCAATCCTTTGAAAGATAAGAAACTTACGTACTCGATGAACTTTATCAGTGATGATAAATCTGTAAAGAGTTTTTCAAAGTTGGGCAATGTTGACAGATGGCAAAATGCAACAAATATTTGTACTTCTGGTGATGTAGTTGTAAATCTGATTATGAGTAGAGAAAAGCTATTTAAGACAAAAGACATAGATATGCATATACAAGGCGTAAATATTAAAACCGGAAAGAAACTTTTCACTACAAGCCTAAAGTCTTTGAAATATAATACTATGATTGTAAATGGTGAACCTTCACCTGATGGAGAAAACATCATCCTCTATGGATTGAATTTTCCAAAAGGAGAAAAGATAACTTCTAAGCCAAAAGGGATGATCAAGTTTGTAATGAACAAAAAAGGTGAAGTTTTGGAAAGCTACCCATTTGACTGGAAAGGCAAAAGCATAAAGCTGGATAAGGATGAAGAAGCTGGAAATCTATTTGTTCATGATTTTATACTAGGGAAAAACGGCAACACCTTTTTAATTGCTGAACAATTAAATGTTAACGTTGGAGCCTCCATTGCTGGATCTATTTTATCCACTGCAGTAGGAGGAACACAAGGCGTCAACTTTGCAATTGATGACATTATTGTTATAGAACTAGACAAAGAATTTAAATTTATCAATGCTGAAATAATTGAAAAACAAAAAAATGGCTACATGATGGAAGGTATTCCTATGGGTGGCATCCATTCCTTAGGCCTTATTGCCAGAGGTAGAGGATACTTTGACTATGCATACAATCAAGTAACGGATGAAGGCTTTATGATTGCCTTTGTCAATTATGAAAGAGAAAAAGGAAAGAAGAATGGACTTGTCTTTGGAGGTGCTACTTACACCGACGGAACATATACAATTGATAAGATAGACATTTCCAATAAGGGGGTAAGCACTCGTATACTTCAAGCAAAACCTGGCTATGTGATCCTTATGGACTATATACGCAAGGAGAAAACCTTGGAAATGAGGTTGGAGAAGATAAATTTCTAATTGGAATTTTATGCGCACAAAATAAATATCTCAATGTTTAAAATTACCGAAATGAAATATTTAATACTAACACTATATCTTGTAGTACTTTCAATTGACCTTCAAGCGCAGAGAATATCAATAGAGAACATCCTATCATTCAATGTGCATCAAGCAGGCTCAATTACAAACAATGAAAAAATTGAAGGCCACTATTTACTCTACTCTTTAGGCAAAGGGAATAAAAAGGATAAAAAATATGTTCTTAGAATTCTTGATACTGAATTAAACAAGGTGGTTGATAAGAATATAATCATGAATCCTTTTGTTAAATTAGTAGATGTTAAATCGAATGGTAGAAGTTTAGCTTTCAGATTTTTAGACCTTAAAGAGCGATCTTCAACTATAAAAATCTATGATTATGTTGGCAATCTTTTAACTAGCAAGAAAATAGACTTTAAAAAATCTGGTGGAGTACAACTCTTTGCGCATGGTGAAGACGCATATAAAGATCTAGTATTTGAAGCCCTTCCTGATTTCGGCTATCTTCATGTGAGTCCGCAAAAAAATAAGAAGCTAAACTATTCAATGAATTTTATCAGTGATGATTCTGAAGTTAAAAGCTACTTAAAAACAGGAGACAGTGAAATAAGTCAACGTGTATCAAATATTTTTGTAAGCAAAAATTTAATTATAAATCAGATCACAGCCTGGGAAAAAGGACTGCCTAGAAGAGTCAATGATTTATACATACAATGCATTAACAGTCAATCGGGACAAGAAGAATTCAGTACTAAATTAGAATCCCTAGAGTACAACATAGATCTTTTAAATGGCGAAACTTCAGCGGATCATAAAAACATAATCCTATACGGCTTAATTCTAGAAGATGGAAAAAGTAAAACAAGTAGACCAAAAGGGATGATAAAAATTATTTTTAACAGGAAAGGTGAAATCATTAACAGTTACACCTTTGACTGGAAAGATAAGAGTATAAAGCTTGATCAAGGAGAGGAGGCTGGCAATTTATTTGTACATGATTTTATTTCAAGTGACAACGGAAATACGTTTCTTATTACGGAACAAATAAATAAACAATTTGACCCATACATGCTTTCTTCACCAGACCCAATTACTACTTTCACTGTAGATGATATTGTAATTATTGAGTTAGATAAGGAGTTTAACCTCGTGAGTACTCAAGTGATTGAGAAACAAAAAAACGATTACTCATTCAAAGGTTTAGTCTTAGGGAAAGGGATAAAAATGATTAGTCAAGTTGCTAAAGGTAAAGGATACTTTGACTACGCATATAATCAAGTAACAGATGAAGGCTTTATGATAGCCTATGTCAATTACGAGAGAAAAAAAGGAAAGAAGAATGGATTCGTCTTTGGGGGTGCTACTTACACCGATGGTGAATATTCTTTTGACAAAATAGACATCTCCAATAAGGGGATAAGCACTCGTGTACTTCAAGCCAAACCTGGCTATGTAATCCTTATGGACTATATACGCAAAGAGAAAACCTTGGAAATGAGGTTGGAGAAGATAAATTTCTAGTCACAGAATGCTAACTGATAAAGGGTAATTGAAAGGATATTTCAATTACCCTTTTTTTGTACCTATCGACGACGGAGCTCTTTAACGATTCGTGCAGTTAATTGAGATTTTAAATTATTCATAGTAGAATATTTCTTAAACCACTGGTAATGAATTACAGCTATACTTATTTGTGTTTGAAATAAATAATCTATACGATGCTCATAGTTAGATATAGTTGCGTAGCCATTTATAAAATTAAAAAAAAGGTTCTCAATAATCTAAATATGCGATTATAGTTTGTCCTTGATTTAAACAGAAAGATCTTTAAGATTTAAATTTTTCCGGCAGGGAGCACAGTCACCCCAAGAGATATGGCCGTAAGCGGTTTTAGTGACGACTTGAAAACTGAAATATATGAGTCGATTAATGTACAAAAATAGCAGAAGGTCAAAACGCTTATACTAAAAACAGAGGAAACTAGGATAGCAGGCCAGATCCAACTTGAGTAGCTAGGAATAGAAAATGCCCCATAGGATTTCTTGACAGCTATTCATAAAAGCGTGACCTTGTGACCAGCCTAGACCTTTGAAGATCCTTCTCGCCAATAGACGCTGCTATTGGTTCCTTCCTAAAAAGGTACGCAGTACCTTTTTTGCTTCGCAACGGTCAGTCATCTTTGCGGCAATGGCAAAGAAAGAGCGAGAGAAGACATCACATCTATATTCTCAGTGGATAGGCTAAAAAGTCTACAAGCTACCTGACTAGGCTAACGCTAGTCAGCGGGAAACAAGTTGCGCAATAACTAGATGTAAATTTGCCTAAAAACTAATATTATCGCTAAATTGCTTCATCAAAAGAAAACCCCAAATATGAGAAGTAGCACTATTTTTGCATTTTTAATCTGCATGACCGCATTTTATAGCTGCACAGATTCTATTAATAATAACAAAGAAGAAAAATCATTTTCGCCCATGTATTCAAAGACATCCATTGCTGCCCCAGTAGCCAAAAAGATACCCAAAGAAATCACTACACATGGAGATACAAGAATAGACAACTACTACTGGATGAATCAAAGAGAAGATCCAGAGGTAGTCGCGCACCTAAACGAAGAAAACGCTTATAAAGACAGCCTTCTCGAACATACCACTGAGTTTCAGAAAAATCTATTTGAAGAAATCAAAGGCCGTATCAAGCAAACAGATATGTCAGTTCCATATACCCAAAATGGCTATTCATATCAAACCAAATTTGAAGAAGGCAAAGAATATCCCATCTATGCAAGAAACAAAGGCAGCAAAAATGGAAAGGAAGAGATCATGCTAGACGTCAATCAACTGGCAGATGGATTTGACTATTATAATGTGGCTGGACGATCCGTTAGTCCAGATAACAAGCTACTCGCCTATGGCGAAGATACTTTGAGTAGAAGGATATATACCATAAGGATCAAAAATCTTGAAACAGGCGAAATGCTCAAAGATGTCATCCCAAATACTACTGGAGGTGCTGTCTGGGGCAATGACAATAAAACCATTTTCTATACAGTACAAGATGAGGCCCTACGTGCCTACAAAATATTTAGACATATCCTTGGCTCGGATTCGAGTAAAGATGAAATGATCTACCACGAAAAAGATGACACCTACAATACCTATTGCTGGAAAAGTAAATCCAAAAAGTTCATCATGATTGGGTCTTTCTCTACACTAGCATCAGAATTCAGAATTTTGGATGCGGACCAACCTAGAGGCGCTTTCAAAATATTTCAAGAAAGAGACTACGCCAACAAATTGGAGTATTCTGTAAGTCACTTTGAAGACAAATTTTACATCCGAACAAACTTGGATGCAAAGAACTTTCGATTGATGGAAACACCCATCAATGCTACTGCTAAAGAGAACTGGAAAGAAGTCATAGCACATAGAGATGATGTATTGCTCGAAGGAGTAGAAATCTTTAAAGACTACAAAGTACTCTCTGAAAGAATAAAAGGAATCACCAACCTGAGAATCATAAAAAACTCTGGTGAAGACTACAATATTGAATTTCCAGATGATGCATATCTAGCCTACACCTCTGTAAATCCAGATTTTGATCAGGAATTATTAAGAATAGGCTACACCAGTTTGACTACTCCTAATAGTACTTACGACTTCAATGTCAACAATAAAAAAATGGAGCTCCTCAAACAGCAAGAAGTAGTAGGTGACTTTGATGCCGGTGAGTATACATCTGAAAGAGTCTACGCAAAAGCAAGAGACGGAGCACAAGTTCCTATCAGCATCGTTTACCGAAAAGATACTAAACTCAGTGCCTCTACTCCCCTATTGCTTTATGGCTATGGATCCTATGGCAATAGTATGGATCCTTATTTTTCTAGTACTAGGTTGAGCTTATTGGACCGAGGTTTTGTGTTTGCTATCGCTCATATCCGAGGTGGTGAAGAGATGGGTAGACACTGGTATGAAGACGGAAAATTACTGAAAAAGAAAAACACCTTCTATGATTTTATTGATTGCGCTGAACACTTGATAGCCAACAACTATACCTCAAAAGACAATCTATATGGTATGGGTGGTAGTGCTGGTGGGTTACTTATAGGAGCAGTCATCAATATGCGTCCTGATCTATGGAAAGGGGTAATCGCAGCAGTACCCTTTGTAGATGTCGTCACTACCATGCTTGATGAGTCTATCCCATTGACTACTGGTGAATTTGACGAATGGGGCAATCCCAAAAACAAAGAGTACTACGACTATATCAAGTCCTACTCACCATATGACAATATCGAAAAGAAAGACTACCCTGCTATGCTCGTAACTACTGGTTTGCATGATAGTCAAGTCCAGTATTGGGAACCTGCAAAATGGGTAGCCAAACTAAGAGAAATGAAAACCGATAATAATCCTCTTATCATGCGTTGCAATATGAGCACTGGACACGGAGGTGCTTCTGGTAGATTTGAACGTTTCAAAGAAACTGCCATGGACTATGCTTTCTTTTTAGATCTAGCAGGCAAAACAGATAAGCCGCTGAAGCAGTAGGTACTTTCTTTTAGGTACTAGCTTCTAGGTACTAGCTTCTAGGTACTAGCTTTTAGGTACTAGCTTTTAGGTACCTAGGTGCTAGCACCTAGAAATTTTTTAAACCAAAAGTCATCCACAATCTTTAGCCTTTAACACGAAGGTTGCCAACCTATTTCATGAGGACACATAGATGCTAAAAGCTAAAAGCTAACAGCTAACAGCTAACAGCTAAAAGCTAACAGCTAAAAGCTAACCGCTAACCGCTAACCGCTAACAGCTAAAAGCTAACAGCTAACAGCTAACAGCTAACAGCTAAAACCTAACCGCTAAAACCTAAAAGCTAAAACCTAATAGCTAACAGCTAAAACCTAACAGCTAACCACTAAAACCCCATCATAAATATCTACCAACTTCTCTTTTTCCTTCTCCCAACACAAAGCGGCAGCAGCGATTTCACAATTTTGTTTCAACCTATCATAGAGCGTATCTTCATCTAAAGAAACTACAGCGGCCACAATCGCTTCGGGGCTCAAGTCATCCACCAAGACAGCCACCTGATACTTATCATTGATGGCCTTATACTCCGGAAAATTGATGTGTATAGCAGGCACGCCCGCTTGGATATAATCAAAAGTTCTATTGGCTAATGAATAATAATAACTCAAACCCGTATTCTCCAATAGATTAATCCCAATCCAAGCCTTCTGCGTAAAAGTTTGCATTTCAGCTGGAGTCATATAGCCCCACATCTTTATTCTTTGCTTAGCCGTAGAGCCCAGCGCCAGATCCTTTATCTCTTCATACAGATCACCATCGCCAATAATCCAGAGTTTGATATCCTCATCTAGTAGCGGCATAGCAGCAATCATTTCTCTCAGGCCTCTGCCAGCATTCACAGCGCCTTGGTACAGTATGATGCGCTCTTCAGCTGGAGTTGGTATGACTTCTTTTCTGAAAGGTACATTCCGTATCACAGAAAATGTTTGCTCATATCTATCATAAAAAATACTTGCCAAGCTCTGTCCCACGGTATAGCTAAGGGTAGATATAGGTACAAATTTTTGCTCTACCCAAGTCCAGAAATTATGCAGATAGGGTCTACTTACTATTTCAGGGACCTCCGTGAACAACTCATGCGCATCATACACCATAGGTTTGGATTTGAGCTTACCTACTATAGCAGCAGGCATGATCGTATCTAGATCCACAGCGTTCACGATATCAAACTTATGAAATAGCAAATATAAAAATAGGCGTATATTAAATTCCATATACATCAACATACCAGACTCGCTCATGCAAACGATCCTCTTTTGTTGAAAACTCTGTTCTCCCAAAGGAATAGATTTTTCCTTTACCCTGCCCAATAAGAGTACCTCATATCCCGCCTCTACCAGTGATGAACATATACGATGCATACGTTGATCATAAGTCAAGTCATTGATAACCGTACAAATTATTTTTTTGGATCTGCCCATATTAATAATTCCTTGTCATTGTGTATATATCCTTCGTCCAGCAGATACTCCAATAGTTTAGTCATCTTCGCTCTGGTTTTGAGATGAAACGATTCTATCACATCCTTTTTACTAAGACTTTCTTTGAGGAGCATATTCTTTACTTTCGCTTTGAGACGAAGTACCTCTTCCTCATCCATACCTTCGATGTGAAGTTTACGACATACATCGCAAGTTCCACATTTTTCCACTTCTTCACCAAAGTATTTTAGCAGCTGTATCTGTCTACACTCATTTTGTTCTGCATAGTCGAGTATAGCGTTGATATTTATGCGATAGCGTTGCTTCAAAAAACTCAAGCGCTTTGTGTCCAATACCAAGTCGTCTGCATTTTCTCTGGGCAGTAGGTAGGTCAGCTGTGGTTTATTCTTAGTAGGAATGTATTTCAGGATTCCAAATTTGTGTAATTCCGAAAATTGCTTTTTCAATTCTTTAGTAGGAATTTTCAAAAATTTGGACAACTTGCTTTCATCTACTTTTACTGGAAACTCAAACGCACCCTGATACACCCTCAGTATAGACTTGATGACACTTTCGTATTTTTTATTCTTCAGCAAAAAATCATACAGACTATCCTTAGTGACTCTCACCTTTACCTTAGCCGGGATAAACACTGCGTCCGATACACTAATGTAGCCATTGGTTTCCAATATTTTCAAGACATTATAGCACACCCTCGACTCAAAATTAAAGCGATTGACAAACTGTCCAAGATGAAAATCCATACTCTGCCCCATACCACTACCTATGGCCATTTGAAAATAATTGCCCAGCGCACGGTACACTCTTCTTACCTCCTCTAGCGGAGGATAGCTATTTTCAAAATTGCGTTCTAGCTTTTTACGATCTTCAGGACTGTACAGCAATGCAGCAAATGCTTGCGCGCCATCTCGACCTGCTCGCCCCGCTTCCTGAAAGTAGGCCTCTATGCTATCCGGGACATCTACATGCACTACGACCCTCACATCTGGCTTGTCGATCCCCATTCCAAACGCATTGGTAGAGACTATGATCCGTGTATGCCCATTCACCCACTGATCTTGTTTGAGCGAACGCTGCTCTGTATTCAGACCGCCATGATAAAAATCTGCAGTGATGTTATTCTGCCTCAATTCTTGTGCGATTTCTATCGTCCGTTTTCGGCTTCGCGTATATACGATCCCCGAACCCGGTATCTTATTAAAAATCTCCAACAGCTTTTTACGCTTGTTCTCTTCATGCACTACCACATACCAAAGATTGGATCTGCGAAAACTTTTCTGCAAGACATGAGCCTTCTTAAACTCCAATCGCTCTTGTATATCTATCACCACTTTCTCCGTGGCAGTAGCCGTCAATGCGATGATCGGCACATCGGGAAACAAAGGACGGATAGCAGCAATCTCCATATACGGAGGCCTAAAATCATAGCCCCATTGAGAGATGCAGTGCGCCTCATCCACCGCTATCAACTGCACATTCATTTGACTGATTCGAGTCAGTGCAAGATCACTTTTCAAACGCTCCGGAGACACATATAAAAACTTAATATCTCCAAACTTGCAGTTGTCTAGTACACGATCAATATCAGATTTTGACATCCCCGAGTAGATGGCCTCCGCCTTGATCCCTTTGCGCCGCAGATTGCTCACTTGATCTTTCATCAGCGCGATCAATGGCGAGATCACGATACATATCCCCTCCTTACACATCGTAGGCACCTGAAAGCACAGTGACTTTCCACCCCCCGTAGGCAATAGCGCCAGCGTATCCTCCCCCGCCAATACCGACTGGATGATATCTTCCTGCAAAGGTCTGAATTCTTCATAACCCCAAAACTGTTTAAGGATTATTTTTGGCTGAGCGACTGGCGTCAATTTTTTGTTGTAAAAATACCATTAATTTGCCAATTGATTCATAGATTTATTTCGATTAGGAGGACTGCTTTTGTTTTTATTAGGGCGACTGCCAGAGGCACCGGGCTATGCATGGGTCCGCTCCGCTCCCGTCCCACAGCTCCGTACCTCCGCCGTGCGACTGACCTCTGCCTACTCCACGCAGCTCTGCACTAGACGCCACCATTTCTATCCCTGTCGCAAAGTTAACACCAAGAGTTTTGAGTTTTGAGCAAGAGTTCAGAGCAAGAGTTCAGAGCAAGAGGTTTGAGTTTGGAGCAAGTGGTTGACAGCAAGAGGTTTGAGGTTGACAGCAAAAGGTTGACAGCAAGAGGTTTGAGCAAGAGGTTTGAGGTTGACAGCAAAAGGTTGACAGCAAGAGGTCAGTGCAAGAGGTTTGAGGTTGACAGCAAAAGGTTGGCAGCAAGAGGTTGACAGCAAGAGGTGACAGCAAGAGGTGACAGCAAGAGGTTTGAGCAACCCTGGAAGGGTGACATGACTGTAGAAAAAAATTGCATGACCAATAATTATCAACCCTGGAAGGGTGACATGATTGTAGGGTGACATGATTGTAGAAAAAAATACACGACCGATAATTATCAACCCTGGAAAGCCTGCCCCGTGCTTTCTTCGGGGGGTAATATGATTGTAGCAAAAAATTGCATACCCGATAAATATCAACCCTGGATAGCCTGCCCCGTGCTTTCTTCGGGGGGTGACATGATTGTAGGGTAATATGATTGTAGCAAAAATTGCACAGCCGATGGTTTGCAACCCTGGATAGCTTGCCCCGTGCTTTCTTCGGGGGGGTGATATTATTTCAATACCTATTTGGACATTGCCAAGGATAGAGTTGTACCTAATTGAATAGACATCCTACAATTAACCTTTAATCCATTTCACCACCCAATTTGATGAACTAGCCTTTAGGTTTGCATGGGTTATAAATGGTATATATTATCATTATCATCATATATAACTTTTTCTTTTTTGCTTCTTTTTTCTTTTTGTTAGTTTAACAAAAAAAATGTGGAAAACACATTTGTATAGTTTCGAAGGCGCATTTACGGACTAGCCGGGTTTTAGAGAACCATACAGCGTTTGAATCCTTCGAAATTTTACTTCAAGCTGTTAGACGCAGATAGAAAACGAGAGTATTTGAGACTCATTAAAGGTTAGCGCGTTTGCTTGTAGTTTTACAAAGTGTAATCCACATATTTATTCAAATTAATTCAAAATTATGGAATTTAAATTTAAAATGGGGACTGACATGAGTAAAGCTTGGTTCGATTACTGCTTACTTAACGATCAATTTGAGGTTATGTCAAAATCGAGAGTTGAAAACAATGCTGATGCAATAACTAAATTTATTGAGGAGCTATTAAGTTCTAATCTAGTAGCTTCAATAGGTGAGATTCTTTTAGTAATTGAGCATACAGGAATCTACATTAATCATTTAGTGAGGACTTGGATAGCAAAAGGTGGAAAAGTAAGTTTAGTTCATGCAGCTAAGGTGAGTGAAGGATTGATAGGCTCTAAGAGCTTCGAAGAGAAGACAGATGAGCTAGATGCCTTTAGAATAGCTGAATATGCTATTAGATTTGCAGATAAGCTAAAGCTACACGAGTTGAGTGAAGCTAGTTTAACAAACTTAAAATTATTGAGATCGCAACGCAGTCGAATGATTAAAGCAATAAATCTATTAGAAGTCCCTCTAAATGAAATTAATGGCTTTGAAAGCGAAGAAAATAGTAAAATGTTAAATGAGATTCAAGAGAACTCATTGTTTGAATTGCAAACGGCAGTTAAAAACATCAATAGCAAGATAAAATCAATAATCGATGAGGATAGTAATCTTAAGCAATTATTTAAGTTGATATGTTCAGTTCATGGTATAGGACCAGTTACAGCAATTGAGATTTTGATTAGTACAAATGGGTTTACTGATTTTTCACCAAATCAAGCAAAAAGTTATGCAAGATTTTGTGGAGTAGTTCCTCTACCTAAAAGTTCAGGTAAGACTAAACGAAAGCCTAAAACATCAAAAAATGCAAATGCTAAGATGAAAACACTTTTAACTACTAGTGCACTTTCTTTGATTAATACTAAATCTGACTTAGGTAGATATTATGACCGGTTAATAGAAAAAGGTAAAGCACCTCGTATGGTCATAAATGCTATGAGAAATAAGCTAATATTAAGAGTTTTTGCAGTAGTAAGAAATCAAGCTATGTATGAAAGAAATTTTGATATTTGTTAGGATAAACCATAGAAAACGATGTGCAAGGGGGCGACGAGGTACGAGTAGCAGACTCGAGGTACGAGAGGCCGAGCGAATAGCGAGCCCTGAAACGTAGCGACCGTTAGCAGGTATATCTATGGACTTTTCTCCATAGATATACCTACTAACGGTAGGCCCCAACAAAACAAAAAAGGCACCTCCGAAAACGAAGATGCCTTTTTGTTGTATCAAAAATGATATCGTGTGATTTATTTCGCTAATGCATTTTTCATAGTCACTCCAATTTCAGCTGGAGAGTTTACTACATGAATTCCACATTCATTCATAATCTTCATCTTTGCCTCTGCCGTATCTTCTGCACCACCGATAATAGCTCCTGCATGGCCCATAGTACGTCCTGCAGGTGCCGTCTGTCCAGCAATAAATCCAACCACTGGCTTGGTTGCGTTTTCCTTAATCCAACGAGAAGCATCAGCTTCCATGCTACCTCCAATCTCACCGATCATGATGATACCGTCTGTATCAGGATCCTCCATAAGCAATCTCACTGCATCTAAAGTAGTCGTCCCTACAATTGGATCACCGCCAATACCGATACAAGTAGACTGTCCCATACCTGCTTTGGTAACTTGATCAACCGCCTCATAAGTTAATGTCCCTGATCTGGAAACGATACCGATACGACCAGGATTGTGAATAAAACCTGGCATGATACCAACCTTCGCCTCACCCGGGGTCATCACTCCAGGGCAGTTAGGTCCAATCAGTCTACAATTGGGTTTAGTATTAAGGTAAGCTTTTACCTTAACCATATCTTGCACTGGAATCCCTTCTGTAATACAGATGATAACGCCGATGCCTGCATCAGCAGCTTCCATAATCGCATCTCCTGCAAAACGCGGAGGTACGAAAAGAATAGAGGTGTCAGCACCCGCCTTATCTACAGCTTCTTGTACTGTATTATAAATAGGTTTGTCCAAGTGAGTTTGTCCACCTTTACCAGGAGTAACTCCACCAACGATATTGGTGCCATATTCAATCATCTGACCAGCGTGGAAGGAACCTTCCTTACCTGTGAATCCTTGAACAATAATTTTTGAATCTTTATTTACTAGAACTGACATAATTATTTTTTGTCAATGATGAATACATCTTCATCATCCTTTTTCATGTAATATTTTTCGCGCGCAAATTTTTCTTTATCTTCTCTAAGTGCTGATAGTGCAGATGTATTTTGCTCTATCTTTTCTCTTAGTTCTATTTTCTCATTTTCTAGATCAACGAGCTTGTTTTTTAATCGGAGCTGAGTACTTACATCATTGCCGTCAAAAAATACCATCCAAGTAACAAAAGCTATAAGCAGTACGAAGTACCAATTCCTAAATGGGCTGAACCAGCTTTTATTTTTATGAGACGATTGCATCGTATTATTTTTTCAAATATATGAAAATGCTATCTAAAATAAGATTGATTTTCCATTAAACATAGCTGCATCCTCCAATTCCTCTTCAATACGCAGTAATCTATTGTACTTAGCGATTCTGTCAGATCTAGAAGCAGAACCTGTTTTGATCTGACCAGTATTAAGAGCTACTGCGAGGTCAGCGATAGTAGTATCCTCTGTTTCCCCAGATCTATGACTCATAACAGAAGTGTATCCATTTCTGGTAGCGAGATTAACGGCATTGATAGTCTCAGTGAGTGTTCCTATCTGGTTAACCTTCACTAAAATAGAGTTTGCAGATTTTTCATCGATTCCTCTTTGTAATCTCTCCGTATTGGTTACGAACAAATCATCACCAACTAGTTGGGTAGTATGTCCTATAGCTTTGTTAAGCTTATTCCATCCTGACCAATCGTCTTCATCCAAGCCATCTTCGATCGAAAAGATTGGATATTTCTTTGCCCATTTTTCCCAGTAAGCAACCATCTCATCTGAAGATAATTTCTTACCATCAGACTTATGAAAATGATACATCTTCTTCTTTGAATCATAAAACTCTGAAGCAGCAGCATCCATTGCAATAAATACATCGTCGCCAGGCTTGTATCCTGCTTTTTCAATGGACTTTAATACAATCTCGATTGCTTCTTCGTTTGATTTGATATTTGGAGCAAATCCACCTTCATCTCCTACATTAGTCGAGTAATTTTTACTTTTCAGAACTGCCTTTAAGTGATGAAATATTTCAACACCCATACGAAGGCTTTCACTAAAAGTATCTGCCCCTACTGGCACGATCATGAATTCCTGAAAATCTATACTATTGTCTGCGTGGCTACCTCCATTCAAAATATTCATCATAGGAACTGGAAGAGTCGTAGCTCCTACTCCACCGACATATCTATATAGAGGCATACCAAGATCTTCAGCAGCAGCCTTAGCACATGCCAATGAAACTCCTAGAATAGCATTAGCGCCTAATTTAGATTTATTTTTTGTTCCATCGAGAGCTATCATCATTTGATCAATCTGAGTTTGATCCGTGACGATCATCCCTTCTAACTCAGCAGCAATATCATTATTTACAAAGTTGCAAGCTTTCAAAACTCCCTTACCGAGAAATCTCTTCTTGTTCCCATCACGAAGCTCTACAGCTTCATACTTTCCTGTAGAAGCTCCAGAAGGAACTGCTGCTCTTCCCATAGCTCCCGTATCCGTGAGGACATCTACCTCAACAGTAGGATTTCCACGAGAATCTAAAATTTCTCTAGCAGAGACATCAACAATAAATGGCATAGTGTTTTATTTAATTGGTTATAGCCTGAGGCTGAATTAAATTCTTAAATTCTGTAAATAGATACCTCGCATCATGAGGTCCTGGAGATGCTTCGGGATGGTACTGAACAGAAAAGGCTTTTTTATTTTTCACCTTAATACCTTCTACTGTATCATCATTCAAATTAACATGTGTAATTTCTATTTCTGGATTACTCTTTATAGATTCATATTCGACACCGAAGCCATGATTTTGAGAAGTAATTTCACATTTACCAGTTAATTTATTAATCACTGGGTGATTTAATCCTCGATGCCCATGCTTCATTTTATATGTCTTAAGACCCATGGCTAAAGCAAGTATCTGGTGACCTAAACAAATCCCAAACAAGGGAATATCTTGACTTAATGCTTGTTTAGCTAAATTTATAGCATACTGCATAGAAGCAGGATCTCCAGGCCCATTGGATAAAAATATTCCTTCTGGTCCCCACTTTTTAACCTCTTCAAAATCCGTTTCTCCAGGAAATACTTTTAAGTAGAATCCTTCTTTGACCATACATTCCAGTATACTCTTCTTGACCCCAAAATCCATAACAGCAACCTTAATTTCATTATGTGGATCACCAAAATAGTATTCTGCTTTTGTGGATACTTGAGAAGCCAGTTCTAGACCGTCCATATTAGGTACTTTAGAAAGCATTTTCTTCAGTTCCTCTACATCGAGAATGTCTGATGAAATAATTGCATTCATTGCTCCTTTAGTTCTAATCTTTTTAACGATTGCACGTGTATCAACATCACAAATTGCAACAGTATTATTTAATTCTAGATACTCTTGAATAGATGAATCTGCAAGATGCCTAGAGAACTTCTCATTAAAATTTCTACACACTAGTCCATTGATCTTTACATTCTCAGATTGAGCATCATCATTCTTAGCTCCATAGTTCCCAATATGAACATTGGTTGTGACCATGATTTGTCCAAAATATGAAGGATCAGTAAATACTTCCTGATAACCAGTCATACCTGTATTAAAACAAATTTCGCCTGTAGCGACACCCTTAATGCCAGCAGCCTTACCATAGTAAACACTTCCATCATCAAGCAATAAAATTGCACTTTCCATCAATATACTTATTTGAATAAATTTGAGCTCAAAGATAAATAAGTAATACGTATTTAATAAAAAAGGCAATACCTATTACTAAGTATTGCCTAATTGTATTATTTATTTGCGAATGCTACTCTTCTTCAGATCCAGCATCCTTTTTATTTTCTTTCTTTACTTCATCTTTAAAGGTTTCTGTCGTAGTCGCTGCTACAGCCGCTGCCGCAGTAGTCCCTGAAGACTTCTTACCTCTTCTTCTAGTTTTCTTCTTTTTAGTATCTGCACCAGCAGTAGAAGCAGTACCATTTGTATAAACTGTGTTAAAGTCAACAAACTCTATGATAGCCATTTGTGCACTATCACTCATTCTGAATCCAGTCTTAATAATTCTTAAATAGCCACCTGGACGACTAGCAACAGCACTTGATACAGTTGAAAATAATTCTGCTACTGCAGTCTTATTACCAAGATATCCAAATACAGTTCTTCTGTTATGCGTAGAGTTGGTTTTACTCTTTGTAACTAATGGTTCAAGGAAAACTCTCAAAGCTTTTGCTTTTGCAAGTGTAGTCTTGATACGCTTATGTTCAATAAGTGCAATAGATAGGTTTCTTAATAAGGCTTTTCGATGTCCTTTCTTTCTTCCTAAGTGATTTACTTTTTTACCGTGTCGCATTTTATACTAGGCGTTAATACTATTAAAAAAATTATTATCTACGCAGCATGGATAACTCACATAACTGCAAATATATTATCCTCATGAAAATGAGGCGTATTTTTACTCTTCGTCCAACTTATATTTAGCAAGATCCATCCCAAAGGTTAAACCTTTGTTTTGTAGTAAATCTTCAATCTCTACTAGAGATTTCTTACCGAAGTTTCTAAATTTAAGTAGTTCGTATGTATCAAACTTTACCACTGCACCAAGTGTATTGATTTTCGCAGCTTTCAGACAGTTATAAGCTCTTACTGATAAATCAAGATCTTCAAGAGAAGTCTTTAATAACTTTCTCATGTGTAAGATATGCTCATCAACTATATTGTCTTCGTTATCCTTTTCGCTATCAAAAGTGATATTCTCATCTGTGATCAACATCAAGTGTTGGATCAGAATTCTTGATGCTTCTTTTACCGCTTCCTCTGGATGAATGGTACCATCAGTTGTTACATCAAGTGTTAATTTCTCATAATCCGTTCTCTGTCCAACTCTAGTGTTACCAACCTTGTAAGCAACATTCTTGATAGGCGTATAAATCGCATCAATTGGGATAACACCTATTGGAGCGTCCTTAGGAAGGTTTTCACCAGCTGGTCTATATCCACGACCCTTAGTGACTGTAAACTCAATTTCTAAGTTTACTGAAGGCTCCATTCTACAGATCAACATATCAGGGTTCATGACCTTGAAAACGTTGGTATGCTCCTCCAAATCTCCAGCTCTAAACTCTTCCTTACCAGATATAGTAAGGTAGATTTTCTCGCTTGAAATATCTTCTTCTTTGATTAATTGCTTTAGTCTAACCTGCTTGAGGTTTAACACTATATCGACAACGTCTTCAACTACTCCTTTGATAGTAGAAAATTCGTGATCAACACCTGCTATTCTTACAGCCGAAATCGCAAATCCTTCAAGAGAAGAGAGTAAAACTCTTCTTATGGAGTTTCCGATAGTTTGCCCGAAGCCTGGCTCTAATGGTTTAAATTCGAATTGTCCTTCAAAATCAGTAGCCTTCTGAAGAATAATTTTTTCTGGTTGTTGAAAATTTAAAATACTCATAAATTTGTTTTGGATGAGGATTTAAAAAAGGCTAAAATGATATCTTACTTAGAATATAGTTCAACTATAAGCTGCTCGTTTATCTTTTCAGGAATAAGTTCTCTTTCAGGATATTCGATAAATTTACCTTCCATCTTATCAGAGCTAAATTCTAACCAAGAGAATTTTTTAACTTCTGAAGAATTACCAGCAACATTCTGAATAATAACCTCAATGTTTTTAGACTTACCTCTAACAGAGATAACATCACCAGGCTTTAACTGAGTTGAAGGAATATTATTAAGTATTCCATTGACTACGATATGCCTATGTGAAACTAACTGTCTAGCAGCTCTTCTAGTAGGAGCAATTCCTAACCTAAAGACTGCATTATCTAGTCGAGCTTCTAATAGTTGAAGTAAAACTTCACCAGTTACGCCCTTCTTACTAGAAGCTTTTACAAATAGATTTCTAAACTGCTTTTCTAAAACACCATAGGTATATTTAGCCTTCTGCTTTTCTTTAAGCTGATTAGCGTAGTCAGACTTCTGCTTTCTACGTCCACCACCATGTTGACCAGGAGGTGTTTTTCTTCTTTCGAAAGCTCTATCGAAGCCAAATATTGCTTCACCTAACGCTCTTGCTTTTTTAGTTCTTGGTCCAGTATACCTTGCCATAATTATTTTAAACTTTAACTAGGATTAAACACGTCTTCTCTTAGGAGGTCTGCATCCATTGTGAGGAATAGGAGTAACATCCTTAATTTTAGTAACTTTTATACCAGCAACATCAATAGCTCTGATAGCTGCTTCTCTTCCTGCCCCAGGTCCTTTTACAAATACCTCTGCTGTTCTCATACCAGCTGCGGCAGCTACTGAAGCTGCATCTGAAGCTGCTATTTGAGCTGCATACGGAGTATTTTTCTTAGAACCTCTAAATCCTGCTTTACCAGCAGAAGCCCAAGAAATAACTTGTCCGCTCTTATTGGTAAGAGAGATAATGATATTATTGAAACTTGCTTGAATAAAGATTTTACCCTCAGGATCTACCTTTACTACACGCTTTTTTGCTTTCTTATTCTTAGCCATATCAAAAGATATAAAAAGTTGAAATGTTATTATTTATTATTTAGTAGCTTTCTTCTTGTTTGCTACTGTCTTTCTCTTTCCTTTTCTAGTACGAGCGTTTGTCTTAGTACGCTGTCCTCTTAAAGGAAGACCTTTACGATGTCTAAGTCCACGGTAACATCCGATATCCATCAGACGTTTAATGTTTAATTGAACTTCAGATCTAAGCTGACCTTCTACTCTGTATTCATTTTGAATAATTGCAGAAACTTCTTTGATATTAGCATCATTCCACTCAGAGACCTTTGTGTTATGCTCAATACCAGCTTTATCTAGAATTTCAATTGCCCTAGAAGGTCCAACTCCGAAAATATAAGTTAACCCTATTACACCTCTTTTATTTCTTGGTAAATCTACACCAGCTATTCTTGCCATAATTAATACTTTTTAACCTTGACGTTGTTTAAATCTTGGATTCTTCTTGTTGATAACGTACAACTTCCCTTTTCTCCTCACAATCTTACAATCTGAAGATCTTTTCTTAATTGAAGCTTTTACCTTCATAATTATTGAATTAATTAAAAACTGAAAATTATTTATACCTATAATTGATTCGCCCTCTTGACAAATCATATGGAGATATTTCAACAGCAACTTTATCACCAGGAAGGATACGAATGTAGTGCATTCTCATCTTTCCTGAAATAGTCGCTACTATTTCATGCCCGTTCTCCAATCTTACGCGAAACATGGCATTTGAAAGTGCTTCTTCAATAATACCGTCTTGTTTTATAAGATCTTGTTTAGCCATAATTTGAATTTCGGTGTGCAAAGATACAAATTTTATCCTACAATGCACAGCTTTTTTATTGTTTAAACACTAGTCATTTCCGAAGATCTGATAGCGATACTATTCACATTAGGATTTTTTTCTATTTGCGCTTCGATTAAGGTATGATCACTTAGAATCAATGCTTTATCTTTTTGAACACATATAGTGTGTTCATAATGTGCGGAAATAGATCCATCTTTACTAGCAACGGTCCAGCCGTCATCTAGCTGCTTAACTTCTTTTCGACCCAAATTAACCATTGGTTCGATAGCAATAACTAATCCTTCTTTCAACTTTGAACCTCTTCCTCTTTTCCCATAGTTAGGAACCTCAGGCGATTCATGCAGTGAACGGCCAATACCATGACCAACCAACTCTCGCACTACACCGTATTTATATGTTTTTTCGCAATAATCTTGTACAGCAAAACCAATATCGCCAATTCTTTGTCCGGCGACTGCAGCTGCTATTCCTTTGTACAAAGATGTGTTGGTAACTTCTAACAACTGCATCTTCTCTTTACTGATTTCACCAAGAGCAAAAGTATAAGCGGAATCCCCAAAGAATTCATTCATGTACGTACCACAGTCGATAGAGACTATGTCACCATCTTTAAATACCTGATCGGTTGGAATACCGTGAACTACTTGATCGTTTATGGAAATACAAAGTGTAGCAGGAAAACCTCTATAGCCTTTAAATGCAGGTAAGGCACTATGATCTTTAATTAACTCTTCAGCTATCAAATCCATTTGCAAACCTGTAACACCGGGCTTAATAGAAGATGCTACCTCAGCTAAAGCTTTGCATACAAGCAAACAACTCTTTCTGATTAATTCGACTTCTTCTTCAGTTTTGTAATATACCATTGTACCGTTAAATGTGATTAATACCGATAATACAAGCCCAAAGTGTCGTTAAACGTTATCGGGTAATGACTACATACCGGCACCTATACCTTGCATCCTGCTTCTACCTTGAAGTTTACCAGATTTCACCAAACCGTCATACTTTCTCATTAAAAGGTAACTTTCGATCTGTTGGAGCGTGTCTAATACAACTGCTACCAAGATAAGTAGTGATGTACCACCAAAGAATAAAGCAAGTGATAAGTTAACATCAAATACTCTATTTATAATTGCTGGTAGTATAGATATAAGACCTAAAAATATTGATCCTGGGAGTGTAATTCTTGTGGTAACGGTATCAATAAAGTCAGCCGTACTTTTACCTGGCTTAACACCTGGAATAAAAGCATTTTGTCTTTTTAAATATTCAGCATACTGCTGTGGATTAACCAATAGTGCAGTGTACACATAAGTAAACACAACTACTAATAAAAAGTATACAATGTTGTATGGTCCTGATGTAATATCATTAAAGATAGATGCCATACTCCCAACTGCAGGTGCACCACCATCAGCAGAGAAAAAATAGGAAGCAATAGTACCAGGTAAAAACATTAAAGCTTGAGCAAAGATTATTGGCATTACACCTGCAGCATTTACTTTTACAGGGATATAATCTCTATTTCCAGCAGCAGGTAATTCATTATTTCCTCTACCTACAATACGTTTTGCAAACTGAATAGGAATTTTTCTCACACCCTGTACTATAAGTACTGTAGCTAAAGTCACAGCAAATAAAGCAGCCAGTATAATTAAGAACATAAATGGATTTGACTGTTTTGTCATTTCACCTATGAACGCAGCTGGCAGAGTTGCAATAATTCCAATTGTAATCAAAAGAGAAACACCGTTTCCTATTCCTTTATCCGTAATTTTTTCTCCTAACCACATCGCAAATACTGTACCTGCACATAGGATTATGATATTGGCCAACCAGAACAAACCAGTAGGCACTGTAGGGTTAATAGCATTTGGAGTCTGTTGGATCATACTCAAGTATCCAGTTCCTTGAACTAGACAGATAAACACGGTAAGCATACGCGTTATCTGCGTAATCTTTTTACGTCCGGACTCTCCCTCCTTTTGCTGTAACCTTTGAAAATAAGGTACCGCAAAACCCAATAATTGTATTATGATTGACGCCGTAATATAAGGCATGATACCCAAGGCGAATAAAGAGGCATTTTTAAATGCACCACCAGAAAACATATTGATAATACCTAATAAACTGTCTGGAGCGCTAGAAATACTACTTTCTAGAGCACCTCTGTTTACACCTGGTAAAATAATAAAAGAACCTATTCTATAAATTGCAAGCATTGCAATAGTAAATAGGATTCTGCCTTTCAGTTCATCTATACTCCAAATGTTCTTTAGAGTAGTTATCAATCTTTTCATCGGTGCAATTTATGCGATAGTAATAGTTCCTCCAGACTTTTCGATATTTTCCTTAGCGGCAGCAGAGACAGCATGAGCAGTAATGTTCATTTTTGTCTTAATTTCTCCGTTACCTAAGATTTTTACCTTGTCTTCTTTATTAACTATTCCATTTGTAACTAAAAACTCGATATCAATAGTAGAGTTACGATACTTATCGAAAATAGATTCCAATCTACTTAGATTAATAACCACGAACTCAGTTCTGTTAGGATTTTTGAAACCTCTTTTAGGCAGTCTCATCTGCAAAGGCATCTGTCCACCCTCGTGGTTTCTCTTCTTACTATATCCAGATCTAGACTTTTGTCCATTATGACCTCTCGTAGCAGTACCACCTTTACCGGATCCTTGTCCTCTTGCAATACGTTTTCCGCTCTTTACGGCTCCTTTAGCTGGTCTAAGATTATGAAGTTCCATTGTCTTAATTTATTATATTTCTTCAACCACAACGAGGTGGCTTACTTTATTTACCATTCCAAGAATCTGAGGTGTAGCTTCATGCTCAACCGTCTGATTCATTTTCTTAATCCCCAATGCGATCATTGTGTCTTTTTGACGCTTAGTACGATCTATCACTGATTTTACTTGAGTAACTTTTATTTTAGCCATGATAATTATCTATTCTAGATTATCCATTAAATAATTTATCCATTGAAATTCCTCTTGTTTGAGCAATTTGCATTGGAGATCTAAGTTTACTTAAGGCGTCAACAGTTGCTTTTACTACGTTGTGCGGGTTTGAAGAACCCTGAGATTTAGCTAGTACGTTTTGTACTCCAGCCATTTCTAAGACAGCTCTCATAGCACCACCTGCAATTACACCTGTACCCTCAGAAGCTGGCTTTATTAAAACCTTACCTGCTCCATATTTACCCTTTTGTGAATGTGGTATTGTACCTTTATAAACAGGAACTTTCACCAAATTCTTCTTAGCATCATCGACTGCTTTCTGGATAGATTCAGAAACATCCCTTGCTTTTCCAAGACCATGTCCGACTGTTCCAGCACCATCTCCTACAACTACAACTGCTGCAAAGCTAAAAGTACGTCCACCTTTAGTAACTTTCGCTACTCTGTTAAGGTTAACCAACTTCTCTTTAAGGTCTGATTCCGATTTTACTCTTTTCTGATTTCTATTTGCCATTGTTGTTAGTATGTATTAGAATTCTAAACCACCCTCTCTTGCTGCATCAGCTAAAGCTTTGATACGGCCATGATAAAGATATCCAGATCTGTCAAAAATGATTTTATTAATATTATGCTCACCTGCTTTCTGAGCAATGGCTTTTCCTACAGCTTTAGCCTGACCAATTTTGGTACTGTCATCGCCTTGGTTAACGGTTTTAGAAGATACCTGGAATAAAGTAATTCCCTTGGTGTCATCTATTACTTGACAAGAAATCGCCTTATTACTTCTAAAAACAGAAAGTCTAGGAACGCTCTCTGTACCAGAGATACGTTTTCTAATTCTCTTCTGAATTCGCTTTCTACTATTGCGCTTTGAAAGTTTCATTTATAATAATTAATTAGCTTTTAAAATTAACCCGCAGTTTTACCCTGCTTTCTTCTAATCTCCTCACCAGCAAACCTAATACCTTTTCCTTTGTATGGTTCCGGGCTTCTGAATGCTCTAATTTTAGCCGCAATTTGACCAATTAGTTGCTTATCAGCACTTTCAAGAAGAACCTTTGGAGGTTGTCCTTTTTCCATGGTGGTATTAAGCTTTACCTCATCTGCTACATAAAAGTAGATAGGGTGAGAGAAACCTAAAGTCAACTCTAATAATTGACCTGTATTGTTGGCTCTATAACCTACACCATGAAGTTCCATAGTCTTGGTATATCCTTCAGAAACACCAATCACCATATTATTTATTAAAGATCTGTATAGTCCGTGTACAGCACGGTGCCTTTTCTGATCTGTAGGTCTTACCACAGTAAGGACACCTTCTTCTATTGTTACATCAAGATCCTGATCTATCTGTTGTGTAAGCACTCCTTTAGCGCCTTTTACAGTAACCAACTTGCTTTTAGAAACATCAATAGTCACCCCATTTGGTATTTCTATTGGTGCTTTACCTATTCTAGACATCTCTTTTAATTTTTACTTTTCAAATTAATACACGTAACAAACCAGCTCACCACCAACATTATCCTTCTTCGCCTGCTTGTCTGTCATCACACCCTTACTAGTAGAAACAATAGTCAAACCAAGACCATTAATAACCATAGGGATATCATCAACTTTAGAATACTTTCTAAGACCAGGCGTACTATACCTGCCTAGCTTTCTAATTGCTGGTTCCTTAGTATTTTGATTATACTTCAAAGCTATCTTGATTAAACCTTGCTTTCCAGCATCGTCATCAAAAAGATACTTCAATACATATCCTTGATCGTAAAGTATTTCAGTAATACGCTTTTTCATATTTGAAGCAGGAATTTCAACTATCTTATGCCCAGCTTGCTGCGCATTACGAATTCTAGTTAAATAATCTGCTATTGGATCAGTTACCGCCATTTTCTAATTATTAGTCTTTTTTAATTACCAGCTAGCCTTAGTAATGCCTGGTATTTTACCTTCAAGAGCCATTTTTCTAAAAACTACTCTGCAAATTCCAAAATCTCTCATGTAGCCTTTAGGTCTTCCCGTTAGCTTACATCTATTATGCAATCTCTTTTTAGAAGAGTTACGTGGTAATTTATCCAAAGCATCCCAGTCGCCTTCTGCCTTTAACTTAGTTCTTAAGTCGGCATACTTAGCTACCATTCGCTCTCTTTTTCTTTCTCTTGCTATTAAGGATTTTCTAGCCATTTCGATTAATTTCTTTGATTTTTAAATGGAAGTCCTAATTCTTTTAATAAGGCTAAGGCTTCAGCATCCGTTTTAGCTGTAGTGATAAAATTGATATCCATACCGGTGATCTTGTTAATTTTATCAAGATCAATTTCTGGAAAAATGATTTGTTCAGTAACACCCATAGAGTAGTTACCTCTTCCATCAAAACTCTTATCATTGATACCTCTAAAATCCCTTACCCGTGGTAAAGCAACTGTGATAAGTCTATCTAAAAACTCATACATACGCTCATCACGCAAAGTAACTCTAGCACCAATAGTCATTCCTTCTCTTAACTTAAAGTTGGAAACTGATTTCTTAGCTTTAGTAGGTACTGCTTTCTGACCTGCAATCAAAGTTATTTCTTCAAGTGCAACATCTGCTAACTTCTTATCTTGAGTAGCTTGACCAACACCTTGGTTGATACAAATTTTAACTAACTTAGGGATTTGCATAACAGAGCCATACTTAAATTGCTCGTGCAATTTGCTCTTTATCTCCTCTCTATATTTTGTCTTAAGTCTTGGTACGTAGCTCATTACTTAATAATTTCTCCTGATTTTTTAGAATATCTTACTAGTTTACCATCTTCCAACTTTCGTCCAACTCTGGATGGTTCACCTGTTGAAGGATCCAACAACATTAAATTTGAAATATCAATTGGAGCCGCTTTATCAACTATACCTCCAGCATTTTCAGCTGTCGCTTTAGTGTGTTTTTTTCTATTGTTAACACCATCAACAATAGCTCTATTTTTAGCAGGCAAGATTTGTAATACTTCACCAGACTGTCCCTTATTAGAGCCAGATATAACCTTAACCTGGTCACCTTTTTTAATCTTTATCTTATGTGTGTGATTTAACACTTTCTTATAAGGCATAATAGCTTAATTTATATTACCTCAGGGGCAAGTGAAACAATTCTCATATAATCCTTATCCCTTAGCTCTCTTGCAACAGGTCCAAAAATACGAGTCCCTCTAGGTTCATCTGAATCATTGAGTAGTACAACAGCATTATCATCAAATCTGATATAAGTACCGTCTTTTCTACGAATCTCCTTTTTGGTGCGTACAATTACCGCTTTGGTAACAATACCTTTCTTTACACCACCTGGAGAAGCATCTTTTACAGACACAACAATAACATCACCTACAGAAGCATATCTTCTTTTAGATCCACCAAGTACTCTTATACATAGTACTTCTTTGGCACCGCTATTATCAGCTACTCTTAATCTACTTTCTTGCTGTATCATTTTATATTAATTTTGAGAGCCCTAAGGCTTACAATTATTTTGCTTTTTCAAGAATTTCTACCAAACGCCATCTCTTTTTCTTACTCAATGGTCTTGATTCAGTAATCTTCACAGTATCTCCTACTTGGCACTCGTTCTTATCATCATGAGCCATAAATTTCTTTGATCTCTTGACGAACTTACCATAGATTGGGTGACGAAGTCTTCTAACTACATTTATGGTAATACTTTTTTCCATAGAAGTGCTAGTTACTACACCAACCATTACTTTTTTATTTGCCGTTTCAGCCATAATTCTACTGTTGTTATAATTATCTTCTTCTTTCTCTAATCTTAGATCTCATTGCAATATCTTCGGCAGACATAGCCTCTATTTCTCTTCTTCTCACTTCAGTCTTTAACCTTGCAATATCTTTTCTAGCTTCTGTAAGTACAAGTGGATTATCTAACCCTCTTACAGCATGATCAAATTTTAGCTTTCCATACTGCTCTTCCGTAGTAACCAACTCTGCCTTTAAGTCTTCGTCCGAAAAACCTTTTAATTCTTGAAATTTGCTTGAAGCCATGATCTGTATATTATTATATTGATTGTTGTATTCTTAATTATTGTACGTAATCTCTACGTATTACCATCTTTGTAAGCATTGGTAACTTTTGTGCAGCAAGTCTAAGTGCTTCCTTAGCTGTTTCCATTGGAACTCCGTCCATTTCAAACATAATTCTTCCTGGCTTAATCTGCGCTACATAATGATCTAGAGCACCCTTACCCTTTCCCATCCTTACCTCTGCAGGCTTAGATGTTATCGGTTTATCTGGAAAAATTCTAATCCAAACCTTACCTTGCCTTTGCATATATCTAGTCATCGCAATTCTCGCCGACTCTATCTGCCTATTGGTAATCCAACTAGCTTCCATAGTCTTAAGACCAAATGAACCAAAAGCAATGGTACTTCCTCTGTGAGCAAGGCCTCTGTTCCTTCCCTTTTGCTGTTTTCTGTATTTTGTTCTTTTAGGCTGTAACATTGTTAAATTTTATCTACTTTTCGCCAAAATATCGGCAAAGGTACTTAATTTCTATTTACTATTTCTTCTGTCTCCTCCTCTGCTTCCACCACGATTTCCACCACGATTCCCACCTCTGTTTCCACCACGATTTCCACCTCTTCCACCTTTGGTATCAACACCTACATTTGGAGATAAATCTCTTTTACCTAACACTTCACCTTTACAGATCCATGTTTTAATTCCAATCTTTCCGTATACAGTTAATGCTTCCTGGAGAGAATAATCGATATCAGATCTAAATGTATGTAAAGGTGTTCTTCCTTCTTTATACTCCTCAGATCTCGCCATCTCCGCTCCGTTCAATCGTCCACTAATTCTCACTTTAATTCCTTCTGCACCAGCTCTCATCGAAGCTTGAATCGCCATTTTTATAGCTCTTCGATAGTTCATTCTTCCTTCCAGTTGTCTCGCAATCCCATCTCCAACTATCGCAGCGTCTAATTCAGGCTTTCTGATTTCAACGATATTAATCTGCACATCTTGACCAGAAAGCTTCTTCAACTCCTCTCTAATTCTATCCACCTCAGAACCACCTTTACCTATGATAATACCAGGTCTAGAAGTATGTATTGTTACTGTTATTCTTTTCAGCGTTCTCTCGATAATAATACGAGCAATACCACCTTTATTGATTCTTGCAAAGAGATATC
>CALJVI010000137.1 GCA_937974575.1 uncultured Saprospiraceae bacterium | reverse complement strand
GATATTTGCAGGAATTCCTCCAGGATAATTTTTCAGCCAAGGTCTATCAGTCGCCATATTATGTTACACTTATTTTGAATGAGCAAAATACAATTTTTTTCTAATGTATACAGCTATTGGGCATCTCGCCTGATATATAGGGCAGCAATGGTACTCATGGACTATATTTTTCAAGATTTTTAATAGGCATCGAAACCATTTTGGTTTGCAGTAGGCTTATATTTAAACTTTGGGCGCCAGCGTCCAATGTTTGAATAGAAGTCGTGACGAAAATCAAAAGGACAAAGAAATATGAATCTTTTATCGAATGTAATAGCCTTAGCTATTGCAAGAGATCAAAGATTAGCGAAGCGGCATATTTCACAGTCATTTTGGTTTGTAGTAGGCTTATATTTAAATTTTGGGCGCTTAATCACGTGATCCGCTTGTATTCAGCACCCTGTAGACTCATTCAGGATATGGCTGGCTAGTATTCGCTCATCCGCTCATCCGTCGCCAGCCATTCCTTCATAGAGTCCACAGTGTACTTCATATCGCTACTCCCGTGAGCGCAAGACCTTATTTGGAGGAGTATTTATGAAGTAAGCGATATCTGTTCAAAGGAAATTAGTCATGATAAGCTCAGGTGTCTTGAGCAAGATAGATTTGCTTAGGTATCTCAGGTGGTTTCCCACCTCTCCGAGTTGGGCAGGCGCCAGCGACAGAGCTGCATTTGCGCTTGAAGAGCTACGCTCAGTTTAAGCCCCATTCATTTCAAAAAAATGTATCTTTACACTGTTATGGCGAAGTTGAAAATCAATAAGGAAATTGAGATTGTAAATCGGAAGGCAGCATTCGAATACAAGTTTATACAGGAGTTTGAGGCAGGAATAATGCTCACAGGAACAGAGGTCAAATCTGTCCGAGTAGGAGACGTGAATCTCAAAGATGCATTTTGTTTTTTTAGAAAAGGCGAACTCTATATCAAGAACTTATATATAGCGGAGTTTAAGTATGGCAATCTCAACAACCATGAGACTAGACGCCTGCGCAAGCTACTACTCAAGAAACCCGAGCTGGCCAAGATCGAGAAGAAGATGAAAGAGAAAGGCTTTACTTTGGTGCCTTACAAATTATACATTAGTGAGCGTGGCTTTATCAAGCTAGAAGTATGTCTTTCTCAAGGAAAGAAATCTTACGACAAACGTGCTACCATCAAAGAGCGTGAAAACAAACGAGTGATGGGACGTATCAATAAAATCAAACTATAGCATGCTGGACTGGACATCCGGGATAAATGGCTTCAAATACTACTTGCAACTGGAGCGTGCTATGTCCGAAAACTCTATAGATGCCTACACCAGAGATATAAGCAAGTTTCACCAATTTTTGCAAATACGTCAATTAGAAATCAATCCTACAGAGGTCGAAGAAAATCATCTTACAGACTTTATTGTATGGTTGGCGGAGTTGGGTTTGGGGCCAAAATCTCAAGCACGGATTCGGTCAGGGGTAAAAGCATTTTACCGTTATTTATTGTTAGAGGACATGATCGATTATGATCCAAGTGAGCTGATCGAAAGTCCAAAGTTGGCGAGAAAAATCCCAGAAGTACTAAGCATCAAAGAAGTGCAAAGCATACTAGACAGCATAGATCTTAGTACAGATCACGGTACTCGCAACCGTGCCTTGCTAGAAGTACTCTATGCATGTGGTTTGCGTGTTAGCGAACTCAATCATCTCAAAATAAGTAACCTCTATGCAGATATCGGATTTCTGAAAGTATTGGGAAAAGGGGATAAGGAGCGGCTAGTTCCTATAGGGGATGAGGCGGTCAAGCATATCCAGTTTTATATGGATGGCGTGCGACGGCACCTGCCAAAGATACATCCCGCTGATGAGGATGTTATTTTCTTGAATCGACGGGGCAAGATGCTAAGCCGTGTCATGATTTTCATGATCGTCAAGGATGCGGCCAAGGCAGCAGGAATAGAAAAAAATGTAAGTCCACACACCTTCAGACATTCCTTTGCTACACATCTGGTAGAGGGCGGCGCTGATCTCAAAGCGGTACAAGATATGCTGGGTCATGAATCGATCACTACTACTGAAATTTATACCCATCTGGACAATGCTTATCTCAGGGAGACCATCATGATGCATCATCCATTGAATCAAAAATAGTGTGCCTTAGGCAGCTTAGACTCTTCTTAGGTATCTTGAACACATCAAAAATGCATAGGTATCTGAGGTGTTTAACGAATCAGCTTGGCGCCTGTCCAACTCATAGAGGTAGAAAACGACCATAGGAACCTAAGCTAAGCATACTTGCACAAGACACCTAAGCAGTGCTATTGTTCCTATTGTCGCGAAGTGCCGCAGGCATGGAGCTCGACAAAGCTTGTCCCGACTGGAGTGTAACGGAAATCGGGGCAAAGCGCGTAGGAGCAAGCGGTGGTAGTGGTTCCGCACTCTTCTGCGGAAGGAACGGACGACGCGGTCACGCCCAGAGGGCCGTGATGATCCCCAGAAAATCAGCAAATAAATATCCAGATTATACACAACCTTATAGGGCAAAAAACGATCTTTAAGCTGTGAAAGGAATTCTCATATGGACGTCTGTTTTGGTATATGCGTATACGCTATGGAGCTGTGCCAACCCCGTAGGTCTGGTCGGAGGCGAAAAAGACTTGACAGCGCCTCAGGTAGTCAAAGATGGTGCGCTGCCTGCAAATATGCAAACTAACTTTACAAAACAGGAGATTACATTCACCTTTGATGAGTGGGTCAAGCTCCATGATGTAGCCAATGAAGTGGTGGTCTCTCCGCCACTAGATAAACCTCCTGTTGTCACGCTAAAGAAAAAAGAATTGGTTTTTGCTTTTCATGAAGAAGAGGAACTGAAAGAAGATGTGACCTATACGATCAATTTTGGGGAGGCGGTAAAGGATCTCACAGAAGGGAATCCTGCAGACTTGAAGTACGTCTTCTCAACAGGGGATTTGATAGATTCGCTGATTGTGAATGGATCGGTAACAGACGCACTGACTGGGGAGGCTGTGCCAGAGTGCCTAGTGATGATGTACAAAAATTTATCGGACACTATCGTGCGGACGGAGAATCCATATTACTTCGGAAAGACCAATACTTCAGGACGGTTTGAAATAGGGAATGTAAAAGAGGGGACGTATAAAATATTTGCCTTGCATGAGGATCAAGGGCAGCGATATATTTTTGATTCGGATACGGAAGGGATTGGATATTTGTCTGATCCAATAACAGTGAGTGATACCAGCGGCCAAAATATAGGTATAGAAATATTTAAGGAAGAGGAGGAACTCCGGCTCAAGGATGAAAAACTTGTACGCTACGGTCATGCCTGGTTTACTTTCAGTAGGGAGCCTTATGATCTGGATATTTCGCACCAAGACATAGGTCAAAACTTGGAGTATGTGTATGCCCAAGATTCGGTACACCTATGGTATGATACCGAAGAGACGTTTATGGTGTATATGAGTCATGATACGCTGTGGAAGGATACGGTCAAGATAAAGGCATTGAATAGAGAAGAGTATGTCAGTAAGGCTAAGCTGTCCGTGACCAATGTACACGAGGGTGCCAAGACGGTGAATAAGCAAGATGGTATATCACTGGTATTCTCGCAGCCTCTAGCCGAGGTGAATAATGACTTGGTAGGTTTGTACATGGACTCCACGCAGACTGCGGTACCTGTTAGTCTAGAAAGGGATACCACTTTGTTTGGGCTGAATATAGTGTCTGATTGGCAGGCCGATATGCCTTATGAATTGCTACTTTTGCCCGGTGCGGTGACGGATATATTTGGCTTGCAAAATGATACCGTGAGTCTCTCTTATCAGATGCAGACCAGTGAGGACTATGGTAAGATTAAAGTAGAGCTGGCTGCATTGGATAATAACGAGTCATACATAATAAGACTGTTGACCAAATCAAAACAAGAAATAAAGCGTTATACCCTAAGTGATGAAAGTACATTTGCTTTTGAGCTTTTGTACATGAATCCGGGAGACTATATGATAGAGGTGGTCTTGGATAGCAATAAAAACGGAAGATGGGATACGGGAAGCTATGACGAGCAGACTTACCCAGAGAAGAGATATAGCCAGGATTTGGAAACGCTACGTGCCAATTGGACTGTAGAGGTGACAGTGACTCCAAGTTTTGGAGAGAAAAAATAAGTATGATACTTAGGTCGGAAAATCTGGAAAAGATATATGGCAATCGTAAGGTTGTCAAAGGGGTTTCGCTCAACGTGAATCAGGGAGAGATCGTAGGATTACTTGGGCCAAATGGTGCAGGGAAGACGACTACCTTCTATATGACAGTGGGCTTTGTAGAGCCCCACAAGGGTAATGTATACTTGGGAGATCAGGATATCACTTCCTTGCCTATGTATAAGCGTGCGCAGCTGGGTATAGGTTATCTACCTCAAGAGCCATCGGTTTTTCGTAAGTTGACGGTAGAGGACAATATCAAGGCGGTACTAGAAATGACAAAGCTGAGTAAGGCCGAGCAGAAGGATAAGCTAGAGGATCTCATAGAAGAATTTCGCCTGGAGAAAGTAAGAAAAGGCAAAGGGGATACGCTGTCGGGTGGTGAGCGCAGGCGTACAGAGATAGCACGTGCGCTAGCAACGAGTCCCAAATTTATCCTACTAGATGAGCCTTTTGCGGGGATAGATCCTATAGCCGTAGAGGATATCCAATATATCGTAGCTAAATTAAAGACTAAGAATATCGGTATCCTGATCACAGATCATAATGTACAAGAGACGCTCAGTATCACAGATCGGGCTTACTTAATGTTTGAAGGAAGTATTCTCAAAGCGGGTACGGCGGAAGAGTTGGCGGCGGATGAACAGGTACGTAAGGTGTATCTAGGTCAAAATTTTGAGCTCAAGCGTAAGGATATTAATTTGGATAACTAAAATTGGATATGAGGGCAATTTGGTTATTTGTAGGTATAGTAATGAGTTTTTATGTCGTCTCCTGTGCGAGTTGTGATACAGCAGCTCCTCGACTGCGCTCTGCGGAGCGCAAGATTATAGACTCGCTCTATAAAGAAAGGATAGATGTACTCCAAGTAGAGCTAGACTCTATCTGTGAACTTTCGATGAAGGCACGTGTAGATTATGCAGTGGACTCTATCATGGTATTGCGAATAAAAGAAAGAAAAGAAAGACTTGGATATTAAAGTGTATTATCGGATTTTTTGGTTTGTTGTAGTGATCCTATTATTGGTAGGTCAGGCAGCTCCTAAAACCAAAAAGCAATTGATGGATGAAGCGCTCCAAGAAAAAATGGAGAACTACATAAAGACCATGGAGACCCGATGCGAAAAAAAAATAAAAAAGAGAGCTGCTGAAATTGTGGATTCATTGCTGTTAAAAGAAGCTCAGGTAAAAACGGTAGACAACTTTGAGCGCCCTATAAAGCCTACCAAACCTCAACGTCCTGATCTACGTCCGGCAAAGGATACGATGCCCGTCCGTCCATTGTTTGACCAGTAGGATTGAATCTATTTAAGTTATAGATATTTGCTCCCGTTTTCCAATCTTCGATTGAGCTTATAAATAGTCTTTTGGAGGCTTTTGCTGAATTTTGGTGAAAATACGCCTTGTTTGACTCCTGCATAAAAAAGATCTCTACCCAAGCCAGTGATTTTACCTTCTTCTAAGTACAGGATTTGAAAACCTTTTCTATTGTAGCGCTCAAATCCTTCAGCAGGATGTCCAAAGCTAAAATCAGTAAAGTATATATCATTCACTCCTGCTAAATTTATGCTAGCACCAGTCACGATATCTTGTATGATATTGCTTTTGTCCCGAATGATGGTTTTGGAGTCTTGAGGATGAATAAAGTGAACGGTGCAATAGTTAAAGTGGGTTTGGAAGGCTTTGACTATATTTGCGTTTTTTTCACTTTGTTCTTTTTCAAGTTTTTGAGCATCAGCACTTTGTCCTCTTTTCTGGAGGGATTCAATTTTTTTGTCTTGATCAAATAATCGTACTAATAGCACCCCTTCTTTGAGCATAGTGAGGTGGGTTTTTTTGTCTATTTTGGTAGTTGGATGTTGGCCAAAAGTCCAGATGCTAGTGAGGAGACAGAGTACTAAAAGGCAGGTTCGGATTTGCACAGGCAAGTTCATTTTTGTTAAAAAAAATTTAAATCAAATTATTGATTACTTTCAATCTCAAAATATGCGGATTTTTGCGTAAAAATAAGAAATTTGAAGCCTCATTAAGTGAAAAGTCAGGAATCTGGCGTTTCATTTGGTAATGGAGAAAAAAGCAAAAAAGCTATTAGTTTCACGCTCAAAAGGTATAAAAAGTACAACTAGAGTCCCATATTTGGCGTAAAACAAGTAGAATATTTAGTGTTCAAAAAATAGAAACGAAGAATGATAGAGCAATCTGTAGATATCCAAGCGCTTAACGCCCAAATACAGGCGGATAGTGAGTTTGTAAATAGACTGTATGCTGAAACTTCTCGGACCATAGTAGGTCAAGAGCATATGTTGGAGCGTTTGCTAATAGGTCTATTGACCAAGGGGCATGTGTTGTTGGAAGGCTTACCAGGTTTGGCAAAAACATTAGCCATAAAAACGCTAGCGAGTGCTACCAATGCAAAGTTTAGTAGGATTCAGTTTACTCCGGATTTGTTGCCAGCGGATATCGTAGGTACTATGATTTATAATCCTAGTGAGAATGACTTTTCAGTAAAGAAGGGGCCGGTGTTTGCCAATTTTGTACTTGCAGATGAAATCAATCGTGCGCCTGCTAAGGTGCAGAGTGCCTTGCTGGAGGCTATGCAAGAAAGACAAGTCACGATAGGAACGAATACGTTCAAACTAGAAGAGCCTTTTCTAGTATTGGCAACTCAAAATCCGATAGAGCAAGAAGGTACATATCCTTTGCCTGAAGCACAGGTCGATAGATTTATGCTCAAGGTCAAGATAGATTATCCTAACCAAGAAGAAGAACGAGAAATCATTCGTAGAAATTTGAATCTTGATTCTTTTGGAAAGGTGACTCAAGCTGTTTCATTAGAAGAAATAATGAAAGCCCGAGCAACCGTCCGAAAGGTATACATGGATGAGAAGATCGAGCAATATATTCTTGATATTGTGTTTGCAACTAGAACTCCAGAAAAGTATGGTTTAGAAAGACTCAAACCAATGATTAGTTTTGGAGGCTCACCTAGAGCTAGTATCAATTTGGCTTTAGCATCTAAGGCTATCGCTTTCTTAAATAGAAGAGGCTATGTTACGCCAGACGATGTGCGTAATATATGCTACGATGTCCTTCGACATAGAGTCGGTATTACTTATGAAGCGGAAGCGGAAAACATAACTCAAGAGGATATCATCAAAGAAATATTGAATGCTGTAGAAGTACCTTAGTAGATTTTCTCAATTAACTATTTTATAAGATTGCGTGTGAAGTATCAAATATGGAAATGGTGTGGAATAATGATACTGTCTTGGTGTCTAAGTCCTCTGTTTGCCCAGTCTGAAATAGAATCTCAAACCCTGGCTTTATTTGATAGCCCAGTAACCTGGATGAATCAATACATGGGTTTAATAGATGGAGAGCATTCTGCTTCTTTAAGCCTAGCATTTGATGGTTTTAATTGTAGAGGTTTTATGAACATTGGGTCGAGTGATACCCAATATTTACTAGAGGGATCCTTGGAGGCAAATCGTTTAGTCCTGTTAGAGAAGTATCAAGGTACTCCGAGTGGATATATTGAAGGAGATTTGAAGGATGGAGATATTAGTCTTGTATGGACTTCAATGGATGAGCAGCAAGCTTATCAAGCTGAATTTGAAAAGACTACTGATCAAACGAACAAACTTGTATCCAAGATTGCTATCATGGAAGGAACTCTGGATGAGCAGGCTGTCCAATTGATCCTGCATAAATATCCATCTCATACAGTGGGAAGTTTAATATTTGCAAATGGTAGCCCAACAGAAAAATTATACAGTGAGTATGGATCATCTGAAGTCATGCAATTTCAAAATATTTCCTCAGGATATGTAATTAGCTTAGTGAATACAAAAGAGGATCAATTTGTATCTAGCTTTATCTTACCAGGTACTAGCAAGGCTTCTCAAATGGACTTGATATTAAAGACAGAAATAGATATTGAAGTAAAAAATTATTTGAGTCATAGAGCAAAGTCTTCTATAGCGCTACCTAGGATCAATGCTTCTTTTGAAGCACATATGAAAGAGATGACCATCGACTGGGTTAATGATATAAGTGCTCATCAAGATCTAAAGTCCAAAAAGAGATTTGCCAATACTTCAAAAATATGGTTTGAACTGAAGGACTATACGGAGCAATATGTTTCAGGGATCTTGCACTTCAGCAATTCTTGGGATAACAAGGTGGTAAGTAGGAGTTTTACCTATGATAGAGCACAAGATAATATGGTGAAGGTAGCTCCATTTATGAAAGGTTCTGCAAAGTGGGAGAATGTGATTAAGCAAAAGATGATTGCAGCAAAAAAAATGAATAGCGAATCGGATCAAGAACATTATGAGCATTGGATAAATAAGGCGACATTGATAGATCCAATATTATGCGAAGGTGGTTTGAAGTTTTATACAGAAACAAATTCAGTCTTTGGTCAAGCAAAGACCTTTGTGCCTTGGAATCTACTGACGCCGCAGATGATATCTACTTCTAAGTTAAATAAGTTAAGAAAAGTAAAGTAAGGAGTGGACACAAAAGAGCTATTAAAAAAAGTACGTAAAATTGAGATCAAGACCCGTGGTCTAAGTAAGCAGATTTTTTCTGGTGAATACCATAGTGCTTTTAAGGGGAGAGGGATGTCATTTAGTGAGGTGCGCTCTTATCAGTATGGTGATGATGTCCGTAACATAGATTGGAACGTAACTGCCCGTACAGGCGAAGCACATATCAAAGTGTTTGAGGAGGAGCGTGAGTTGACTGTTGTACTCTTGATCGATGTGAGTAAATCTTCTTTTTTTGGTACTAGTGAGCAGATGAAGAATGAAATGATCACGGAGCTGTGTGCGGTACTTTCTTTCTCTGCAATAAATAATAATGATAAAGTTGGGGTCTTGTTTTTTTCTGATCAAGTAGAAAAGTTCATTCCTCCTAAAAAAGGGAAGCAACACATCTTGAGGATTATTCGCGAACTCCTCGATTTTAAGCCAGAAAGTAATAAAACAGATATAGGTCTCGCATTAGAGTACTTTAATAATGTAGTGAAGAAAAGATGTATTTGTTTTGTCTTATCAGATTTTATTGCAGAAGGATATGAAACGGCTCTTCGTATTGCTGCTCGTAGGCATGATCTGATAGGTATGCACATTTATGACCCAAAGGAAAAGGATTTACCTAATGTAGGTCTTATTAGAGTTGCAGATTCGGAGACAGGTCAAATCCAATACCTAGATACAGGAAGTGCTAAGATAAGAGATGCACAGAGGTCATGGTTTGAAAAAAATAACGCATATTTTAAAACTGCTTTTGCCAAAAGCGGTGCGGATTTGTTGAGCTTGCGTACAGATGTACCTTACACGAGTCCATTGTTGAACTTCTTTAAAAAACGATCAAAGTAAATTGCAAAAATTTATTCAACATATTATTCTCTTTGTATTGCTGATCTTTATCAGTGCTCCTCTTCTTGCACAGGAAGTAGTCGCTGAGGTAGATAGCGCGCATATCATGATCGGAGATCACCTGAAGTATACTTTGAAAATAAAGAATGCTACAGGTATTGAAAATCCTAAAGCTGATCTAAGCAATGTGGATACGATGAAAGCCTTTGAAGTGATCAAAGAATTTGATTGGGAAAAGATAGCTTTGAATGATGATGTATTTTACAAAAAAGAACTGACGATTACTTCTTTTGATTCGGGATACTATTATTTTCCGTCTATTAGAATCAACTATACCAAGAATGGACAGAATGTAAGTCGAAATACGCAGCAGATACAATTGGCTGTCATAACACCGCAGGTAGATTCTCTC
>CALJVI010000136.1 GCA_937974575.1 uncultured Saprospiraceae bacterium | reverse complement strand
CAAATCTAGAACCAATCCACACAAAGCGGATCTGGCGCAGGATTATAGCCGTATCCAAAAAGCAGCCTTAGAGTCCAAGAAAAATCTCTTCATCAATAATTGGGTAGAAGAAAAAATTGGATCTACATATATCGAATTCACTGATCCTTATGATGGCAGCTGCAACAGCATCAATGATCGCTGGATGAAGGTCAAATAAAAAACTTGTTTCATAGAAATACAAATGCCCAATCTTAGTTTTAAGGTTGGGCATTTTTTTGTTTTATAGCTTAAACAGATAAGATCAGCATATTAAGAAGATGTAAGCATGAAGGTCTTTGTTTTAAGAATGTCCTCTTATGTGAACTTATATGACCCTGCTTATATGCTCTTATTTGGTTCAAAAAAGGTAAACATATGAGACAGATAAGATTAGCATATAAGAACATGTAAGCGTGAAGAACTCCACTTTAAGTACGACCTCTTATATGACTCTGCCTATAATATGTTCTTGTATAGTTCAAAAAAAGGTAACATATAAGACAGATAAGATTAGCATATAAGAACAGGTAAGAAATTAGAACTCTGCTTTAGGGATGTGCTCTTATGTGAACTTATATGACTCTGCCTATATGTTCATATATGGTTCAAAAAAGGTAAACATATGAGACAGATAAGATCCGCATATAAGAACATGTAAGAATATAGAACTCAGTTTTAAGAATGTACTCTTATATGAACTTATATGCCCCTACTTATATGCTCTTATATGTTTCAAAAAAAGGCAAACATATAAGACAGATAAGATCTGCATATAAGAACATGTAAGAGATTAGAGTTTAAGAACACGCTCATATAGGTTTCAAAGAAAAAGCCCTCCTAGAAAAATCTAGCAGGGCTTTTGAATAATTTCTTATGTGTAGTTTATCGCACACCGTGCATTAAACGTTTGATTACTGGATTTAATAATATCCCCAACAATCCTAAAGCGATTGGGACTATCGTAAATATCATAAAGAAAGTAGTCATTGAATATTCCGATGTAATCTCTTCAATACTACCACCCATTAGACCAGCGAATTTATTACCAATTGCGACTGCGATATACCAAACTCCAAACATCAAGGCAATCATTCTACCAGGGACTAATTTACTAATATAGGATAGTGCCACTGGAGATAAGCATAACTCTCCCAGTGTATGGAACAGATAAGCCAAGATCAACCAAATGATACTTACTGTTGCTACTTCAGCACCAGATTCTATAGACATAGATCCAAAAGCCAAAGCCCCGAATCCTACCCCTAACAATATCAGTCCAAGACCATATTTGGATGCTGCACTTGGGTTATATTTACTTTCCCACCATTTAGAAAATAGGGGTGCAAACATAATAATGAATAAGGAGTTCAGTATTCCGAACCAGGTAGCAGGGATCTCTACTTCGTTCTCCTTTATAGACTTGACTGTTGCCTTTATGATGGGCGATTTCTTACCGGACTCAATGATCCGTTCTCTTGCTATGGAGGTCTTCTCAGGTGTCAAGAACAATAGCTTACCTCTCACTTCAATGAGGTTTACTTGATCACCAATTTTGATATCTCCCGGTTCAATTACAGTTGTTGTCTTATTGACAATCTTGTCGGTAGGCTTTAATGCCGTAGACTCCATTACATTATTATAAACAGTTTCTCCACCTTCAACAGACTCAATCGTTTGGTAGTCCACAACCAATGCGTTGGAAGACATATTCCTATTGATCATCCAAAAGATAAGGGCCCAGATCATCACAAAACTAGTCCCCAAAACAATGTTCGAAAACTTATATCGATCAAAAGTCTGACCGAACAACTTGATCAAAACCCAAGTAATGATACCTACTGGTATCACAGTAATTAAAATATTCACTACATTAAATATAGTAGCCCAACTACCTGACATGATCCGCCCAGTATAGTTATTGGCAAAGATCGTCATCGAACCACCAGCCTGCTCAAAACAAGCCCAGAAACAAATAGTCATGATAGCGAATATCACAATAGCAATCATTCTATCCATCGTCTGTTTAGGATATCTAATGATCCTAGATACCAAGAGTACAAAAAACAAAATAACTCCTGTCAGGATATAGTAATTGGAAACATCTAAGCCTCCAAACTTTAGAAAATTTATACCTCCGATGGTAGATAAAGGATCGTTGATGATCCAAGTCAATCCAATAAATGTACAGACCCCTATCAAGATTTTATCAAACTGTGTAAAAGGATTCAAATGATCTCCTTCAAACTCCATGATAGGCTCATTCTGTTCTTTTACTTCAGGCGTCTTTCCGATATCTCCAAAGATACCTTGGGCTAGATAAAACTGCAATGCCCCTAAAAGCATGAATATACCAGCTAGTCCAAACCCATAACTCCATGATACCTTTTCACCGATATAACCACAAAGTAAGATTCCCAAAAAGGCTCCTGCATTTACACCCATGTAAAATATAGTATAGGCTCCATCTTTCTTTTCTGGAGTATCCTTGTACATATGTGAGATAATAGAAGTCATATTGGGCTTAAATAGACCGTTACCGATGATCAAAAGTCCTATCCCTATATAAAGAAATATATGGGCAAACTCTATGGCCATCGAGGCATGCCCCAAGGTCATAATCAAGGCACCCCAAATCACTGCTTTTCGGTACCCAATATGATTATCTGCTAAATATCCTCCAAGAATCGGAGTTAAATAAACCATGGCAGTATATGTTCCATACAGTGCCAAAGCCTCCTTACTAGTCCAATCCCATCCGCCAATTCCAATAGAACTGATCAGAAATAAAACTAGGATTCCTCTCATCCCGTAGTAAGAAAATCGCTCCCACATCTCTGTAAAGAACAATACAAACAAACCGGATGGGTGTCCCAGTACGGTTGATTTGAAAATGTCATTGTTTGCAGTACTCATATTGGTTTTAATTTTATTTAATAGTTCTTGAAAGGTAAGATCTTCAAGATTTTCTTGTCAATGTAAATTAGTGCGCAGCGTCGACTTTCAAGTCTTCTGCACCATGTGTCAAACGCTTTAATGGCTTCAACAACAAAATAACTAATATTCCAAAAATCGAACAGAAAATTGCAATCCCTGTAAATATTTCCATCTCTCCAGCACTTTGAGACCATGCACCAACTAAACCGGCAAGCTTATTTCCAAAGCCCGTAGCGGCAAAGTAAGCACCCATCATGAGTGAAGCATACTTCACTGGAGCCAACTTAGTGATAAAAGAAAGTGCTACTGGAGAAGCACATAACTCTCCAATCGTATGGAATAAATATGCAAGTACCAACCAAATCATTGCTGCTTCTCCTGTGCTAGCATATTCTAGAGTGGATAGCGTCATGAATAAAAATCCTAAACCCATAATGATCAATCCGATGGCCATTTTGAATAAACTAGATCCCTCCTTTCCTGACATTTTCCACTTGTACCAAAAAGCACCGACCAATGTACCTAAGGTAATGATAAAGAATGCGTTCACAGATTGGAACCAAGCAGATGGTACTTCCCAACCAAAAAGCATTCTATTGGTCTTCTGTTCTGTATATAAATTCATTAATCCACCCGCTTGCTCAAATGCGCCCCAGAATACGATGATCAGTAAAAATGAAAGAAATAGAACCAACATTCTATCCTTTTCGATTTTGGTTAATGGCTTTTTCATTGCCGCATTGTCTACGGAATCTTCATTTCCTATAAATTCACCACAGCCTTCCAGATATTTCATACCTAGCATATAGACTATTTGACCTACAAACATTCCAATACCCGCTAGACCGAAACCCATATGCCATCCATAGTACTTAGCTACTGTACCTACCGCTATAGCACCTAGGAATGCGCCTAGATTAATACCTATGTAGAAGATATAGAATCCTTTATCTCTTCTTTCATCTCCTGTCTTATACAAACCACCTACCATAGTAGATATATTTGGCTTTAAGCATCCTACACCTAAGATAATAAACCCGAGCCCTGTATAAAACGCAGTCATCCCTGGAAAAGCTAAGGTTAAGTGACCTATACACAATAGAACGCCTCCAACCATTACTGCTTTTTTGGCGCCAATGAACTTATCCGCTAGTATTCCACCCGGGATTGACATAACATAAACCAACATAGTGTAGGTCCCATAAAAAGAAATGGTCTCCGCATTACTCCAACCCATCCCTGGATTTTCTCCAATAGCGGCAGCCGCCAAAAACAAGGTTAGGATAGCTCTCATTCCATAATAGCTAAAGCGCTCCCATAGCTCTACAAAGAACAAGACATAAAGACCGATTGGATGTCCCCAGACTTCTCTTTCACTAAGGGTATTACTTGCATTTGACATATATTCTAAGTTTTATTTCTTGAAAATGATATTTCTTAATAGGCTCAAACCACGACTATGTTGTTTGACATATTTATATGATATGAAATCGGGATGCTTAATTACCTTTTGTCTAATATTCAGCAGGGAACCGCCGTACAGATGGGCCAATTTGATGTAGATTTTAGGTTTTAATAAGAGCAAAACACCAAAATAACCCTTTTTCTAAAAATTGAGTAACCTCGGTAGGGCTAATTTAACAATTTATCGGGTACTGTCTCTTCTACGTGAACTGTCCAACCCGCATTTTTAGCCAATAGTTTGATGATATCTACCATTTGATTGCCTTCTTCTTCGGCTTTTTTCAGAATATTATCGCCGACTCCACGTTTCTTGATGGCCTCTTTGGCGGATTTATTCAGTGCGGTATAATCCTTTTCGGAGAAGGAATTGAACCAACTTTCATCAATATGCTCATAGGTTACATCATGATCTACGGCTAGGATTTCTGGAGTCGGTAGATTGGACAATCTTACAGTCTTGGTTTCAGAATCCATCTTTATCTCCATTTTGGACATATCATACCCCACCATCAATTTGCCTGAAACAAAGATGGTCGCCTCTTTTGATAATTTATACTTGTATGGTAGTGGGTAAAGAATTGGGACAGATTTTTCATTTAAGCTGTCAAATCGTTCGCTATAGGTCGCTTCTACTGCTATGAGTTTGCATACGCTTTTCACTTCTTCGTATAGAATATTAATGTCTGAGGATGAGCTAACTGTGGTCTTGTTGTCCATAGTATAATGCACAAATATGCCTGCAAGAAAGGCAACAAGCAGGAGTACTGGCCAGAAGAGCTTCTTCATAGAGTGTTTGTTTTCATCAATTCACAAGAGTACCTGAAGATACTACTTTAACTGTGCATCCACATCGTACTTCAATCCATTGTACTCCGTAAGTACTGCCCTCACGGATCCCACTTTTAAAGGTGAATTGATCATTAGCGGTAACTTGTTTTCATCATTAGTAGCATAGATCTCCATTTGACTACCCTCTTCAAAAACATCACCGCCAATCAATTGTGGAGAGAACTTAATCGTATTAAATCTACCCAAGCCTTTCACCTTCACATTATCCTCTTCTCCTTGGTATTTCACGTCAAGATTGTAAGTCACCTTATCCAAAAATATACTTACTGGAAATGAGTCCCCTTTATTAAATTGATTGAAGTCAATATTTCTTGTGAAGTAGATGATACTCAAAACATCGTGCATACATCCTTCGAGATCATATTCTTTCATCTTGGTATTATCCGCAGTCTTCCCACGGTAGTACTTGGCCAATTTACTATCTTGATCAAAGTCGATCTTATCCCACAGTTTATAATTGCCTTCTTGGATATCTCTAGTGGCAGAATGAGGTAGTAATGTTTCTTTACTGACTTGTGATTCAAATTTGTCTTCCACTTTAAACACCCATTCATAACCAGGAAAAGTAGTCCCTACCGCACTCAATAAAAAGTCTTCATCTCTTTCCGCCACATTGAAGGTAGCTGTACCCGCTGCAATCCACATGGGACCCATCTTATAGTATAGTGTATATACGGCATGCTCTCCATCTTTGAAGACATTGTTTTGCATAGAGCATAGCTCTACTTTATTTGTATCTCGAGAAACAGAGCTACTTTGAATAGCTAAGGCAGTCCCACCAATAAACAAGAAGCTAAGTAGCGTCACTTGAATTATCTTTCTGATCATAACCTATAGATTTTATTATATTTATTTTGACGATAAAAATCAGCCCAAGTAATGAAGGGAGGATTAAATTTATTGCCCATAAGGTAAACGTAGCTGCAAGGACACTTAGTTCGTTTGCTCCAAAACTACCCCAAATATGAATCGCTACTTCTCCTCTAGCCAAAAGGTCCCAAATAGGTGGTAATGGCACCCCTGTTTGAATGAAGAAAATGCTTGTAATACCGCTTATAGAAGGTAAAAGCCCAATATTTATTCCAAAAAACATCAAAAGAAGCCAATATTGAAAAGAATATACGGTATACCGAATAAAAGAGTAGAATAGGGTTTGTGTCAAATCCTTTTGCTGATAGTCTTTCAGGACCGATAAACCTTCATAAAATCGGCTAAATCTGTTAAGAAATTTAACTCGCTTTATGATATTGATAAAGATGTCAATGTGGAAATAAATGGCCATTCCTACCAAAGTGATGAAAAACCAAAGCAATATAAATCCGGTCATTGCATACCTATTGGTAATGGTATAGTAGCCAAACCAACTGATCAATCCCAGTGAGCCAAGAGACAAGACAACCACCAGCTGGCTTAAACTCCCCACCATGGTTGCCGTCGCAGCCTTCCAATTATTTTCTGGTTTTACAAATAAAACCCTTCCCCCATATTCTCCAATTCTTGCAGGACTAAAGAGAGAACATACTACACCGCCCAGTACCGTCTTGATACTTTGCACTAAAGTCTGCTTCTCGAAGTATCGACTAAGCAGTTGCCATTTTTTAGATTCTAATATCCAATTGATAGGCATGAGCAGCACACATAGAATCAAGTACGAAACCTCTCCTTGCTTGAGCTGCATCACAAAATTTTGATAAATCTGTCCTGCATTTTCACGTGAAAATAACTGCTGATAAATCACATAAAATAGCAGCATTGCAATCACCATCTTAAACACGAGATTGAATCTACGATTTGATTTTGTTTTACTATTTGTGACAGCCGTTGTTTGCAAACTAGTATGCTCCTATTTTATGATTAGATAGACTTTATGATGATCTTATCATCTTCAAGATAAATGAGCTTATCTCTTACTTGATAATATGCGTCTTTATTCCCTTTTGAGTCCAATTGCAATAGCACCTCTTCCGACCCATCTCTCAAGTCATAAGCGATCAACGTACCTTCTCTAAGGTAGAATAATTTTCCTTGACTATAAGTAAATTGTCCCAGATGGGAAAAGGGTCTTTGATTGACATACTCCCCAAAAGCGTTGAATATTAGAACCCCATGTTTTGCATCAAATAGATAGACTTTGTTTTGGAAGTCAATCATTTGGTAGGGGCTTGCATTCTCCTGAAGTCGCAGTCTGAGGTCATTATTTCTACCTTGTATTTTGCCTCCTTTGTCAATTTTGAGCAACTCTTGATTGAGTTCATCAAAGATCCAAATTCGATTATCGTTTGCGGAGGCTACTGTTTTTATTTCAAAGAGATTCAGTTGATTAAGATCTATTTTACTATTGAGGGTCAATGTGCGATCAAATATTTTCACCACTTGAAAGTCTTTATGGAAAGCCAAGATTTGCATAGGATTACTGACATCAAATACGCTTATAGCACCAAGTGTATTGTCTGAATATTCAAAACGAACTTCCCCCTTTTCATCATGCTTGAGGATGGTATTGCTTGCAGATATAGTATAGATCTGATCCAATTCATCTACATACAATCTAGTTTCCAATCCTTCTGAATCAATAGTGGGGGCAGTCCATTTTACGGCCTTGCATTGAAAGAGTAGTAACACCGACGCTATGTAGATCATGAGCCTCATGAAAAGATCTTAGCCTTAGGATTTTCAAAAAACTGAAGCTCCATATTATTCCCATCAAAGACTGCATAGGAATTGTAATTCATCCAATCCCCAAGATTGATATATCTAGCTTGTTGATCAGCTAGGAGATAATCAATCGGTAGATGTCTATGGCCAAAAACATAGAAGTCATGTGGGGATTTGGCATTAACTTCATTGGCATGAATTGCCAACCATTCTTTATCTCCAAAAAACTTCGTTTCTTCTGTTTTAGAACTGCGACTGCTGCGTGATAAGTAGTTCGCCAAACCAATTCCGAAATTGGGATGTAAGCGAGCAAAAGCCCACTGACACAAACTATTGCTAAATACTTTCTTGAGTACTTTATAACTGTGATCTCCAGGACCCAATCCATCTCCATGTCCGATATAGAATTTCTTCCCTTTTATCTCTTTGGTAATGGGTGCGCGATAAGTAGGGATCCCAAATTCTTTTTCAAAATAATCAAAAATCCACATATCGTGATTGCCCGTAAAGATGTGCATCTTGATACCTGCATCTGCCAGCTCTGCCAGCTTACCCAAGAAACGAACATAGCCTTTGGGAACAGCTTGTGCATATTCAAACCAGAAATCGAATACATCTCCTACCAGATAAATCTCTTCTGCATCGTCCTTGATAGCATCAAACCAGCGTACCAACTGCTGTTCGCGTTCGCGGCTGGTATATTTGACATCTATACCTAAATGAAAATCTGAAGCGAAGTATATTTTTCCCATTAATTATTTTGAACGCTACGATAGATTATTTGGGTATAAAGATCTCATAAAACATTGTATTTTTAATCGTCTTAGCCCTAACTTCGCAGCGATATACTTTGCCTAAAATTAGTAATAATATAATATGAATCTTGATCTGACAGGGAAAAATGCATTGGTGTGTGGTAGTAGTCGAGGGATCGGCAAAGCCTCAGCTGTAGAATTGGCTTTATTAGGGGCTAATGTGACGCTGTTGTCTCGTACCGAAGCAACTTTGAATGCCGCAGTAGCGGACCTGGATACTTCCAAGGGGCAAGTACACCATATTCAAGTAGCTGATTTGGATGATTTTGAAGATTATAAGACCAGAATCAAAAACTTGTGCGGTGATCGAGATTTCCACATACTTATCAACAATACGGGTGGACCGCCTTCTGGTTCTGTAGAATTAGCAGAAGCGGAAGCTTTTGTCAAAGCTTTTCAACAGCATTTGATCGCTAATCAGTTTTTGATGCAGTCTGTTTTACCTAGCATGAAGTCTGCGAAATATGGACGTATTGTGAATATCGTTTCTACTTCTGTAAGAGAACCTATCAATAATCTTGGAGTATCCAACACCATCCGTGGCGCTGTTGGTAACTGGTCCAAAACGCTTGCTAATGAAGTGGGCAAATATGGCGTAACAGTAAATAACGTTCTTCCTGGTTATACCAATACAGGTCGTCTGAAAGAAATCATAGAAGCTAGATCTATCAATGGTAAGTCGAGTGAGGAGGTCATCACGGGTATGCAAGCAAATGTGCCAGTTGGTCGTTTTGCTGAGCCTTCTGAGATTGCTTCTGCAGTTGCTTTTTTAGCAAGTCCTGCTGCGGCGTATATTAATGGTACGAATATCACGGTGGATGGTGGAAGGACTAAAAGTTTTTAAGATTCAAATTATTGATTTTTAGTTCGAGGCAATTTGTCATGATTTTCGAATGAAAAATCACGCCAAATTGGATCTTGACCTTTTTCCTTTTACCCAGTGCTATTGCACTGGGCTACAAATATATCACGCCTCCGGCGTTCTTTTCTCGATTTAAAAATATTGACTCTTTCGGTATCAACCCTGAAAGGGTTGCTTTATTATAGAAATGCACGCGTCACACGATGTGGAGGGTGTGCAAATAAGCGATCTTTCTTTGTCTAAACTATGATTTTAGGATTAGCGGATTAAAGGATTCATTGCTCTTACTTTTACACTGATCTATTAAATTATTGAACATATCTGGTGGCAATTTGTCATGATTTTAGAATGAATAATCACGCCAAATTGGATCTTGATCATTCCTATTACCCAGCGCTATGCACTGGGCTATAATACTGCCACGCCTCCGGCGTTCTTTTCTCGATTTGAAATATCACCTATTAGTTTAGAATTGGATGTGGTTTGCAGCTTCGTCTAAGCTCTATCATACAACCCATCTCTGAAAGCTATATCTCGCAAACTCTGGAAGAGTGACATGATTGTAGAAAATGAACGCATACCAGAAAGAAGTAGGTGTGCAAATAAGAGACACCCTCCCAATCCGATAAAAAACCAACGGACTAGCGCTGAGAAGTGGTGACGACGAAGGAGGAAGTGCGCAGCACCGAGGCGAATGCCGAGTCACGGATCATAGCGACTCCAGCGCTTTTTAGCTGGAGTAGGCCCCAAATCAAAAACCATATCTTTCTGCTAGGATACCATTTCTGTTTTGGAAGAATGGTATTGAAAATTAAACCCTATTTTTACGGTATAAAATAAAGTGAAATGAAAAAAATAGAACACATAGGAATTGCAGTCAAAGACATCGAAAGTGCAAACGACTTGTATGCGCAACTGCTCGGCGAAAAACCATATAAACAAGAAGAAGTGGAGCGTGAAGGTGTGATGACCTCCTTCTTCAAAGTGGGGCCGAATAAAATAGAACTCCTAGAAGCAACAAAACCCGACAGCCCTATTGCGAAATTTATCGAAAAGCGAGGAGAGGGAATTCACCATATCGCATTTGAAGTGGAAGACATCAAGGCCGAAATGAAACGACTCAAGGACGAGGGATTTAGACTCCTGTCGGAGGAGCCAAAAAAAGGGGCGGACAATAAAATGGTCGCTTTTGTGCATCCCAAATCTGCCCATGGTGTGCTGGTAGAATTGTGCGAGACCATCACAAAATAATGGAACCCTACCAATATATAATAGCTATCCTAGGAGGGCTAGTCGCTGGGGTCATCAACACGCTCGCCGGCAATGGATCAGCGATCACGCTGACGATCCTGACTGAGGTACTCGGACTGCCGCCCAATGTGGCGAACGGGAGTAATCGTGTCGGAGTGATATTTCAATCCTGGACCAGTAGTTATGCATTTCACAAAGGAGGAAAACTTCCTTTAAAGCGTAGTCTTAAATTTATCATCCCATCGGTGATCGGTGCACTATTTGGCGTATGGGTAGCCGTGACTGTGAGCAACGAGGCCTTCAAGGAAGTATTTCGATATTTGATGGTTGCAATGCTTTTTGTCATTCTGATCAAGCCCAAAAGATGGCTTCGTGTCACCGACCAGAATGCTCAGCACAAACTCATATGGGTGATCCCGGTCTACCTGGCGCTGGGTTTTTACGGTGGCTTTATACAGATGGGTATGGGGATCTTCTTTTTGGCGTCTATGGTCTTGTTGGCCAAGTTTGATCTGGTCGAAGGCAATGCGGTGAAGGTATTTGTGGTCGCCTGCTATACCATATTGGTGCTGGCCATCTTCCAATACAAGGGTCTGGTCAATTGGCAAGCGGGAGGTCTGATCGCCATCGGCCAAGTCATAGGTGCCTATGCCACAGCCAGATACGCCTCCACCTACCCCAATCTCAATGTATGGGTATATCGCCTACTGGTGACCGTCGTGATCTTTGCGATTGTCAAATTATTTGACCTGCATCTGTTCATATTTGACCTGATTGGCTAGCATTTTAGGCAACTCTATGCTTAATTTTCTGTTATCTTTGCATTGTTGCCTTAATAATATATCGACATGCAGGAATTACCCATCGTACAAAATAATGAAAAGGAGCCTCGCACTCGCAAGCCATCATGGTTGCGTGTAAAGCTTCCTATCGGACCAGAATTTAAGAAAGTGCGATCTCTCGTAGACCAGTACAATCTCAACACGATTTGCCAAAGTGGCAACTGCCCTAATATGGGCGAATGCTGGGGCGCTGGTACTGCTACCTTCATGATTCTTGGCAATACGTGTACACGATCTTGCAGTTTTTGTGCCGTCAAGACGGGTAGACCACCAGAGTATGACGAGGATGAGCCACGTCGAGTAGCTGAGGCGATCCGATTGATGGAAGTAAAGCATGCGGTGATCACGTCTGTAAACAGAGATGAGCTAAAGGATAGAGGTGCAGAGATTTGGTACCAGACAGTCATGGCTGTCAAAGCGCAATCGCCCAATACGACTATCGAGACACTTATCCCCGATGTAAAAGCCAACTGGGAAGCCCTCGAACGTATGATCGAAGGGGGGCAAGATGTTGTATCACACAATATGGAAACTGTAGAGGCACTGTACCGCAAGGTTCGGCCTCAAGGAAAATACAAGCGTAGTCTGGAGCAGATCAGACGCATCAAGGATTATGGTCATCGCACTAAGACAGGCATCATGGTTGGTCTAGGCGAGACGGTGGAGCAAGTAGAGCAAGTCATGGACGACCTTATCGATCATGGTTGCGATGTGATCACGATCGGTCAGTACCTACAGCCTACCAAGATGCACCTAGCTGTGGATGAGTTTATTCATCCTGATCAGTTTGCCGCATACAAAGAGATGGGTCTCAAGAAGGGATTCAACTTTGTAGAGAGTGGTCCTCTAGTGAGGTCTTCTTACCATGCTGAGCGTCATTTGTAAAACGCAGATTTTTATTATTTGGGTGTCTCCCTCAAAAGCTATGCTTCAGGCAAGCCCGCATTTGAGGGACCGGGCTCTATCAGGGTCCGCGTTCGCTTCCGTCCCACAGTTCCGTACCTCCACTGCGTGACCGACCCCAAAAAAGGGGTCGCCTTTTCGATCCCTGACACGAAAGGCAATAGCTCTATTTATGTAGCAGATTATCACTTCATGCAAAATAGCTGGGTATTTCAATTTTGGTATTGAGCCGTCCTCAGGAAATACTATTTTGCCATCTATTTATTTATATTTGTGATTCTAGCATTTCTATATATGAATAGATATAATTCTATTATTGTAAGCATTTTAGCAGGTATTATCCTTTACTCTTGTGTCCCTGTGCAAGAAGAAGTCATCACTGAGGTAGAACTGACCACTTCTGATCAAACACTTCAGAAAATATATGATTTTCAAGATAAAGGTACAGTAGACAGTCTATACACCTACTTTAGCCATCCCAATCCTGGATACCGATACGCATCTGCAATGGCATTTGCATCTATTCAGGATAGCTTTGCACTTAAGCGACTCGATCCATTATTGCGAGATCCCAATGAAGACGTTCGGATTGCTGCAGCCTATGCCATCGGTCAGATAGGACACAAAAGCGGAGAGGCATTATTGATCAATAACTTTGCACGCGACACCCTTCACCAATGGGATAACTACAACAAAGCTGTACTAGAAGCGGTAGGAAAAATTGGTTCTAAAAAAGCGCTTGGTTTCATGAGCCAAATAGGAGACTACAAATTGACGGATACACTTCTCTTATTGGGTCAAGCACAAAGTATATATCGCTTTGGCTTGAGGAAGATCATTGACCCCAAGGGTACGCAGCGTATGATTGACTTCATAGACAATAGCAAAGTACCTCAAAGTGTGATGCTCTATGCCGCGCATTACCTCTCTCGTGCTACCTATGATCCACTCTCTGATGAAAACAGACAGGCTATAGTCAGACGAATAAACAATACCGAATCCAGCGATATCAGAGCTGCTCTTGTCATCGCTCTTGGCAAAACAAATTCCGAACAAGGCCTTACCGAATTGATGGAGCTTTTCGATAGAGAACAAAACGAGCTGGTAAAATGCAATATCATCAGAGCCTTAAAAAACTATCCATATGCTCAGGTACAGTCTGTAATATTCAAAGCACTTCGCAGTAAGCAAACACAACTGTCTCAAACAGCGGCAGATTTCTTTTACTCAAGTGGAGCAGGACAAGATGGAAGCGTTTATCTCCGCTTGGCAGGTGATAGCCTCAACAGCATAGTCAAAGTGTCTATGCTAAAAGCAGCCAACAAGCATATCTCGCCTATCTATGAAGCACAAAACATCAGAGTCAATAATCAACTGACCGCTATATTCAGAGATACGACCAATACTGTTTTTGAAAGAGCATATGCCCTGAAGGGACTGGCTGAATACGGCTGGAACTATAAGTACATTTATAAAAATGGATTTTCTAATAAAGAACCTGTTTTGAGAACTGCTGCCATGGAGGCTTTGTCCATTATAGCATCAAACCCCAACTTTGATAGAAATTTTGGATTGAGCAAAAAAACGGTAAAAAGAGACTTGAGTCAGTATATCGCATCTGCCATCAACGGGACCGATCCAGCTATGAAAGCTGTCGCCGCAGGTATACTTGCCAATGGTGAGCTGAACTTTAAGGATCAATACGAAAACAGTAGTTTTTTGCACGTTGCAAAACGCAATCTCAAACTACCAGAAGAAACAGAAACACTCTATGCGCTAATGGAGGCTATCGAGAATTTTGACGGCATCACAGTAGAAAAAGAAAAGCCTGCCTACAATCACCCCATAGACTGGGATTATTTTGGTACGCTAGCCGAGAAACCGCAGGTGAGAATAGAAACCAAAAAAGGAGATATCGTAGTAGATCTTTTTCCCTTAGATGCCCCTGGCAGTGTAGTCAATTTTTTAAAATTGGCAAAAGATGGTTATTTTGACGGCAAATCATACCATCGCATGGTGCCCAATTTTGTGGCTCAAGCGGGCTGCTCTAGAGGAGATGGCTACGGAGGCCTGGATTACACCATCAGGAGTGAAGTGAGCCAAAATTATTATAATGAAGCTGGCTATATTGGAATGGCATCGGCTGGATTGCATACTGAGGGCACGCAGTGGTTTATTACTCATGCTCCGACACCTCATTTGGATGGAAGATATACTATCTTTGGGAAGGTAAGCCAAGGCTTAGAAGTAGTGCAAAATATTCAAGTAGGCGACATCATAGAAACGGTAAAAATATTAAATTAATAATGGGTACAACGACAGACACAATTAAGGAAACACCAATCACCAAGAGACATGTTGAAATGGGAGCCAAGATGGCTTCTTTTGCAGGATACAATATGCCTATTTCATATACAAGCATCAAAGAAGAACACCAAGCTGTAAGGGAAAAGGTAGGTGTATTTGATGTTTCTCATATGGGTGAATTTATCGTTAGAGGTAAAGATGCGCTACCTTTCTTACAAAAGATAACGACCAATGATGTCTCCAAATTGGAGATCGGACAAATACAGTATTCATGTATGCCCAATCTAGAAGGCGGTATTATGGATGACCTATTGGTATATAGATTGTCTGAAGAAAACTGCTCTGCGGGTGAACGTGCCTACATGCTCGTTGTCAATGCTGGTAATATTGTAAAAAACTGGGATTGGATTTCTGAACAAAACAACCACAGTATCCATATACTCAATATTTCTGAGCGTACTGGTTTGCTAGCTGTCCAAGGACCTAATGCAACTGCCATGCTACAGGAAATGACAGATATAGATCTATCAGCTATCAAGTATTACAATTTTGTCAAAGGAGATTTTGCAGGCATGAGTAATGTCTTGATTTCTGCAACTGGCTACACTGGGTCTGGCGGATTTGAAATATATGTTAACTCTGACCAACTTCCTACACTCTGGGACTCTATGATGAGCATTGGCAAAAGCCATGGTCTAGTACCTGCTGGTCTTGGCGCTAGAGATACTTTGCGATTGGAAATGGGATACTGCCTATACGGTAACGATATCGATGAAAAAACATCTCCAATAGAAGCTGGATTGAGCTGGATCACTAAGGTGAGTAAAGGTGAATTTAATTCTAGCGAAATATTTGCTAAGCAAAAGGTAGAAGGCGTTTCTAAAAAATTAATGGCCTTCATCGTAGAAGATAGAAGAGTGCCTAGACAAGGATATAGCATCGAAAACGACAAAGGGGATAAAATAGGTGTTGTTACTTCTGGTACCATGTCTCCAAGTTTGGGTATACCAATCGGTATGGGCTATATAGATATTGATCATGCTAATATAAACACGCCTATCCTGATCAATACAGGCAAAAAACACCTAAAAGGAGAGTTGGTAAAAGCACCATTTTTGAAAGTGTAGATATAGATTTCCCCCATCTAACCATTATTTTGTACTTTAAATAGTTATACACTTTTCATTGAAATAATTAACAGGCATGACTTATACTGAAGGTAAAGACAAGTTTATTCAGTCTTGGGGCACCTTAGGTTCTAATTGGGGGATCAATAGAACCATGGCCCAGATTCATGCACTATTGCTGTTGGCACCCGAGTCGCTTAGTGCAGAAGAAATCAGAGATGAACTCCAAATCTCTATGGGAAATGCGAATATGAATTTAAGAGCACTCATCGACTGGGGCTTAGTGTATAAAAAACTAAAAACAGGAGAACGCAAAGATTTCTTTGTTGCAGAAAAAGAAATGCTTGAAATAGTCAAAAAAATCATCCAACAACGCAAAAAGAAAGAACTGGAGCCGCTTACCAAAATTCTTGACGAGCTCTCCGCTGTAAAAGCCGAAGACAAAGAGTCTGCTGAATTCGTCAATATGATGAACGAGATCAAGCTTTTCTCCAGCAAAACGGATATCCTCCTTGATAGGATTTCTACCTCAGATTCAAACTGGTTATTTGGTACCTTTTTATCTTTAATCAAATAAATAAGAAAGTCTCCATTATCTAGTTCTACTTTTATTTACATTGTCTATATAAGTATGTATTTTTCGTGTTGAATACCTAGTTTCTATAAAAACTAATGTAAGCTCTTAAATTAGAAATGGTATAATTAATCATACACACACAAATATTACTATTCATGCTAATACGTCCATTCAGGGCAGTTCTTCCCAACATGCAATACGTAGCCTCTCCAAAGGCTTTTTTTTCTTCAGTTAGAGAAAAGTATCCAGATTATAAAAAAGGAAACTTCTTTCGCAAGGCCGCCAAAGAGGCTGTATATATAGTTCAAATCGTTAGAGAAGGTGAAAAGCACGAAGGGATTATCACCTGTGCACATATTGATGAATTCATCTCTCAAAGGATCAAGAAGCACGAAAACACAATTAGCACAAAAGAACAACAACAGATCGACCTTATCCTCAAAAGAGGCGCTGGTGTGAAACCTGTGCTCGTTTTCCATAAAGAGGTCAAAAAAATCAGTAAGTGGATCAAGCAAATCATTTCAAATAAGAAAAAATCATTTGAAGTGAAATTTAGCGAAAAAGAAATTCACCGTATCTGGTCTGTTACAGATGCAGAGGACATTGAACACATCTGCAAAATGTACAAGAAGTTGGTGCCTGAAGGTTACATAGCAGATGGGCATCACCGCTGTGCTTCTACCGCACTAATGTCAAAAAATTATGAGGGCACGGAAGAGAATCCATACGAATACCTGATGACCAGCTTCTTTCCTTCCAGTCAACTGAAAATTTATGATTTTAATAGAATCATAAATATTATGGACGAAATAACACCAGTTAGATTTATAGTAGAGCTGACTAAATACTGCGAGGTGGAGCACTTAGAAAAGTACCGTAGTCCAGCTGAAAAATTCGAAATGATCATGTATCTGGGCAAGGAATGGTATGCCGTAAAGTGGAAGAAAAAAGTGTTGAGCAGCCGTTCTAATATACTTTTGGATGCCAATCTCATGAACAAATACATCATGGATAGCATCCTAAAAATAGAAGACATCCGTGCTGATACTAGAATAAAATATATAGAAGGCGTAAAAACAATAAGCTCCTTCAAGACCAATTGCAATAAGCTTGAAAATTCAATTGGCTTTGTTTTATTTCCTGTAGACATCAACGATCTTATAGAAATCGCTGATAAGCGTAAGGTCATGCCGCCCAAGTCTACTTGGTTTGAACCCCGCATGAAGAATGGCCTAGTCGTGCAAGAATTTTAATCTAAAAACACATTTCATGAGAATCCTAAGTGCAGATTATATACATACAGGTATAGGACAAGTTTTGACCGATACTGCCATTGTACTAGATGATACAGGTATCATTACAGATGTTAAACCTATAGATTCAGTGGACAGTGGCCAGGTAGAACATTTTTCTGGTTCGATCATTCCTGGCCTTATCAACACCCACTGCCACTTAGAGCTTTCTCACATGAAAGGTATGGTCCCTACGGGCACCAGTCTTATTCCTTTTATCAGCAGTGTGGTATCTTTTAGAGATGTACCACAAGCGCAAATAGATCAAGCTATACAAGAAGCTGACGAGTACATGTACAATAATGGTATTGTTGCCGTAGGTGACATATCCAATAAGATTGATACTAAAGTACAAAAGGATAAAAGCAAAATTGCCTATTACTCCTTTGTCGAGATGTTTGACTTTCTACAAGAAGATTGGGCCGACAGAGAATTTGAAAAATACCACGATGTATTTCTGAATCAATCCAGAGCTGGCAACAATAAAGTAAGCTGCGTCCCACATGCGCCTTACACGGTATCAAAATCTCTATTCAAAAAAATAAACGACACCAATAAAGAGGCCCATACTGTAAGCATACACAATCAAGAAACTCCACCAGAGGATGAGCTTTTCCTCACTGGTCAAGGTCAGTTTCAAGATTTTTACAAAGGGTTTAATATCTCACTTGACCAGTTTACTTCTACTGGTCAGTCCAGCATATATTATGCTATGGAGCATATGGATCCTAGACAAAGGACTTTATTTGTTCATAATACCTTGACTACAGGAAAAGATATTGCAGCAGCACAGGCATGGGGAGAACAAGTATTTTGGGCAACATGCCCGAATGCAAACTTATACATCGAGAACAGATTACCCAATTATCAATCTTTCCTTGATAATAATGCAAAGATGACCATAGGTACAGATAGTCTTACTTCCAACTGGCAACTCTCTATACTAGAAGAAATGAAAACCATTCATAAATATCAGTCCTATATAGACTTCCCTACTCTATTGCAATGGGCTACCATTAATGGCGCACAAGCACTCGGTATGGACGACAAATTAGGTTCCATAGAAATAGGAAAATCACCTGGAATCAATTTACTGGATATAGATGTAATAAAAAAAGATGAACCAAGCTTTTCACTTAGTTCATCTTCTTCCATCAAGCGGATCGCTTAATCGCTTATCCGTTTTATTTTGCTACGACAATTCTTTTTGAAATTGTCTGGTACTCTTCATCAAAGTTGATTTTTGCTAAGTACATCCCATTAGTCATTCCAGAAACATTAATCTGTGCTCTTGGATCATTGAAGCTTTGACTAGTGTACATCAATTGACCTATTTGATTGTATAGCTCAATAGTATAAGATGCGCCAATCTCCGCAGGGATTATTACGTTCAGTTCTTTGTTGGTTGGGTTAGGGTAAATCTCAGCTGTAGTTGCTACAAGGTCTTTACTGCTAGTAACAATACTGCAGACCTGATCTTTATTCCATGCATAAAGACCCGTAAACATAGCATCGATATCATCTTGAAATTGAGCTTCCGTAAAGATATCAGTATGCCCACCCCCTTCGATAGTATATAGCTCACTTTCTAGTCCAAGAGAATCATACCTTACTTGAATATTTCCAGAACCATGAGAAGTCATGATCCCACCTGTAAGGCCAAAGTTGTAAGGGACAGTTGCATCTACATTCCCGTGAGAACTATATATGGGAGCACTGTTCTCATCGATAAAGTCTAAGTTATAAATAGACCCTGAGAAGTTGATTATAGATATGACTTCATCACTATAGTCTAGTCGTGAACCAAGATTCTCAAATCCTCCTCTATTATCCACAGAGTTTTGCACAAACTCAGAAAGTGTATCCTCTGCATCTAGCATTCCCAAATTGCAAGCTATAATAGCACCTGCGGAATATCCACCTACTGATATCAGTCCCGGATTTACTTTATATACATTATCGTTCAATCCATCCTCATTAAAAAATCTAACAGCAGTTTTCATATCTCCAATGGAGCGGGTAATGATATCAATCAAATCAGTAGAATCAGGAAAGCCTAAAACGATTGGCCACAATGTATATTCTATGGAAGCAGCCACATACCCTCGTTTTGCTAATGCAGTACAAGTTTCAACCATGACTTGATTTTTTCTATCTCCAGCAATAAAGCTTCCTCCATGCGCCATCACTACTACTGGTCGCTGATCTAGATCATCACCAACAGGTTCGTAAACGTCCATCAACAGTGGATATTCTTGAAACAATGCACTTTCCCCCACTCCAAACTGAACCGATTCTGTGATCTGAACCTCAGAAAAAATAGGATCTACTAATCTTTCTCCTGCGCAGATATCTCCGACCTGTCCATAGAGTGAAAAACTTAAAATGCTCACGAAAAATAAGAGTATATTTTTATTCATAGTCGGGTAGCTTTTAATATTTGAATAAAGCTTAAAATGAAAGGCCGAAACCTAACCTTCCATTCAAGTTGTAATTATCGTTTAAAAATACAGAAATTAAATTATCCGTATTCGCAAAAACAACAAAAGGTCCTAGCCGAGATGCAAATTGAAGTCCAAGGTTACTAAAACTCCCTTTTCGATAGCCATAATTGAGACCCACTCTACTTGATTTACCTAATCTGTACTGCACATTAAGACCAATGGCGATCTCACTAAAGGATATATCATTTGAATATATGAGCGCACCTACATTAATTTTATCATTGATTTTATACTCTCCAGCTAAATACATCTTTGTACCTAATGTAGTCTCCCCTTCTACCGCCGATTTCGTGAAAGCAAATACCTCCTCCAAGGTATCGAGCTTTACTTCAAACTCAACACTATCGTTCAATAAAAATTCATCAAGATCAAATCCATCATAGGTGAAGTTTCCTCGACTGGTATATTTTGAGCTTTGATCCTTCCAACTGATAGATCCAAGGTCAAGTATACTTGCAGATAATTGTAAGGCTTCATTTACTTGGTAAGAGATTCCCAAGTCAAATGCTACTCCATTATTCGACGAGAAAAATTGCTTAGTGAAATCAGTATCGAAATTAAATGAATCTACACCTTCTATATCCAGTGTGTTGGAAGACTCCAATACATAGTCGGTATTAAAAGTCAATTGGTAAATATCATCATCCGTATACAAGCTTGCATTATTGCTTATCGTTTTTACATAGCCAATTCCACTTAGATATTTAAGCCTTGCACCTATATTAAGCCCACCAAAACTTTTGGAGACACCTAGACTATATTCATGAAAAGAATAATAGTCTACCGCTGGACCAAAAGAAACAGTCTCTCCTATATACTGACTATTGCCTTCAAAGATTAGCTTTGCCAATTCCTTGGGATAATTAATCGTCGAGTTCAATCTTAGATTGTGCTTCACATCTACACTAAATCCATTCAGCTTAAAACCTACTCCTATGGTATTTACTTTCAAGCTATTGTCAAAAGTATTCTCCTCCTCGAGTTGATTAATAAGACCAGATAAGCTTAATATTTTTTTATCGCCGCTGTTAGAAATAATATCAGATAAAGATATTTTATTACTATGGTGACTCTCCAGGTATATACCTGGCAAATAAATTTCAATATTTCCAGCCAATGTATCCGACACATTGAGTTCTCTCGAAGCCCAAGTTCCATCTAAAAAGTAGCTACCAAATTCCGTTTGCCCAATCCCATTGGATATTGAAACCAACAAAAAACTGAAGGCAAAAATTAATTTATTCACTTGATTCATACTTTCTAATTAGCTATTTCCACTTTCAATCCCATTCG
>CALJVI010000135.1 GCA_937974575.1 uncultured Saprospiraceae bacterium | reverse complement strand
TAGATAGCCTACAGTCTTATCCCAGATGGTTATTTTGGCCGTGCTCATTTATTCTCTTTTTTATACATTTCTTTTGGAGAGATTGGAGAAGAGTCCAGTATTTCTAAAAGCCTGTTTGTTCTTTTAAATACTTTAAGCACTTTTACAAAAACTAGCAACGAAGTTCCTCTACCGGCCTCTATATCAATAACCAATTTCCTGCTTATACCTACTCGGTCGGCTAATTCCTGTTGATTGTACTTTTTACTTTTTCGGAGTTGCCTCAGTTTTTCTCCGAGTTCAATCATAATATCTCCATCTAATTTATTGATAAAAAACATATTGCGATGATTTCGTTACTAATTTACTTAATTAGTAATAAAAGTAACGTATTAGGTACATTTTTTGTTCGTTGTATATAACTTAAAAGTAACATGATGGCTATTTATGCAAAGGAAGCAGTTTTTTTTTACCAAGGTGCATTGATGCCTTGACTTTATATTTATCTAATCCAATTGTGCGTAACTAGACTACATGTGGATAACTATTGGTACTTGCTTTTCTTTATTTTGTATTCACTTGCTCTTTGAATAGCTTCTATATTGAATTGTTTCTTCGATTCCCTAACAATAAATTTATCCATACCCCACATTACTTTTTCATTCGATACTTGAGTACTAATTACATTTATAATGGGTATTGTAATATTTAGACATTTATAATCTTTTGGTAGCTGTATTGGTTCAGTTGTTGGCGTTCCATAAATCTCTACCCATATCTTTTGAATGTCATGTAAGCTTTCTGAGCTGAGTTTAATTTCATTTAAGTTTGTTTCATTCTCTAATGAATTAGTGCTCCAGACATTTATTGTATCAATATCATTTGAAATTCCTTTTACGGTTAGATCAAACCAATACATTGACATAGAGCTTGATAAAGCATAAGGAGAATTATATTCTTTGAATTTCTAATAAATAGCTTCTTCTTCACATTCGACCGGTACTGGTTTGGTGAGTTTATTTAGATATTCTTCTTTATTCAATTCTAACATCAATGTGTCATCTTGGTAGTAATATTGGCCGAGATTTAAGATTACTCCTCCAACATCATCTTCAGCATAAACGATATCGTACGTTTCATTCGGGTGTAAAGTAATTCCGCTAAAATTCAAATTATTTGGTTTTACAATTATTGATTTACTACAGCTTATCAAGACTGTTGATAATGCTATTAATATTACTATGGTCGTTTGTCCTTTCATATATTTTATTGACTAACGTTAGAAATTTATATTGTATAATTAACACAATATTTGATTCGGTAGCTGAGCTACTTTCCTTCCCAATTTATTTTGTAAAATTTGATTTCTTTCTTTATCTCAAATTTTTGCGTCGGCTAGGGGGGTGTTGATAACTTGTTAGTATGTGGATAAGTCGCATAAAAAATGGAGCGGTAACATTAGTTGCTGCTCCATTTTTAGGGAGAGACAACTAGTTTTTCTTACTAGTACAATAATACGAAGTCTTCTTAGGTATCTTGAGCACACTAGCTTGGCTTGGGTTTCTTAGGTGTTTAACGAACACGCCTAGTGAAGCGGCAATTCTTATACTGGCGAAACCACCTCAGTCACCTAAGTGCTTTTCTGACTTATTCAAGATACCTAAGCATCTCTTACATGTACTCACATTGCACTCGCAATCAATAAATCCAAATTGGTAGAATGAATGCCATAGCGTTGGCCGATGTATTCATTAGTCAAAGTTCCTTTGTAGATATATACTCCGTGTCGAAGTCCTTTGTGTTGGTAAAGTAGATCTTCTATACTTCCAGTATCTCCAGCTTGGAGTAGGATAGGTGTAAGGATATTGCTCACTGCAATGGATGCAGTCCTTGGTACCTGTGAGGCGATGTTAGGAACACAATAGTGTATGACTCCATGTTTTTCAAAAGTGGGGTTTTCTAAGTCAGTCAATTTTGACGTTTCAAAGCAACCGCCTTGATCAATACTGACATCTATCAATACAGAACCATCCTTCATTTTGGAAATGATGTCTTCTGATACGATCATGGGAGTTCTACTAGATTCAGAATGGATAGCACCGATGACCACCTCCGCATTGATGACCTCTTTTTCCAGTTGCATAGGATTGAGGGTAGAAGTATTGAGTCGAGTACCGATGATATTTTGCAGGCGCATGAGCTTATAAACATTATTGTCGAATACTCTGATATCTGCTCCCACACCTAAACCGGCACGAATAGCAAATTCGGCAACAACTCCTGCACCAAGGATAACCACCTTTACGGGTGGAACTCCAGAAATGCCTCCTAGGAGAATTCCTTTACCGCCTCTACTCTTACTCAATAGTGCTGCTGCTGTGCTCATAGCACTAGTACCTGCTATCTCACTCATGATCCGCACGACAGGGTACGAGCCTACTTCATCTTGGATATATTCCATAGCTAAGGCTATGACTTTCTTTTCTTTTAGCTTATGAATATACTCGGCTGATAGAGAAGGCAGCTGAATAGGAGATATGATAATTTGTTCTTGTTGACACAAATCAAGCTCTTCCATGGTTAGTGGAGATACTTTTAGGATGATGTCAGATTTATATACTTGTTCTTTGCTATAAGCGATATCAGCACCAACTTCAGAAAACTTACTATCGGCGTAGGCAGATTTTTCGCCAGCACCAGCTTCGATAACGACTCGGTGTCCATGTGCAATGAGACTTGAGACAGAAGCAGGAACCAATGCGATACGATTTTCAGTAGGATTTTCTTCCTTTGGAATACCGATATAAAGTTGTTTGGATTTTTTATTGACCTGCAACATCTCTGTTTGGGTCTCCAATTGACCTTCTGTAAATTCTTTCGGTAAGGGAATTCGCTTATGCTTGCCCATCTATTTTATTTGTTTTGGCAAAATTGTCAGACCTCATCCAGACTAGGGTCTTTACAAAAATAGGATTTTTCGACTTGAAACACCATGGTGTAGAATCTTTATTTTCAAGAATTTATCCTCTGCAAAGGGCTCAATCAAGGCTGGCCACTCTACAAAACAGTAGGAATCGTCCTCAAGACAATCTTCAATACCTATGCTGATAGCTTCTTCTAGCTCATTCAGTCGGTATAGGTCGATATGATTGAGGCTGGATTGGACGCCTTTGTACTCCCAAAAATATTGATTGATAATAGGGTAGCTGGGGCTGGTTATTTCATCTTTGATATGCATAAGGCTGCATATTTGTTTAATCAGAGTAGTCTTTCCCGCTCCAACTTCGCCATAAAAAAATACTTTACGGCTCTCAGATAATTTGTCAACTATCCGTTTTGCTACATCAGCCAATTCGCTAATATCTTTGATAATGATCTCTTCCACAGTAATAATTATTACGCAAAATAAAAAAGAACGTTGATATTAAACCAACGTTCTTTTTTTATTTACTCGTAAATAAGAATTAACTCTTATTTCCCAACCATTACTTTTTCTGTAGCTATTCCTCTTTCTGTAGCTAGTCTAAAGAAATAGAATCCAGTAGGGTAGTTGCGAACATTCACTTCTTCTAGCTGGCTACCAGCTGCAAGATTGATCTTTCTTTCTTCTACCAATTGACCTGTATAGTTGTATACAGAAAGCGTAGCGTCTTTTGCCGCCAAGTTATTGATTGCGATATTAACCGTTTCACTTGCAGGATTTGGATAGATGTTGAATTCCAAGCTTGGGTTTTCAATATCGTCCACAGCAACTGTACCAGTTGAGTTGATCTTGATTCCTTTTGCAGGTAGGTCTCTTTCTACGATATCCCCTTCTGCGGTAGTAAGTGTAGCTACAGTATTGTAGCTCACGATATCCATATATTCAAAATCATCCATTGCCCAACCAACAGCATTAAGGTTGCTATCATTGTTGGCATCCGATCCAAAACGGAAACGCATAAAGACTACCTGTCCTTGGTAAGGGCTAAGATCAATCCATGTATCAATCCATCCATCACTTTGTCCTGAGTAGGCGCTTAAGAATGGAAGTACAAACGTTCCATATTGTATACTTCTAGGATATCCATTCTTGAATATTAGATCTGGAATCTCTATCCAAGTTTCTGCATCAAATGAAAGCTGAACAAGTATACCATCAGAACTTGATTCCGTATCGAAATTTTGGAAAAAACGAACGCCTGGGTTTTCACCTTGTACATCTATTTCTTGAATTAAAAGTAAATTTTCAAGCGATTCTATAGCAGGATCATTTATGAAGTAAGCATTATTACCACTATAGGTACCTAGACCACCATTATCACTTCCTAGAGCAAACTGATTTGGTGTTAGTGCAGGATCTTCAGAAAGTACAACCCAGTTATCTGTTCCGTTTTCTAAATTGTCAATAAATTTAGTTTCAGATTGTCTACTTGGATCTACTATTACAGTATAGGTAATAACCATTTCTTGTCCTGTTTCCATCGTGCCTAGATCCCAAACGATGTTATCTCCCATAACCTCTCCATCATTAGAAATATTCTCAATAATTGCTCCTGCAGGAATCTCTTCTGTGAGTACAACTTCAGTAGCTGGCGTCTCCTTATCGTTACGTACTGTAAGTACCATATCTACACTTTCACCTGGGTTGACTACATCGGCAAAGTTATCTGTACTAGCAATTCTTTTAGAAAGCTTTACTTCTTTAATACATCCTGGAGGTGCATTGAAATCAGGCTCACCATCATTTGGGTCTGCAGTACTTCCTTGAGAGGCATTTTCTCCTAATCCTCTTCTTGCGAATGCTTTCCAGATAATACAGCTATTTGCACCATCGTATAATAATTCATCAGCGGAAAGTATCGCATCTCTAGCATCAACAAATCCAGGGTTGCAAGGAGTAAGCTTCATACCTTCCATGACTAGTCTGACACCTATGTTGTTGCCTAATTCTCCATGAATTAAGTCATTAGAGAACCCATACTCATCAACCAATGCCCAGTACATATCCCAAATCATACTTGCCCAAACAGCACCTCTAGCATGAACACCTACGTTCAAAGGTAAGTCATCGAAGGTCTCAGGATCGATGGACATGTCCGTGCTGTATGGATTAGATCTGATACCATTTCCGTTTGGATTTTCACGACTAGTGTATGTTCCAATACCTGCTCTATCAGATCCTAGTTCACCAGGCTTAATAGTAGAAACTAAAGAGAAGAAATCTGACCAACCTTCTCCCATTTGCTCATCATTGAATAGGCATCCTGTATTGGAAGGACCTCCTACTAATCTATTAGATATACCATGACCATACTCATGAGCCATAATACCATTGTCTACACTACCATCATAAAAGTCAGCTCCTTCTGCACCATCGGCTCCCAAGGATACAGTTACAGTTTGACCACTATTTATTACAGATTTGATGAGTTCGCAATCCTTATTTTCCATCATTACTGATGGAATAGTTGGAAAAGGAACACCATTTCCTGCACCCATATTAATGGTAGCATCCTCAAAGTTGCATACAATAACCGCTATAGCGCCTGCATTTTCTGCATTCTGAGATTTATCTTGAAAGAAACATCCTCCTCTATCTATAACTGCAATTTTGCCTGCTACATCTGTTACGATTGGACCACAGCAAAATGATGGACTTTGAATATCTTCGTCAAATGCTAAAACTAATTCTGCACTTGCGATCGGCGCATCTAGTGGTGGAGGTCCATATGCAGCAGTAGCTGTAGTATACTTGCCTTCCAAACCTTCAGGAGATAAAACATTAAGAAGTTTTCCGCCGGTTCTATTCCAAATAAACATTTGCATTCTTGGACTCACTCCATCAGAAGGGGTTGCAAAATTCGCATTGTTAATACTCATGGTGTCATTTTCTAAATCATCATCCATCAATCTATCATAATGGATTTGTCTACCGTCTTGGCCTTCAGCTCTTACGTAATCATTGCCTTGTCCTTCACCAGTATAGTTCATAGCTTGGAAGTTACCTGCACTCTCATCAAAACCATAAGCGTAGGTAAAATCATGAATAAAGTTATTCATAAAGAATAAACTCGTTATTGATGCTTCTTCTGAATTTTCAGGATTTTCTAGATCAGTCCAAGGAAAATCAAATGTAAGCTCTTCGCCCCCGTTAACATCAGATTCTGCATCTGGAGAGTTGTCGTCATTTATATCTAGGTAGGCATGTACATTGTTACCACGTGTGATGGTAAATTCAGGACCTTCTACGCCATCTACATCATGCCATCCATATGGAGAGGCTGTTAGATCAGCTGGATCAGTAATGGTATTTCTGTCTCCATGTACTGGGCTTTCATGCATGTGCAAGTTGCCGTCAATGATTTCTGCAAATACATTATAGGATCCTCCCATCACAGCAGCATTGCTGCTCTGCCCATTTGAAGCGCTTTTTGTTACGATTGGAGCTGCATGATTATGATCAGAACATGAGCTGCTGTGAGTAGCATTATTGTCATGCATGTCAAACTTACAGTACACAGTAAAGTTTGTCTTGTCAAGGACATTACCATTAGCAGCATCTACTCTGATGCTCCAGTAATCTGCATTGTCTGCAGGATCTAGAGTGACATCCCAAGCAAGTCTAACTTCGTTTTCATTCACTACTTGGTATACAGGTTTTACTGTAATATCTACGTTAGATACTTTACCTTTTGCAAAGCTTACTTTTTCATCCGTTCTATTGATTGGGGAAAAGTTGAAATTGTCCTCAGAAATTTCAAGATTTTGAAAAACACTCTTCACCGCATCAGCCTCTTTTAGCTGAGCTTTGGTAGCATTTACTTTACTAGCCAGCTGAGGGATAAAGTTACTTTTCAAAGAAATGGCTTTGCCTTTTGCATTCACATGGACAGAAGTAATCGCATTATATACTTCTATACCTTCATGTCTTTGGATGAAGTAATAATGGTCGATCGCTCCAGTTTTACTAAATACGTGATCAGAAATTTTAAGATCTTGGACATCGGCTTTGTCTAAGCCCCATCCTGCTTGCTTTGCCTCTAGGTGTCTCAAGGCTAAGTCTAAGGTCGACTGGACCTGTGCTGACACTCCTCCCGCTATAAGACTAAAAGCAAATAGAAATAATAATTGTTGAATTCTTTTCATTGAACAAGTTTTAAAATGGATTAATGATGTAGGAAAACTACCACTAAATTTACTTTTTTTTGTTTGTAAATAATAGCTTGTTGGCTGACAATTATGAATATTGCTGCCCTTGTGATCATATTTAATTGATATAAATATATAATCTAAGTGGAAGAGGTCAGGAAAATGACATTTTTTGCAATACATTTACACAATGGCTAAAAAAAGTAACTTGATATATGGTCGACATCCCATATTGGATACCATCAATGCAGGCGGTTCAGTCGACAAGATTTTTCTTCAGAAAAACATCTCCAAGGAGTTTGATTCGGATATAAGGCAAGCCTGTAGGCAGTTTGGTATACCCATGCAGTATGTACCAAAAGAAAAGCTAAATCGGCTATGTGGGCAAAATCATCAAGGCGTAGTGGCTTTTTTGAGTATGGTGGAGTATAAGAATTTGGAAGATATCATTCCTTTTATCTACGAGCAATCAAGTGTACCTCTATTTTTACTCTTAGATGGGATTACCGATGTTCGAAATTTTGGTGCCATTGCCCGCTCTGCTGAATTATGTGGTGTACAAGCGATCATTGTACCTCAAAAGGGAGGGGCTGCGATCAATGAAGATGCCATGAAGACCTCTGCTGGTGCCTTGTCAAAAATTCAAGTTTGTAGAGTCAGCAGCCTAAAAAAGGCAATTGATTTACTCAAGCTCAACGGTATAAAAGTAATCGGTGCATCACTTCAGGCTAAAACTGAATTATTCGATATGGATATGGTAGGTCCTACGGCTATTGTTTTGGGTTCTGAAGGGGCAGGAATTAGCAATGATGTAGGTAAGTTGCTCGATGATCATTTTCTGATTCCTCAAGTCGGGACTACGGATTCATTTAATGTTTCTGTAGCAGCAGGTATTACACTCTATGAAGTGATGCGGCAGAATAGAAGCAAGTAAAAGACCTTCTATTAGATTGATTTTTTACTGATATTTTAAAATAAAGTAGAATGCAGAAACGCTAATTTGGCATCCTAGACGTTCTAATTAGGCGTGCAGATATTTTGAAACAAATTATACTTGAACATTATGGACAACTCAAGATTAAAAAATCACATCATCAAGTACCACCTTTTTCGTAACAAGGGTTTTTACTGGTTCATTGCTAGCTTCTTGTTTTTAATTGCTGTAGCCACGGCATTCAATATCAAATTTAACTTCGCCATTCTTGGTATCGTGATCGGGACACTGATTTATCTGCCAGAAACATTCATGTACAAATACAAGAGTCAAGTATATAAAACTAGGATAGGGCTATACTATCCCAATATGAGAATGCCAGATTATCTGTACAAGATATATCGAGTGAGTTCATATCTAGTCATCCCTGCCTTGGTGGGCCTGATATATTTGCTGTTGACCTATCCGGTGTTTAATTGGGCAGTGATGTGTATTGCTACCATATGCTGGTTGGTTTTTTATACCTATCTTTTATCGGTCATGGTTTTTCCTATAGTTGGCAATGTGCTCAAGGTCATAGTAGATGATGAGGCACTTACCGTATTTTGGGAAGGCGCATCTTCTGATGAGAATATATTTGTATTTCCATACGACACTACAAAGTATAAATTGCTAAACAATGTCCTATGGATGTCTAGTCCGAATACTTTTAATGGTAGGATGTTTGATCTCAATTTGGCGACTTTCTCAGAAGAGAATAGAGCTGCGATTATTTCAGGGATCAAAAATCATAGGGATATCAGAGTTATTCACGAGGCACCCAAGTTGAGTATCGCTTAGAATATTTCTGATGCACCATCACGCTGAAAATAGCGTGACCGGGCTTTCCGCTTTATTTCACAGTATACCAGAGGGTTCATCCATCAGTCCCAGTGATCTCCACTCGTACCTCTTGGAGCTCCCTAGGACTGGGATTCACTCCTCAGCTATCCAGTTGCATGCACGCTACTATCCCTTGTTGGTAAAGAGATTGATTTCATGGGATGTAGTTTAGGTTTATGAGTATCTAGATTTACAACAATAAAAAAAGGACTCGATCAATATTGATCGAGTCCTTTTGTATTTTAAAATACCAAAACGCTTCGTTTAGTATCTGTAGTATTCTGGCTTGAAAGGTCCTTTCTTTTCCACACCGATATAATCAGCTTGCTCTTTAGAAAGTACTTCCAGTTCAACACCAATCTTAGCTAAGTGTAGCTTTGCTACTTTCTCATCTAAGTGCTTAGGCAACATGTATACTTTGTTTTCATACTTAGCAGAGTGCTTCCAAAGTTCCAATTGAGCCAATACTTGGTTTGTGAAAGAGTTTGACATTACAAATGATGGGTGACCAGTCGCGCAACCAAGATTTACCAATCTTCCTTCTGCAAGGATCATGATGCTCTTTGTTTTCTTACCGTCCTTCATAGTGTACATATCCACTTGAGGCTTAATTTCCATCTTCTTAGCATTGGATTTTTTATTGATCCAAGCCATGTCAATCTCATTGTCAAAGTGTCCAATATTACAAAGGATAGCTTGATCCTTCATCATCTTGAAGTGCTTCTCTGTAATTACATCTTTATTACCAGTAGCAGTAACAACGATATTTGCTCTAGGGATAGCATTCTTCATTTTCTTTACTTCAAAGCCATCCATTGCAGCTTGAAGTGCACATATAGGATCGATTTCAGTAACGATCACTCTACATCCAGCACCTTTAAGTGAAGCTGCAGAACCTTTACCTACATCACCGTATCCAGCGACAACTGCTACCTTACCAGCCATCATTACATCTGTAGCTCTTCTGATAGCATCTACACAAGATTCCTTACATCCATACTTATTATCAAACTTAGACTTAGTAACAGAGTCATTGATGTTGATAGCAGGCATAGTTAAAGTACCATTCTTCATACGCTCGTACAATCTGTGTACTCCCGTAGTAGTTTCTTCACTTAGTCCTTTGATTCCTTCTACTAGTTCTGGGTTCTTGTCCAAAACAAGATTGGTCAAATCACCACCATCATCAAGAATCATATTTAGAGGCTTACCACCTTTGAATCCACGGATTGTTTGTTCTATACACCAGTCAAATTCTTCTTCATTCATTCCTTTCCATGCATAAACAGGAACGCCTGACTTTGCAATTGCAGCCGCTGCATGATCTTGAGTAGAGAAGATATTACATGATGACCATGTTACTTCAGCACCAAGCTCAACAAGCGTTTCGATAAGAACAGCAGTCTGGATAGTCATGTGAAGGCAACCAGCAATTCTAGCTCCTTTTAATGGCTTCTTCTTTCCGTATTCTTCTCTAAGAGACATAAGACCTGGCATCTCATGTTCTGCAATTTGGATTTCTTTTCTACCCCAATCCGCGAGGTTAATGTCTTTTACTTTGTACTTAGCTTTTGTACGTGCTTTAGTTGCAGCCATATTGTTAAGATAATTTTTAAATTAATCGATAATAAAATTTGCTAAATCGTGCGCAAAGGTAGGCTATTATTTAGTATTTGCCAAGTTGCCTTCATTCTCGAACGCTTTTATATACATCATTGTCCGTCATAGCAATAGTACAGTATTGGTGGTTTGAAATGGGTGAGGGATCGCAACGATATAAGGGGACTAGATAGGAGTGTGAAGCTGTGGCCACAGATAGCTGATCGAGGTACGAGGAAGATGTCTGTGGACACCTAGCTGAACCTCGTATCGAGGCCCCGCATACAAGTGTAGAGCCCGACCTAAGGCTAGCGTTCTTTTTTACGCTAGCCTTAGGTCACCCCCATACTCTAAGAAATATATAAAAGTGGAATTTATCGTCTACTATAGTTAGGCGACTCCTTGGTGATCACTACGTCATGTGGATGAGACTCTATGATACCTGCACCTGTGATTTTGACAAATTGTGCATCATGCAGTTTCTTGATATTGGCAGCTCCTACGTAGCCCATACTGGCACGCAAACCACCTACATACTGCACCATGATCTCAGATAAGTGCCCTTTGTATGGCACTCTTCCTTCTATACCTTCTGGAACCAACTTCTTGATATCATCCTCTACATCTTGGAAGTATCTATCTTTGGAGCCTATCTGCATAGCTCCGATGGAACCCATGCCTCGATATGTTTTAAATTTTCTGCCTTCATAGATGATCGTCTCACCTGGTGCTTCCTCGACTCCTGCAAAAAGAGATCCTGCCATAATCGTACTGGCACCCGCAGCGAGTGCTTTGGATATATCTCCAGTGTAACGAATACCACCATCTCCAATGATAGGAACTCCAGTATGCTTGATCGCATGTGCAGCATACATGATCGCAGATAGCTGTGGTACGCCCACTCCGGCTACTACTCTGGTCGTACATATACTGCCCGGTCCGACACCTACTTTGACTGCATTGACTCCAGCTTCTACCAAGGCCAAAGCACCAGATCCAGTGGCAACATTGCCGGCTATGATCTGTAAATATGGAAATGCTTCACGTACTTTTTTTACACTCTGTAGCACGCCAGCAGAATGTCCGTGTGCGGTATCAATAGTGATCACGTCGACATCTACAGCGGTCAATGCACTTACTCTGTCGAGCATATCATTGGTGACACCCACTGCAGCGCCTACGACGAGGCGTCCAAATTTATCCTTACACGAGAGTGGAAAGTTTTGCACCTTCATGATGTCTTTGAAAGTGATGAGCCCAACCAGTTTTCCATGGTCATCTATCACAGGTAGTTTTTCTATCTTATTTTTTTGAAGACTCTCCTTGGCTTGCTCTAGGGTAGTGCCTATCGGAGCGGTGATCAAATTTTGGCTAGTCATCAACTCAGAGACAGGCTTTTTGAAGTTTGTCTCAAAGCGTAGATCTCTATTGGTGAGTATGCCTATAAGTTTGTTGCCATTATCGATGATCGGAATACCTCCTATCTTATGCTTACTCATCAAGCTGAGTGCATCAGCGACAGTGGAGTCTACTTTTAGGGTGACTGGATCTATGATCATCCCACTTTCAGATCTTTTTACGGACCGCACCATCTCTGCTTGCGCATCGATAGACATGTTCTTGTGAATCATCCCTATACCACCTTGTCTGGAAATAGCAATTGCTAGATTATTTTCTGTGACGGTATCCATTGCAGCAGAAACTATAGGCACATTGATACGGATATCTGTAGTAAGTTGGGTAGAGATGTCTACTTCTCTCGGGAGCACTTCAGAGTGCGCCGGTATCAAAAGTACATCGTCAAAAGTAAGAGCTTCGTGAATAGTCTTAGAAGTTTGACCATTCTGAGTCGATAAGTTTTGTAAAGTATTTACTTGTTCCATGCGCAAAATTACCACTTTTTATCTTTATTTGAAAGTAGTTAACGTCAATTGACATTAACTCTACATTAATTTTTTAAAATCACTTAGCGATGTTGGAGCCAAAAGATGATGAATACTTTATGAAACAAGCCTTTAATGAGGCTGAAAAAGCCTTTGAAAACGGCGAAGTCCCAGTGGGAGCTGTGGTCGTATGTCAAAATCAAATCATAGCTCGTGCTCATAATCAAACCCAACTATTGGATGATGTCACTGCTCATGCTGAAATGATAGGAATCACCACCGCTACCTCCAATGTAGGCTATAAGTATCTAAACAACTGTACTTTGTATGTTACATTGGAGCCTTGTGTGATGTGTGCAGGAGCTTTGTTTTGGGCTAAGCTGGGAAAGCTGGTATATGCTGCCAAAGATGAAAAACAAGGATATTCTAGATATTCCAACTTGTTGCATCCAAAAACTAAGGTAGTGCAGGGTCCATTTGCCGAGGAGTCTACTAAATTGCTCCAAGATTTTTTTCAAGCTAAAAGAAAAAAGAGCAGCTAGTAATACTACTAACTGCTCAAATTTAGTTCTCAAAGTATGTTATACTTAATTTACGAGTGGCATTTTTCAGACCACTTATATTCTTGATTTAGCAAAGTATAATTGATAAGTGAAGAGATTAACCTCCATTTGATCCTTTCTTACTTGCTACATTAGGTTTACTTGTGAATTCATCCTCAGCTCTGAAGATGTTTAACTTTTCTTCTTCATCACCTAGTTTGAAAGTTACGGAGTACTTACCTGCTTTCTCATCCCTCAAAGGAATTTCGAATTCATTTAGGCCTTCATCCAACTTTCTAGTGGTTTTGAAAATGACGTCTCCTTTGTAAGATTTCAAGGTGTATTCCATCTCTCCTGGACTAAATGCATTGATCGTAACATAAAAATTGTCTTGAACAGCAATGTTGCTAAAGTCCGCAATCATGAAGTTGTTGGTCAACTTCTTCTCTACTCTTACCATCTGAGTGATACTTTCTGTACCATCAGTGTCCGCCTGACGCAATCTGTAATACACAGTCTTGTCTGTTACTTGAATATCCATATAACGGTATGTGATATCTTTGTTTGAAAAACCAGCTGCTTCAATATCAGCTACATTTTCAAAATCAACACCATTGATGGATTTTTCTACATAAAAGGCTTTACTATTTATCTCGGATGAAGTCACCCAGGACAAAAAGTTACCAATTTCAAATTCTTCAGAGTTTACTGTTAAGGCCTCTGAATAATTAACTTCGGCTTGCATCATAAATGGGATGCACATGAAAAGCCCCAAATATAGATTTTGGGGGAAGGATTTCATTTTTAGATACTTTGCTATCATTTCCTTCCGGTTTTTAAATGTGTTAAATAATACCTACAATATGCAGGCATAGATGGGCTATTTTATACCATTTTATTGCTTTTTGTGACGTTAAAATGGAGTTAAGTAGGGGTTAAACAGTATTAATACTGTGGCTTTGAGCTGTTTTAGTGTATATATTGTTTTTATAAAGAATGTATTAATTTATTTGCACCATGATCTATTTTATCTACAATAGAAATGGCTGCTAAAAACCATCGATATGAAAACGATTCAATTCCTATGTCTTTTTACCCTTGCTGCCTTGATGTTTAATTGCAGCCCTAGACTGAGCCCATTTACCCAAGATTTGCAAGAAGAAAACAGCTGGAGTGAGGAGGATCTCAGCAGAATTCAATTTTACGTTTCAAAGGATATTAGACTCTATCGGGATCATAAGTCAGGCGAATCCAAAATTGAAGATGGTAAGGTGCGTATGATCAATGGACGTAAAGTAGAAGAGATCATTATCACAAGAGGTACGCCAGGTGTTCTTGTGTTGAATCCAAAAAGTGACAGAATTGCGGTTTCTTTTGAAGACGGCAACGATCAACGCTATCTCATGTTTGGCCCAAATCCCAAGGCAGGAGATAGGTATGTACTCTTGGCTAAAGAATGGAAAAAAAGCGGAGGCACCATTTCATATGATGGGCGGTCTTATTTTACAGATAAGGAAAGTGCATACTCTGCACTGATGATTGATCTCAAAAAGATCAGAAAGACAAAAGTGAAAACAAGAATCGCCAAGGGGCGAAAGCTATAAAGAAACCTTTAGATTTTGGAAAGGGGGTAGGGGCAATGAAAGCCCTTGCCCTTTTTTTTGGTCAATTCTCAATCCCATTTACAAAAGGTACAAATTTGAATTTGTCAAACTTCTCCGTGACCAACTCACCACCTGTTTTTTTAGTAATACGCATCATCGTCTGCGTACCTTGACCGACAGGTATGACCAGATGCCCACCGATGGCTAACTGGTCGAGTAATTTTTGAGGAACCTCATCAGCAGCAGCGGTGACAATTATTTTGTCAAAAGGAGCAAACTCAGCTAGACCTTGATATCCATCTTTATGATAAAATCTGATTCCTTTGAGCCCCATTTTTTGGAGTAATCTTTTTGCATTCAAATGCAGGATCCGATGCCGCTCTATTGTATACACCCTTGCCCCGAGTAAGCCGAGAATAGCAGCTTGATATCCAGATCCAGTCCCGATTTCTAACACTTTATCTCGTTTCTTGATGCCCAGCAGCTGTGTCTGATACGCTACTGTATATGGTTGGGATATGGTTTGCCCATTCTCGATTGGAAATGCCTTGTCCTCATATGCCATCTCTTCAAAAGCCTTTTCCATAAAGTAATGTCTTGGCAATGCATACAGAGCATGCAGGATATTGATATCTGTGATCCCCTTAGATTCTAGGCTTGTAACCAATTTTTTTCTTAGTCCTTTGTGCCAAAACTGATCCTCCATGAAAGGTAATGTGTGGGTTTTGAATTAAATAGTAGGCAATGCAAAATGCACAAGAGCCCAGCTTAAAGATAAAGCAAATCATTCATTTAATCCTTATTTTTAAAACTCGATTCTGCACTAATATGGTTTGGGCCATTTCAAATATCAGTTTCACCACTTGCCCTTAGCGCCATACCTTTGCAGGGCTTAACCTATACGGCACACCAAGGCTGAGTTATTGAATCAGGAATATTATATGTAAGTGGTAAATAATAAAGATAACCTGACTGTCCGCATTTTGGGTGATAAAATGGATTAAAGGATAGCTGCGGCTTGTGTACTCAATTCGGCAGCTCCATCGCTGGCTATGTCCAACTCGTAGAGTGTCGAAATCATATCACCCTTCCAGGGTTGATTTTTATTTCTGGGCACCTTTATTAAATAATTAAAGTAGTACGTGTACCACCCAGCAAAGAGATAGTCAGGAAAGTTTATTCGCTTCCTTCTGCATAAATCATCGCCTGATGTGGTATGTCGTCTTCCAGATAAGATTCACCGATAGAATGGAAGCCCAGATTTTTATAAAATTTATCCAAATAGCACTGTGCGGATATTTTAATCTTTTGATTAAGGAATAATCTTTTGCAATAGACGATTGATTGCGTCATGAGTTCAAGACCAGCGCCAGTTCCACGTATGGATGGAGAGGTTACTACACGACCTATACTACAGTAATCACTATAGGAAACTCCCTGTGGCAAGAGTCTAGTATATGCCAAGATCTCACCATTATCATTGAACCCGCAAAGGTGATGACTGAGTTGGTCTTTGCCATCTGCATCAAGATAGGGGCAGTTTTGTTCTACGATGAATACTTCTTGACGAAGCTGCATGATGTCATACAATTGTTCTTTAGTAAGATCGTCAAAAGTGTAACAGGTGAATTGTAGGCCCATGAGAAATATGCTTAGTGAATTATACTCCCTAAAAAAACAAAACCTTTCTGATTTTACATCAGAAAGGTTCTTTTTTATTTTTTATGAATATGGATCTACTATCCACCATATAGATTGGTCACTGGAGTGTTTTCGCACTTCATCCAATCTGGGATAGGTTCTCCGTCCTCATTAATGAAGGTAACATTACCTTCTTCAGAGATTTCGTATTCCCAAACATGTTGTTTTCTTGTAGTATCTAACAGAGAACTCCCTATAGTTAAAATGTATTTCACATTCCAACCACTAGCAGTCTGTTCTATTTCTATATCGTTACCCTTTACTTCAGGGATTCCTAGGTCAATTTCAGTAATGCCTTCTATATTATAAAATTCGTTAGCCAATGCAGCCATGTTGATTGGTTCTGCTGCACGTATCACCATTACATCTTCTGTATCTGTCCATTGCTTTTGATTTTCAATGACTAAGTCGTATTGATCAAGAAGGTCGTTAAATTCTTCTGAAGTAGTTTCTGCTATGCCTTCATTTAGAAGGTTAGCCCATTCTGCGTCTTTGCTATATATTATTTTGATTTGATCGATAGAAGGATTCGGAAAGGTGTGCACATTGCATCTAGCAATAGATTTACCTGTCTCTCCTGAAAGATAGATGTTTTTGAGCATTTCGAAGATCGACTCGATCTTTTCGTACGGAATGTCAATATTACTAAATCTGAGATCCTCCGGACCTGCTTCAAGTCGGAGTGCCAGTCTAGCTGCATCTCGTTTGTACTTCCGAACAAGCTTGTCAGGTACGGCTTCAACCCTAGCGTCAGTAGGCGTGTTGCGCTTCCTGTCGTCGAGCGAGGCATACTGAGCTTGCGCTAAACAGCAGCCGAGTAAAAATGTGAATAAAAGCGTGAATCGCATATCTTTTGGGTTTGATATCTATTTGTGTTATCTACGTACAATCAATATGCACACCAAAAGCACAAGTATTAACATAAGCAAACCTACATTTGTGACATGTATTTTATCTAAGTTAGGTGTTTGATTATCTTCTCGGCCAACTCGATCCCTATGTTCCTCTGTGCTTCAGAGGTTGCAGCACCAATGTGAGGTGACACCGATATATTAGGATGATTTAACAATTCTTTACGAGGTTGAGGTTCATTTTCAAAGACATCAAGTCCAACGGCACCAATTTGTCCAGATTTCAATCCTTCCAACAATGCACTTTCGTCAAAGGTGCCTCCTCTTGCTGTATTTACCAGAATAGCCCCTGGTTTTAATTTTTGAACCTCCTCAGAGCCAATTAAAGGTTTGCCACCAGAAAATGGAATATGGACGGATATATAGTCACTGCTAGAAAGCATCTCATCCATACTTACGGTGGATATGTCCACAGCAACGTTTGTTGCGCCGCCACCCAGCTTCAATTGGATACTAGCTTTCTCTATAAATTTATCAACAGCCTTTACCTCCATTCCTAATGAAAGTGCAATTCGGGCAGTTTCCTGACCTATTCGACCTAGTCCAATGATGCCTATAGTTTTGCCACGCAGTTGTATTCCTTTGGCATATGCCTTTTTCAGTGTCTTGAAGTCCCCTTCATTCATTTCTCGATTTGCTCTATGCAGAGATCTCGATAAACTGTATATATGTGCAAAGGCTAGTTCGGCAACGGCTTCGGATGAGGCAGCAGGTGTATTGATAACCTCTATAGACTTAGATTTAGCGTAGTCTACATCTATATTATCCAGTCCTACACCTCCACGGGCGATAACTTTCAAATTTGGACATGCATCTATAAGATCCTGTCTTACTTTAGTAGCAGATCTTACACAGATAGCATCAAAGGAGGAAAGCTTTTCGAGAAGCTCCTCTTGCGGAATTTTTGTTGTACTGACTGTGAAGCCTGCATCTTCCATCATTTTTTTACCATCAGGATGGATGCCATCATTTACAAGTATATTAGCCATGGTTACGTATGTCTATAGGTTGAATGAAAAAAAAGGTAAATGTAATTAGATATTTATAAGAATGCTGCCACTTGGATTCTAATCTAGGAAAATATGTACTTTTTGGACGAATTACTGAGTAGAAGCCCCTTCCAATAAAGATATCTTTTGTTCCAGCTGCTTTATCGTTTGATTTTTTTCTCGCAGCTGTTGCTTCATTTCTTCTATCTGTTGGTAAATCTTATCTCTTTCTTCTGCGCTAATGTTGTTCTCCGGGACATAACTTTTGCTTTCATTATCCGTTTTTTTATGGAGACCGAGGACTGATTTGATATTTTCCATTCCATTCTGTCCCGTAGCATAAGAGATGCCGAAGTATAGAATAGGGGTAGAGATAAGTAAAAATAGGATCAATTTAGCAAATGGGGTTACTCGATTATTTTTCTTTCTTCTTGACATGAGTATCTCTCTTTAAGGACTAAGATATGGAAAAACCCATACCTCTAGAAATCTTATGAAGAATCGCCTAGCTAATTCTCTTAGGTTTTAGATAAGCTTAAGAATATTAATACATTTGAACTTCCAATTTATGCTGAATTCAGTATAAATATTAAATCTAGCGAACAGCTGAAAATGAACGAAGCCTTTATCTACGATGCCATTAAGACGCCCAGAGGCAAAGCCAAAAAGACAGGTGCGCTCTATCAGATCAAGCCGATTGAATTGCTAGCCAATTGCTTCAAGGCTATTCAAAAGAGAAATGATTTAGATACCACCTATATTAATGATGCGATTATTGGTTGTGTGAGCCCGGTGGGTGAGCAGGGCGCGAATATCGCTAAGTCAGCATTACTCTTTGCAGATTGGAGCAATAAGGTGTCGGGCTTTCAGCTCAACAGGTTCTGTGCCTCAGGTTTGGAAGCTGTAAATTTAGCAGCCATGAAGGTACGAAGTGGATGGGAAGATATGCTCATTGCTGGTGGTCTCGAAAGCATGAGTCGTGTAGCCATCGAAGCTGATGGAGGTGCCTTGCTATTTGATCCGGATGTTATTACCCACATAGGGTATGTGCCACAAGGGATTTCAGCGGATCTAATCGCTACTTTAGAGGAGTATGATCGAGAGACTTTAGATGCTTATGCTTTGAGGTCTCAACAAAGAGCTGCTGCTGCTTGGGATGCAGGCTACTTTGATAGCGCTACTATACCTATATATAATACAGCGGGAATGTTGGTGCTGGATAGAGATGAGCATCTGCGTCCAAATACAACTTTAGAAATCCTCGCAGGTTTACCACCAGCATTCGCAGAAATAGGAAATTCTGGTTTTGATGCTATTGCTTTGAGAAAATATCCAGTAGTAGAAAAGATTCAGCACTTACATACAGCGGGCAATTCGAGTGGTATAGTGGATGGTGCAGCTATGATGCTGATCGGAAATGCAGAGATGGGTAAACGTTTGGGGCTAAAGCCAAAAGCAAAAATTATATCTGTAGGAAATGCAAGCACCGATGCGACATTGATGCTCCAAGGACCCACGCCAGCTACAAAGCGCGCCTTAAAGAATATAGGCATGGATAAAAAGGATATTGATCTATGGGAGATGAACGAAGCTTTTGCCGCTCCCGTGTTGAAATTTCAAAGTGATATGGACATCGATCCAGACATACTCAATGTCAATGGTGGAGCTATAGCTATGGGGCATCCTTTAGGAGCGACGGGTTGCATGATCTTGGGTACGCTTATGAATGAACTCATCCGCAGAAATAAAAGTACTGGACTCGCTACACTTTGCGCAGGTGGCGGTATGGGTATATCTACCATCATAGAAATCGTATAAGAACAGACATGATTCAATACAAAAAAGATATAGAAAATATAGCAGTCATCAACCTAGAAATGGAAGGTAGAGACAGTAATATTATCAACCACCAACTATACAAAGCGCTGGAGCCTGTCCTAGACCACTTGATAAAAGAAAAAGAAAAAGGAGCCCTCAAAGGGGTAATCTTTACTTCTACAAAAAAGACATTTTTAACAGGGGGGGATCTAGAATACATTTATCACACTTATTCTCCAGAAGAATTATACGCTTACTCACAAGACATTCAAGCTTTCTTTAGAAAGTTGGAAGCGCCAGGAGTACCCGTAGTAGCTGCGATCAATGGTTCCTCTTTAGGATTAGGTTTTGAGATGGCGCTGGCATGCCACTATCGAGTAGCTGTCAATAATAATGATATACAATTAGGTAATCCTGAAATTGAATTGGGATTGATGCCAGGAGGTGGAGCTACTATTAGATTACTGTGGATGTTGGGTATAGAAAATGCATATAACGTGCTCACTAAGCAGAAAAAATTTAACCCAAAGGAAGCACTAGAAAGAGGAATTATAGATGAAATAGTGGAAAGACCAGAAGATCTAGTTGCTGCCGCTACCCAATGGATTCGATTGCATAGTGAGGATAGTAGAGTTTGGGATCAGAGAGCAGGTGAAGCGCCAGTTTCTAAAGACAAGCTTAGAGCTACGCTTAAGACGGTACAGCGATTGACGGCATCATTAATAAAGTCAAACTACGCCAATTACCCTGCGCATCTTTCTATTCTAAACACACTGGCAGAGGGGATTAAACTAGATTTTGATACGGCTTGCAAAATTGAAAGTCAACATTTTTCAGAGTTGGTCATTAAGCAGGATACCAAAAATATGATGAAGACCTTTTGGTTTGATCTCAATAAGATCAAGCGAGGGGAAATGAGGCCAAAGGGTTTTGGTAAATTTAGAGCTCGTAAGGTAGGTATCATAGGGGCAGGCATCATGGGTACAGGTATTGCACTCAGCTGCTTGATACATGGATTGGAGGTAGTGATGAAGGATGTGTCCGAGGCTGTAGCCAAGAAAGGTAAAGAAACCGTGCATCAGAAACTGGCAGAAATGGTCGCTTCTAGTAGGATCTCTCCAGCACTTTGCGAGCAAGCTAAAGCCAATTTTGTGGCTACAGAAGATATTGCAATGTTCGCAAAGTGTGATCTAATAATTGAGGCTGTATTTGAAAATAAAAACCTGAAAATAAAAGTAGCCAAAGAGGCAGATCTCTATG
>CALJVI010000134.1 GCA_937974575.1 uncultured Saprospiraceae bacterium | reverse complement strand
AAACTGATTCCATATGCATAGACTCATTACAAGTCTGCTCATCTTATTATCTTATAGCTCATTCAGTCAAGTTTATGACGACTATCTCGGTGCAGGACATCAAATAGGAGTGACTACAACAAGTTCTCCACAAGAAAATGCAGATACCAGCCATTATGCGATTAGCGGGACAGGATTGATTCCTGATTTGGCAGGTTCATCTAGATTTCTATCCCAAGCAACTTTAGGGGTTAACTATGAAGAAATCGAACTGGTAAGCACGATAGGGATTGATGCATGGTTAGATGCACAGTTTGCTTTGCCTTATGGATCATACATGGAAAGATATGATGAAATCTTTGCCGAAACACAAACCATCGTAGATAGTGATAACCCTGCCAACCAGTATACCAGCTTTGTTTTTTACGACTTTATATTTAATGATCCGGATCTTTTAAGACAAAAAGTAGCTTTCGCACTTTCGCAAATATTTGTGATAAGTAAGAATGGAGTATTGTCTCGGAAACCAGAAGCGACCATGTCTTTTCATGATATATTGTATCAAGGAGCTTTTGGCAACTATAGAGATATGCTTGGAAAAGTGACCAATAGTATGGCTATGGCTAAATATCTTAGTCACTTTAAAAATAGGCGAGGAGACGTAATTGGTAATACCTTGCCAGATGAAAATTACGCACGAGAAATTATGCAGTTATTTTCAATTGGCTTGATCAAAATGGAATTAGACGGTACACCTATTAGAGATTCAAAAGGGGATATAATTCCTACTTATGATATTGAAAACGTAGCAGAGCTAGCCAAAGTATTTACAGGAATTGGTGGTCAAATTAAGAATGATGGTGTAGCCAATGATTTCTTTTTTGAGAACAATATAAATCTTCGTTTTGGTACGACGATGTTTGATGATTTTCATTCGGTCGGGACTAAGGCGATTTTTGATGATGTCGTTATTCCTGCTGGACAGTCAGGTACAGATGATGTAGAGCAAGCACTTGATGAAATATTTAACCACCCAAATGTAGGTCCATTTATAGCAATCAGATTGATTCAGCAACTGGTTAAATCTAATCCAAGCCCTGCCTATATCAGAAGAGTAGCTACAGTATTTAATAACAACGGCAAGGGCACTAGAGGCGATTTGCAGGCCGTTGTAAAAGCGATTTTATTGGATCCAGAAGCAAGATCTTGTGATTGGATTAATCACCCTGAAACAGGTAAGTTAATACAACCTATGGAGCGATTTATCACGCTATTTAAAGCGTTTGATATATCTAGTCCTTCTGGGACCTTGTGGTTCAATGATGAACTCGATCTGGGTTCAAAACTAAAGCAGAACTTTCAAGAAGCAAATTCGGTGTTTAATTACTTCAGTCCATTTTATGCAGAAGATAAAATCATCGCACCAAAAGAGCTGGTTTCTCCTGAGTTTGAGATATTAGATGGAATTACAGCTATTGAGTATATCAATGAAATGGAAGATGCTTTGAAAAGGAACCCCTTTGATAACCGAACAGCTCGATCAAATACTGGGACCCAAATGGTAAGCAATTCAGAAGATAAACCCTTTTTAGATCTGAGTGATGAGATTAATATTTATGAAGAATTGGGAATGAGCCCACTTCTAGATAGGCTTGATATTTTGATTTGCAGAGGTCAGCTTTCTCAACGGGTAAAAAATATTATTACTTCTACTATCGAAGAGAATATACAAAGCCAAAATAACTATGATGTAAATGACATCTTGCACGATGTACTTTATTACATTTTCATATCACCAGATTACATGATACAGAAGTGATTTAAAAAATAGAATAAAAAATGGGTAAGCATATAAATAGAAGAAAGTTTTTAAATCAAATTGGTTTAGGTTGCGCGCACGTGGGCGCGGTGTCCTTATTGTCAGGTATGACGAATATGGGTTTGCTGCAAGCCGCTGCTTCCGCAAACCGATCATGGGTAGATGCCTCATCAACGGGTGGTAATTACAAAGCAATTGTTTGCATTCTTCTAGCAGGAGGTAATGATAGCTTTAACATGCTAGTTCCTAAGGACAATGATTCCTATAAGGACTATGCAGCTTCAAGGACGAATATAGCTATTCCGCAAGGAGACCTGTTAGGTATAAATCCATTGAATAAATCGAATGGAAAAGAGTTTGGACTTCATCCAAGTATGCCAAAAATACAAGGTCTTTTTGAATCTCAAAAGCTCTCTTTTGTGTCAAATATTGGATCACTTGTTAGACCAACCACCATGTCTGATTATACGGTAACTAGAGATCTACCGACGGGTCTATATTCTCATTCGGATCAAACTGCACATTGGCAAACTTCGGTTGCGGATGATAGGAATGCACTAGGCTGGGGTGGGAGACTCGCAGATATCTTACATACCAATAATAACAATCAGAATATTTCCATGAATATTTCATTGGATGGACTAAACTTGTTTCAAAGAGGCAAAGAGATACTGCCTTATACTGCTACGACAAAGAACAACGGGAGTGTCCTTCTCAATAATGCTGCAAATACAAGTTTGTATGAAACGTTAAAAAGAGAAACAATTGATAATATTTTAGAGCATAATCATGCAAATGTTTTGGAGCAAGCATATGCTGGAGTGGTTAACGCTGCAAAATCTAGTTCTGTAGAATTTGATGTAGCAGTGCAGAATAACGGTATAGTTAATACCGCTTTTGATGAAGAAGATGGTTTTCAAAAACAACTTTTAATGGCTGCCAAAATCATGGCTTCAAGGAGTGCATTGAATGTTACCAACCAAACCTTCTTTATTCAACTGAGTGGGTTTGATGCGCATGATAATAATCTTCAAGAGCATAGCGAATTACTTTCACGTCTTGATAACGGTCTGGATAATTTCAGATTAGCTCTCGAAGAGTTGGGATTAGATGATTGCGTGACCACCTTTACGATGTCAGACTTTGGAAGGAAATTAGTTTCCAATGGAGATGGTACTGATCATGCATGGGGTGGAAATGCATTGGTGATGGGAGGCCCTGTTCCAGGAAAGAATATCATAGGGGAGTATCCTGAATTGTACTTAGGTAGCCCTCTAGACACGGGTGGAGGAAGATTTATTCCTACTACTTCAACTGACGAATTTTATGCTGAAATGGCCTTATGGTTTGGAGCATCAGAATCTGATCTTTCTTATATTTTACCTAACCTTTCCAATTTCTGGATTCCAGGACAGGGCAGTTCTCCTCTTGGATTTCCAATTTAATCAAACATAATTATGAAGGGATTTATACATAAGATATTACTTCTATTTGCATTGGTTTTATTTTGTTTTAAAATAAACGCCCAGTGCGTGGATAATGGAAACTATTGGGTAGAAAGCTGGACATCGTGTTCTGTCTCTGCCAATCCTAATGCCGTACGTGGCAATACCATCTGGTATTTAGTTGAGTTTGATGAGCCACAAGCTATTTCAACAACTCATATTTGGAATGCCAATCGGGTAGGTGAAAGTGGCAAGGGAGCTAAGAATGTTCTTGTGGATGTATCCATTAACGGTGCCAATTGGACACAAGTAGGAGAGGAATCTTTTGCTTGGCCTCAAGGAACGGAGCTGAATAACTACGAAGGTTTTGAAGGTCCAGATCTAACTTCTTTTGGATTTATAAAAAAAATACTTTTTACCTTTTTGGATAACCAGGAGTCTTCTTCGTGTATTAGTATAGGTGAGCTTAGTTTTACCATAAATCCTGATGCATGTTATGGTCAAATAGACGTTTGTGGCAACTGCAATGGTCCAGGTATGCAGACTTATTATGAGGATGCGGATAATGATGGCCTTGGCAATCCAGACTCGATGATAGAGTCATGTGAGCCGCCTCTCGGATATGTGAGTAATGCGGATGATAATTGTGATACAGGATTAATTGGCTGGTCTGAGATAGATTTTATTCTAACTGATAACGATTGTACAGGATGTCATAATGGACCTAGTGGAGCTGCTGGTTTGGACCTGGCTTCATACAGTGGAATTAGTGCTGGCGGAAATCGCTGCGGCTCTAATTTGTTGACTGGAACGGTGTTGGTTGATATTATAAATATTTCTAATTACGATGGCTGTTCTGGTACAATGTCTTTTCCATCTATGAATGAAAGAGTAGGTGGAGCACTTGATGAGAATGAATTGCAAATTATACAAAATTGGATAAATGAAGGAGCATTATTTGATTGCAATTGTCCAGCTGGCTCACCAGATACAGATGGAGACGGAATCTGCGATGCCTCTGACCTATGTAGTGGTTTTGATGATGCCCTTATTGGGTCATCTTGTGATGATGGAGACGCCTGTACAATAGAGGATGTGGTCACTGAGGATTGTGCTTGCCTAGGTATGCCTGCTCCTGATAGTGACTTTGATGGAGTATGTGATGTGATGGATCTATCGCCAAACGACCCTTGTACTGCAGATGGTGTAATTGGGAAGCCAGAACCAGCAGATTGGTTTGCAAATGAATCCAATGATTGTGATATGGACAATGTATTGGTTTCTCAAGGAGATCTCAATGATTATGATTTTTGCATTAGTAGTCAAGGCAGCTCTTTGGTACCTGCTTGCGCTTGTGCAGACAATTTTAAAATAGATGGAGGCACATTAAATAAATCCTTTGGAGTCACTAATGCCCAATTTGCGTCAGGTATTCCAGATGGCGCAATGTCTTTTGCCGTGGGCAATAAGGACTATTTAGAACTGACTTTCCCTTATGTAGAAATAGGAACAGAAATATGTTTTACAGTTGGCTTCAGTGATCCTGAAGGCAGAATTCAATTTGAAGTAAACGATTTAGGGATTTATAAGTTTATAAATCCAAATCCTGAATTGATGGATTATGAACCACAGATTATTTGCTTTCCCACTTTCGTAGCAGGCCCACAAAAAGTAAGAATTTCTAGATTAGTTACTGGCGCTGTTAGAGTCGATGGTGCTACTTATGAGTATTGCCCATGTTCAGAAAGTGATCCTAGGAAGGAACTAAATGCATGTGCTTGTCCGAATGACTTTACTGAAGAAGCTGGTGTATATTTTGAATCTTCAGGCGTAAACAATGCGGAGGCAGCAGATGGATTACCAGATGGCAATTTGACAGGAGCTATTGCAGGCGCGGACTCTTTAATCCTTACCTATGCTCATCAGCCAGAGAATTATGAAATCTGTATTGACGT
>CALJVI010000133.1 GCA_937974575.1 uncultured Saprospiraceae bacterium | reverse complement strand
GCGAGAACATCTACTTCCCAATTTTTATTTTCATCTAAATGTCCTAAATGATAAGTGTTGAAAAATTCAGATTTGGGAAAGATCTTGGAAAGGCCAAATGTTTTAAAGAATGCAACTCTAGGGCTGGGGAATCCTCTTTTTGACTCTGGCAAGAATTTCCCTGTTCCATCAATCATTTTTACTCCAAGCCCTCCTACTTTGGGATTTTGATCTAAAAATTGAAGGCACTTCTCAAAAGTGTCTTCTTCTACGATAGTGTCAGGGTTGAGCAATAGCACAAACTCGCCAGCTGCTTGTCTTATTGCTTGATTATTGGCAACAGAGAAACCCGTATTTTCTTTATTCTCAATGAGGGAAACTTGCGGAAACTTGGCCTTAACCATGTTGACACTGTCATCTGAGGATGCGTTGTCTACAACAAAAATTTCAGCTTCTATATTATGAATACCACTAACTACTGAATGAAGCGCTTGTTCCAAAAAGTATCGGACATTGAAATTTACAATTACAATAGAAAGCTTCATTTTTAAGGGCGGTTAACGCTCATACTTTATACGAGAAACAATGGATCGGCCTAAGGTAATTTCATCAGCATACTCTAGTTCGCCACCAAAGGAGACTCCTCTAGCAATAGTCGAAATAGAAACATCTTTACCTAACAGCTTTTTTGAAATATAAAAAATGGTAGTATCCCCCTCTATAGAAGGTGAAATAGCCATAATGATCTCTTTTGCTTCTCCAGAATCTACCCTAGCTACTAATTCGTCAATTTTTATGTCATCTGGCCCTATTCCGTCAATGGGCGATATAAGATTACCTAATACATGGTAAACACCAAAGTAGTGACCTGTATCCTCAATAGCAAGAATGTCTTTTATACTCCTAACCACACAAATTAGAGATTTATCTCTTTTAGGACTTTTACATATTAGACAAACATCATCATCTGTTATATTGTAGCATTGTGTACAATATTTTATGTTCTCACGCATATTGACTAGCTTGCTGGCCATAGACAAAGTCATATTGGGATCTTCATTTAACAAATGGAGCACCAGTCTTAGCGCAGTTTTTCTACCAATACCTGGAAGAGAGGAAAATGACTCTACCGCTTCTGAAAGTAGAATAGATGAAAACTGCATAAACTAAAGGCTAATTATATAAAAAACACGAATTTAAAGATAAAAGTATAACCAAGAGATACTATTGTGAGTTTAATCTATGGTAAATACTGCGGTATAAGGTATTTTGTGTTCTAATTATTAAAAACCAAAATAAAGAAGATGGCTGAAGTGATAAAAATGCCTCGAATGAGTGACACAATGGAAGAAGGTGTCATCGTATCCTGGCTTGTCAACGAAGGAGATACTGTTTCAGCAGGTGATACACTTGCGGAGGTAGAAACGGATAAAGCTACCATGGAGCTAGATAGCTATTTTGATGGTATTCTTTTGCATATAGCTGTAAAGGAAGGTGCTGTACCGATAGATGGAGTAATCGCAGTAATCGGTGAAAAAGGGGAAGATTGGAAAGCTGCTGTGGCCGCTGCCCAAAGTGCTGCTCCGGCTAAGAAGGTGGAAGAAAAGCTTGTAGAAGCTGTATCCAAGCCTGTAGAAGTAGCACATACTGCTGCTGCTCCAGCTGCCCCTGTAGTAAATAAAGTGATTCCTGAAGCTTCAAATGGACGTGTGAAAATTTCTCCATTGGCAAGATCAATGGCTAACGAAGCGGGTATTGCAATAACATCTATTACCGGTACTGGTGATAATGGCAGAATTGTTAAAAAGGATGTGGAAGCGTTTATTAGTAACCCTACTGTAGCTGCTAAAGCCACGATTCCTTCATTACCTCAAATCGGAACGATCTCTGGTCAAGATGAGGAGGTTCCCGTAAGTCAAATGCGTAAGACTATAGCTAGAAGGCTCAGTGAAAGTAAATTTTCTGCACCGCACTTCTACTTGACTATTGAAATAAACATGACTAATACATGGGATAGCCGTAAAAGACTAAACGAAGTGGCTGAGGTCAAGATTTCATTCAATGACCTTGTGGTAAAAGCGGTAGCTGGAGCCCTTAAAAAGCACCCTAAAGTGAATTCTTCATGGCTCGGTGATAAGATAAGGTATAATGGAAATATCAACATAGGAGTGGCCGTAGCAGTCGAAGATGGATTATTAGTCCCTGTGGTTAAAAATGCGGATCAAAAATCACTAACACACATAAATAAGGAAGTAAGAATCTTAGCTGATAAAGCTAAGGTTAAGAAACTTAGTATGGACGAGATGCAAGGAAATACCTTCACTATATCAAATCTAGGAATGTTTGGTATTGAAGAATTCACTGCTATCATTAATCCACCAGATGCATGCATTCTAGCTGTAGGTGGAATTATCGAGAAGCCTATTGTTGTCAATGGTGAAATTAAAGCAGGTAGGATGATGAAAGTTACCCTTTCATGTGATCATAGAGTCGTTGATGGAGCTACTGGATCTCAATTCCTAAATACTTTGAAATCACTTTTAGAAGACCCAATCAGGTTATTGGTTTAATATCAATATTACTTATCCGATACAAATATCAAAAGATCAGAATAGATGTACTTATTCTGATCTTTTTTATTGTCTGGTATGTTTATACAATAAGAATGAATAATTAATTCAATAGGAATGAATAAATCACAAACAGTTGTTGTTCTTGGAGCATCTTCAAAAATAGAACGTTACTCCAATAAAGCAATAAGATCTCTTACGGAGAATGGTTATCATGTCTTACCCATAGGTAGAGAAGTAGGCACTGTGGTATATGGATCTAAAATATTAGCTTCTCTAGAAGATATTGTAACCGAAAAGGCAATAAATACAGTAACAATATACCTAAGAGCCAGAAATCAAGCAGAGTATATAGATCAAATAATTTCTTTAAAACCTATGCGGGTAATATTCAATCCTGGAGCTGAAAACCCTGAATTTTATTCCAAGTTACAGACAAATGGCATTGAAGCCATCAATGCTTGCACACTAGTAATGCTATCAATAGGTACATTCCAACAATAATCATCTAAAGGACTATCTTACAAAGGCTACTAGAAGGGACTACGAGGTAGAGTCATTCTTCTAATTATAGACAATAGTAGTTTCCACCAGTGCTGCTAGCATTGTTTATTCCCTACACTAATTCCTTACACTTCAGTATAGCATTCCTAGTATGAAGAGGGAGTCAAAAAATTTATATCCAAACCCAACAGATAGATAATCAGAGTAGCTACTTATATTTAATACAGCTAAAGATTTGCATATAGATGGTCTTGCTTCAATTTTAGAGGTGACATCATTATCAAATTAGTAAATTTGGCATATGCACAAAAAAAAGAGCTCGCTGAAAACAGCGAGCTCTTTTTATACTTAATATATCTAAAACGATTAGTAACCGCTTTCTTTATTTCCTGAGTAACCAGATCCACCTCTACCAGCGTTTCCAACTCCACAATCAGGCTTACCCATTGAAGATTCAGAAGTAGCTACTTTAAATTCAACTCTTCTATTCACTAAACTCTTAGAGTTTGTTGGTACAAGAAGGTCGTTTTCTCCAGAGTAGTTTAATACAAATCTATCTCTTCCGATTCCATACTTACTTGAAATGTAATCGATTGAAGCTTGTGCTCTGTTGTAAGAAAGAACATTGTTATAGCAGTTACCTGCAGTAGCATCAGTAAAACCAGTTGCTACAACTCTCATACCTGGGTGTTGCTTCATAACCTGTGCTATCTGACGTAATTTAGCATACTCAGAATCTTTGATATTGTATCTGTTGTTATCAAAGTTAACCATAGGTAAGAACCAATCCATAGGTGGAATAGCTGGAGTAGGAACTCTAAAGTCCTTCAACTTAGCATCTACAATTCTGTTTACATCATTTTCGTTGATATAATCAGGCTCAGGTACATCAGCTACACCTTGGTTATCTACTTTGTAACCTGGAGGTGAGTATGGCTCCTTATCTTTACAATCAGCGATTCCGTCTCCGTCGCTATCAAGAGTAACACCTCTTGTATCAACAGCACAACCACTATCTGTATTATTTTCTTGATCGAATGCATCAACTACACCGTCACCATCTGTATCATTACTATCAAAAATTGGTCTAGCTTTTACTTCAGCAAGATCATCAGCAATCATATCTAAAGGTGATGCCCAGAATAAAGGCATTGCAGCATTTCCATCTTTACCTCCAATAGCAAAACTAATACGAAGGTTAGTATAGTTAATTAAATCTCTTGAAGATGTTTCTGAAGAACCCAAAAGTTCAGCAGCATCAAGAAGATCATCTCCTCTACCCATTACAGCTTTTACCTTATGCTCGATTCCTATCGAAGCTTTTTTTCCAACTCTAAAACCTAATCCCATACCTCCAGTGAAGTATGAAGAAACAGTCCAAGGATCATCAAATAAAGTGTCATCATCTGCATCTACTTCGTTGTCACCATCAATTGCAGTAACATCAAATTGCCCAATACCTGCACCAGCAAATAAATACGGGTTAAGCTTATTTTTCTTAAAAACTTTGAATTGGTTCAAACTAGCCAAAAGAGTAATATCTCCACTAATAACATTAGTTTCATATACTGGCTTCCAACCTGATCCAAATCCTGCGCTAGATACTCCAGCCCATCTGTTTCCGTCTTCACTTCTAGAATCTTCTTGCTCCTCTCCTTTCAAAGCTTCATAAGTAGCATCTAAACGAATAGAGAAAACATAATCAAGTGCTTTTCTTGCGTGAAGTCCAACGCCAAATCCACTTTTCCAGTCTACGTCACCAGTAACAATGTCATGACCAACATTTAGACCAACTTCCCACATATTTTTAGGCTTAGACTTAATAGCCAAAGAAGACGTGTTTGCGGCGTCTTGTGCTATACCTGTCATGTACGCGCCTAATGTGAGGGCTAACAATATTAAAAATTTCCTTGTCATAGGGTTCTTACTTTGAAAGATTAAACAATTTATATATTTAAAAATAGTATAATGTAAATAAAATGCAAAACTAATTAATTGCAGTAACTAGGCAAACATTTAAGGGTTTAAATATTTGTTCTCTTTACTGCTAATAAAATTATTTGATATGTATTGGAGACGAAAGTGCTAAAATAAACACCTTCTTCACAAATTTAACAAAACAATCTTATTAATTTCATATTAAGCTAAATAATAATAAAATATACTCGCTTTACAGTTATGACTCTATCTTGTATAGAATAGTAACATAGTAGCTTATATATTTATTATTTGTATAATATAAGATTAGATTTGTTTACAAGATTCATCAAAATAGGTTTCAAATAAACGTCAAAATATCAACTATGCTCGATAATTGGATCAATCCAACAGCCTCAGCCTCATTTATCTCAAAATTTTCATCCGCTAAGGTAGAGTCTATAATTACTCCTGAACAGTTACAATCCAATCCAATAAAGAAGCAAATTGCCTTAATTGGGTTTGGTCCAAATATGCACCAAATAAGAGAAGCATTCTATAAATTAGATTTCTCATTATTCAATTTAACGATTACTGACCTTGGTGATATCAGGAATAACGATGTAAGCTTAATGACCGCTGCATATAAGGAGTTAATAGCTCAAGACATCTTCCCTATTATTATTGCACCTACTTCAAATGCGTCTCTTTCTATAGCTAATGCCCTTAAAGTTATGGATATTCAGAACCAACATGGAATCGTTACTCCAAGAACAAACCAGGATACCAAAGGATATGATCTCCTTTCGAATCTTATTGAGGATGAGAAAGTAAACCGTCTTTCCATTATTGGTTATCAAAAGCATTATGCTAATCCTAGTCTACAAACAATTCCTAAATTGGATCAAGCCAATTTGATGAGTCTTGGCCAATTAAGAGATAACCTAAAAGAAGTTGAGCCTATATTAAGAGAATTAACTACACTTAGTTTTGATATTTCTTCTATTAGAGCTAGTGATTCAGTAGGATTAAAGGATCAAAGTAGTATCGGTTTGTTTGGAGAAGAAGCTTGTAAATTACTGCACTATGCAAGCTCATCTCACACTTTAAAATCACTCCATTTGTTTGGTTTCGAACTAGAGGAGAATGCAAAAAGTGCGGCAGAACTCTTAGCTTGTCTTATTTGGTATTGTATTGCAGGTAGGCAAGCCATAGAGTCTTACTCTGTTTCTAAAGAAAATATGGACAAATACATAGTTGAACTTGATGATATAAACGAGAAAATAAATTTTTGGAAGAATGAAAATAGTGAAAGGTGGTGGGTAGAGATTCCAAATCCAGATATTAAAGACAACCTGATCCCTTGTTCACATAAGGAGTACACCTTAGCCTGTCAAAATAAAATTAGTGATCGGCTATTTCATCTTCTAGGCACTAGATAAGCCATCGCGTGATGCGCAAGCATCTAAGCCCGTCAAGCGGATGCGCGTAGGAGCAAGCGGGTGAAGTGGTATCGCTATTTTCAGCGATATGAACGGAAGACGCGGTCACGGCTTTAGCTCGTGATGATCCCGAAAAATCAGTCCAGTAGTTTTTCTAGAGCTATACCACGGCTTCCTTTAAGTAAGAAATAAGTGTTTTCCCATTTTTGAGTTGCAAACCACTCTTTGAGTAAGTAAACATTTGCGAAGGTAGGATTTGGAAAATGTTTACCCACAAAAATCACTTTAGTAAACCCTCCCTCAAGAGCAATTCTAGCTATCTCCAAATGCTCTTTGTGACTATACTCCCCCAGTTCATACATATCTCCTAATATTGCAATTTTTTGAGGATGAGGTATTATCGCAAAATTCTCAATAGCTACCTTCATACTTGATGGATTCGCGTTGTAAGCATCTAACAGAAAAGTATTGGTTCCTTTTTGCAAAACTTGAGAACGATTATTTGTCGGTTTATACTCCTCGATTTGTTGAATTATCTTATTCGAAGAAACTTTAAAATAGATCCCTATGGATATCGCATTTAAGATGTTAGGTGAATTGTAGAGCCCACTTAAGTTCGTATTAAGAGTCGCATGTAAGTCATTGTAAAAGTGTAAATTGAATGAAAGCATCGATCCTGAATTGGTATGCTCAAGATCTACAAAGCCTTGTTCCTTGGAGGTCATAGAATAATCAACTTGCCTTAGTGCCCTTGATTCTAAAAGGCACGTTACACTTTTCTCATTGTGATTGATAAAAGCTACACCTCCGTTTTTACCCAAGAAGTCAAATAATTCTCCCTTTCCAATTTTTACTCCTTCGACTCCGCCAAATCCCTCCAAATGTGCTTTACCGATATTCGTTATCAACCCATGAGTTGGATTGGCGATCTCACATAATAGATCGATTTCTTTTTTGTGGTTCGCCCCCATTTCTATGATCGCAATTTCGTGCTCTTCAGTTAATTGGAGTAAGGTAAGTGGAACACCAATGTGATTATTAAAGTTACCCTTAGTAAAGTGAACCGAATATTTTGCACTAAGTACAGCGGCCATTAACTCCTTGGTTGTGGTCTTTCCATTGCTTCCTGTGATTGCAATAACTGGGATATCAAATTCGGACCGATATCGGTTTGCAAATTGTTGTAAATAGACCAGTACATCATCTACTAGAAGTAGCCGCTCCTCCTTGGGGTCAATATCTTCATCTACTATGGCAAAAGAGGCTCCTTTCTTAATAGCGTCTAGAGCATATATATTGCCATTGAAGTTATCTCCGCGAAGAGCGAAAAAAACACAATTTTTGGAAATTTTTCTGGAATCAGTACTTACCAGTTGATGTTCCAAAAAGTGATTATAAATTTGATTTGAGTTTGCCACAAGTCTAAAAGTAAAAAAGTCTCCATACAAACTATATGTATGGAGACTTTTTAATTTATGAGTAAGAGAGATCTTACTTAAATTTTCTATTCTGTTTCTTCTTTTTCGTTTTGAAAGAGTTTCCACTTGAGTCCTCATTTCCTGTTGGACCACCTGTTCTAGTCATAGAACATCTAAATCCAAGCGTACGATCTGAAGTATCTTCTTCTTTAAATCTTCGTGATCCTGGAGTCAACCAAAATGCACGATCTTGCCAGCTACCTCCTTTAATTACACGTGATTTATCACTGATTAGTGAAGTTTTACCGTAATCATAGAAAACTTCTGAATCTTGATCACCATCTAAGTAATTATATACTTGACCTCTTTTGTAGTTTTCTCTGGTAGCTACTTCTTCATCTTCAACATCTCTGTAACGGATACGTCCGATACTATCTTTTTCTACTGGAGCTCCATTTTCATCCAATACTTTTTGTTCAAATTTACCACCTCTATATGGGTTTAAATCATGCCCTTCAACATCTCTAAGGGTAGTAGAAGTCATAGGTCTGTATAAATCCATAACCCACTCATTTAC
>CALJVI010000132.1 GCA_937974575.1 uncultured Saprospiraceae bacterium | reverse complement strand
TCCTAAGTTAATACACGAAGCGAAATACCAACTAAGATGAATGCTGTAGAACTAGAAAACTCTTTTAGGGACCTGTATGCACAGTGTCTTCATGAGCAACCCAATAGTCTTTTACCGCTAGCACCTTCTGGCTCAAAGCGCATCTATTATCGGGCGGAGTCCAGCAAGCAATCTGCGATTTGTGCTTTCAACAACGATCTTGAAGAAAACAAAACTTTTATATACCTAAGCGAGCACTTTAAAAAAGCGGGTCTACCTGTGCCGACTATACTTGGGCATAGCCAAGACTATAGTTCATATATTCAAGAAGACCTGGGAGCGACTACAATGTATAGTTTTCTATTCAACAAAGGAGATCGATTTTCTCCCGCCTTGGTCCATTTGTATGAGCAAGTCGTAAGCAAACTGGCAGAAATTCAAATCAAAGGACACGAGAATCTGGATTACAGCAAGTGTTTTTCTATTCAGTCTTTTGACAAGCAATCTATTCTTTGGGATCTCAATCTATTCAAGTATTACTTCCTCAAACTTGCAGACATAGCGTTTGATGAGGTGGCATTGGAAAAAGATTTTAGCGCTTTTGCAGACTACTTACTTCAAGCTCCGCAAGATTATTTTATGTTTCGCGACTTTCAAACGCGCAATATTATGATCAAAAACAGCAAACCCCATTTCATCGATTACCAAGGCGGCCGTAAGGGAGCTTTGCAGTATGACCTGGCCAGTTTGTTATTTCAGGCCAAAGCCAATTTGCCGCATGATCTACGTGCCCAATTGCTGGAAGTCTATCTTGATAGAGCCAATGAACTTACTCAGTTGGATAAGACCACTTTCAAGCAGTACTACTATCCTTACGCAATGGTACGCAGTATGCAAGTCTTGGGAGCATATGGATTTAGGGGTTTATACGAGCGCAAAAAGCACTTCTTGGATAGTATCCCTTTTGCCATTAAAAATATTGCATGGCTCAATGACCACATAGATCCAAATCTTCATATTCCAGAATTGAGAAAAGTTTGGAAAGCTATTTCAGAGAATCGAGATTTTAATTCTTTTGATCGGGAGGCTGGGAAGTCTGCTTTATTAGAGATAGATATAAAGAGTTTTTCTTATAAAAAAGGGATTCCGAAATCCAAGAGTCAGCATGGCGGAGGCTTCGTATTTGATTGCCGATTTTTGCACAATCCAGGTCGATACGATCCTTACAAAGAGTTGACTGGTCGTGATGAATCCGTGATTAATTTTCTCCAACAACATTCCGAGATGCCCACCTTTCTCAACAACATTAGGCATATAGCAGATGCTGCAGTGGAGAATTATTTGGAGCGCAGTTTTGACTCCCTCAGCTTTTATTTTGGTTGTACTGGAGGCAAGCATAGATCTGTCTATGCCGCTGATCAGTTGTCGCAATACTTACATGATAAGTATGGCATTAAAGTACATGTCCAACACAGAGAACGAGGATGGAACTCAGAGACTCTAGTTTGATTTAACGAGTACTTTAAAAACTAAAGGGTAAAAAAATTTAAACGTCGCTTTAGTTCAAACAACAAAGGAGACAGGATTGCCTAAAAAGTCAACTTACGCATCAGCTCCGAAAACTGCTGCTCCCCATTGAAGAGGCGATCTTGATATGCCGTAGCGCTTAGTTTTAGATTGTATACTTGCTCATCTCTGAAAGTGAGCAAGACCGTAATGTTTCCAAATAACTGATTGATTTTGCCAGCCTCATCATATTGTGGGCGAGGCTTGAGGTAGTGACGTTCCACAGTTTCTACCCATGTATTTTTACTGTAGGTACGCGTATCCGAGACTTGGGTCCGATAATCTTGCGCTCGAATTTGCTCCTTGAAATAGTCTAGTAGAAAACGAGCTTCAGCATTGCTGTATCCCAAATCTGCAAAGTGAATGGCGATCCCCTTAGTCGATGGAGTGTGTAAAAAATCAATACTGGGATCTATAGCTTGTTGGTCATTTTGGTTGGCAGTATACTGCTCAGCTATCCAGTTGAGTAGTCTTCGGTGCAAAGGTCCATCCTTCCATCTAGCATAGTCAGCCTCAAAAGAGACTGACCTTTTTATGATTTCATGCACAGCAGGTTGAGTAGGGCTACTCAACTCTGAACTGGATAGTAATGACTTGATCTTGGCCCACCAATCTGGCATATATCTTTTTATTAAGAGTAGTGATTACAATTCAGCAAGCAACTGATTTGGCTGCTTGAATCCTACCAATGAATTTTTGATCTTCAAGTCAGGATTGATAATAACCAAACTAGGGTATCCTCTAACTTGCAAAAATCGGGAAAACTCATGTGGAGAATTTCTTCTATTTTTTGGAGTATCAGGATTATGGTTTGGGTTACCAAATTCTTTTTCACCAAACTTTATAGATTCAGGAGACTCAGCATCAAATTTTACAGCATAGTATTTTTCATGTATTTTCTTTATCACTGCAGGATCTGAAAATGTCATACGATCCATCATCTTGCAGGGTCCACACCATTCGGTATATACATCTACTATCATTTCTCTTGGTTCATGCTTGTTGAGCACCTGCGCTTCTTCGATAGTCAACCAATGCAACTTTTCTTCACTAGCTGGGTAGTTTATTTTTGAACCCTCTACACTAGCTCCGCCACCACTGCAGCCAAATAGAACCAAACTAATACAAACAAATAGAATATTTTTCATCTAACTAATTTTTTATTTTTTGTTCAATACACTGGATATATCCGTGTAATTATTATTACTAAATGCTACACAGCATCGTACAGCAGCAAAAATCATCAATAATTGACCTATAAAGAACAACAACGATGTTTCGTTATCAAATATGCTAATATTGCTGCTAATATTCAATCCTATCAGGAAATTAAAACAAATCAAAGTGATCGAACCTGCTATAAATATACCCGCAGGTAAGTTGTGTAACTGCCCCGTCAGATTGATGGCAGACATAAAATAGACAATGCATGCCAGACCAAGACATATCCAAGGAACAATGCTGACACTGGATTCAATGCCCGAAAGTAAAAAGTAAATGCCAATCAAACCAATAGCAAAGATGATAGCTGCTATCCATTTATGCTTAAATAGCATACTACTAGGTATACTAACAACAGAGATCATTGCTCGTGCATAACTAAAGTATCCAATAAGCCATGTAGCCATAATCAGATATAGTGTACTTTGACCAAGTACAGGTTGGGCCAGTGGCAGTAGTGTACTTAAAGCAAATAAACTGATACCATAGAAAATGCTTTTTTCAAATTTGCTATCGATGGAAGTATTGAGGTAGAAAAATAATATTAATAAAGGAAGTGCTACCCACTGTGCTATTTGCTGTAGCCAATCCATATCACTTGGTACGACAAACATCATAGCCAGCAAACACAAATAAATAGGTAAAATAAAAATGCCTCTAACTTTATCTAAGGATCTATCCATGATATAAAATTAGAAATAAATTGGCAATCACAAAGGAAGTGACTATTCCTCTATATCATAGAATTTAGGCTCCGCATCTGACTCTTTGATGTCGTAGATCTTTGGCTTGCTGTTGCTCTCATTGAGAGACATGCTTTCTAGTTTGTCTAGCATATCAACAGATTGATCCCAAAACTCTTCAAAAGTGGGTCTCAATACAGTAGCTACTCCCCTTACTTGACTCGGATACTGCTCTAAATAGGGGTAAGTCATAGAGGCACTTTTAGTACCCTGATCGATGAGATGCGCCTGATCACCAAACCAGACCAACATACTAAAGAGTAGAATGAGTACACTAGACAGTACTACTCCTCCCACGAGCTGATTGATAAAGTTGATCCTTGCGGCACGGAATAATCCCTCTAATGCTCGGGCTACCGTTCTTATCAAAAACATAGTCACTATAAAGGTGATCAAAAATCCTCCCAAAAACATTAAAGGATTGGTGGTCTTAAATGCAGTCTCTAAAAATGTCGAAGTAGCTGGCGCCAGCTTGAATGCTGCTAGGAGTCCAATGATGATACTCAATACTGCAAATAAGGTATTGATAATTCCTTGGGAAAATCCCAAGTAAAAACCATACAATAAAACAATAGCAAATACGACATCTATAATCATAGCATCATTGTTAAATGAAAAATATTTGGGTGGAGGGCGTGCGTACCCCTTGTTAAATAAGGGCGCTATATCATTCTCAGTGTATTAGTAAACTCGAAAAGGAAGGGAAAAGATTCCTTTCATATTACAAAAATATGTAATATATATTGAATTAACTGCATCTCACCGTCTTTTTTCAACAATTGACTGTTAGTCTTTAGCTAAAACATATATGAAAGGCATATAAGTGCGTAGAAGAGTTTGTTTTAATCAGCCTGGATTTGTTCTCAAATTTGAGTCAAAATCCATTTCCCAACAAGATCAAAATTTCGAAAATCCTGTAATCCTTATTCAGATATTTTATCTAAAACTCATGATTGGATTAGCGCTGTGACGGGGTGCGTTTTTCACGCAGTGCGCAGCACCGAGCTGGCTAGCGAGTCCCAAAACATAGCGGCGCCGCGGGTTGGCCTTGTAGCCTAGCACAGGCGCAATCCCCAAATAAAAAATATTAAGCACCTAAGTATTTTGCTAGGAATCCACACATTGTCTTGTAAAATTCAAATTGGTTTTCTTCGTTACCGAATCCGTGGCCTTCGTTGTATTTGACGAGGTAGGGCACGTCGACATTTCTAGCACGTAGGGCCTCTACTATCTGGTCGGATTCATCAATGTTGACACGAGGATCATTGGCACCTTGTACCACCAAAAGTGGAGTAGTGATACGGTCTATATGTAGTGCTGGAGACCCGGCCGCCATCTGATCATGATCGCGCTCTGGGTGGCCTACCATCTCATACATCATGTCTAAGTAAGGTTTCCAGTATGGAGGCACAGTCTTCATAAAGGTGAATAAATTACTCACACCCACATAGTCGATCGCACAGGCATACAAGTCAGGTGTAAAGGTGATGCCAGCCAGGGTGGCATATCCGCCATAGCTGCCTCCGTATATTGCTACTCGATCTGGATCTGCATAGCCCTCCTGTATGAGCCATTGGACACCATCGGTGATATCATCCTGCATAGTAGCACCCCATTGCTTAAAGCTGAGCTCCCAAAATTTGCGTCCATAGCCAACGCTACCTCTGAAGTTCATCTGCAATACGCCGTACCCTTGGGAGGCGAGGAGCTGTAGCTCAGGGTTGTAGCCCCACTGATTTCTAGCCCAAGGGCCACCATGTGGGTTGATCACTATCGGGATCTTGCTGCCCGCTTCATATTGGGCTGGCAAAGTGAGATAGCCATGTATAGTGACACCATCCCTAGCTTGATATTGGATGGGGTGCATGGGAGCCATGTCTGCTTCGTCCAACCAAGGACTGACATCGGCTATCTTTTCCAATTGATCTTGGTGCACGTCATAGAGGTAAAAAGTGCCGAGGGTACGATCACTATAAGTGCGCACGATATACATAGATTCATCACGAGTAGCAGAGATAAGTGCTACTTCTAGGCCCGATAATTTGGACTCCAGATTGATCTGCAGTTGCTCGCGTTGTGGATCTAAGAAATGAGTTTGTTTTTTGTCGGTAGCATAGTTGATACTCGTCGGTACTTTGCGCAAACGAGAGTAGGACATAGAATTGACGTCTACCAGCTCGTGCTCAAATATGATGTCACCAGTTTCTTTTCCTTGATGTAAGTCAAACTGGATAATGACATTTTTATCTCTACCTAGATTGGAGCTCACATACACGAGATGATCCTGCTCAAAGTCAAAGAAAAGTGGATTTACACTTTCTTTAAAGTTGGTAGTTAGGATGTCTTTAAATTCTTCGTCTTCATGGTCTCGATACATGAGTACCGAGTTGGTGCCATCCTGTACTCTGGTAGCTATGCGTAGGCGACCTTGGTGATCGGTCATCCAATCGCTGATAGCCTCCATAGGATTCTCATTTTTGGCGAGTTGCACGATTTCGCCAGTGTGTATGTGTATGCGATAAGGCTCAAATAGTTGAGGATTGTTTTTATTCATCCCGATGATGAGATGGTCTGGATCGTCGTAGAGACTATCGATGATCTGGATGCGAACATTCTCATAGGGAGTAAGCTCTAGTAGGTTTTTGCCATCACTATCTACAGCAAAAAGGGAGAAGTTTTCATCTCCTCCGCTGTCCTTGATGTATATGATGCGCTTTTCTCCCTTCCACATATAGCCGGATATATCTCGCTCAGTTTCAAAGGTCAATTGTACTGCTTCGCTGTTGCTGCCAAGCGATCGGACAAATATGTTTTGACGTCTTTGGTAAGGCTCCTTATAGGACAAATGTGTGCCTGTGGGGGAGATCTGATATGCAGTCTGCTCTGGTTTTTTGAAGAAATCCTCTACGGTGTACTTCTTGTTGGAAGGTGCAAGGGCTATCAATTTGCCTATTTCTTCTTTATTGGATGGCAATGAAGTATTGCCTGGGAGCTGATCTGACATGTAAAATAAGTTAATTATTCATTAATATTGAGGGGCTTAGGGGAGTCCTTCCCTATAAATAGGTTAATAATTGGATGACAATTAGTACATTGTACACTTAAATGAAGCGGTCACCCGTTTTCCCTTAAAATAACAGGACAAAGATATTATTATTTGATTTCATATCTTTGTGTAAACAGATACCCTTGAAAAAAATTATTTATAGCTGTTTTCTTTTAGCTTTTTTCGGAATGAGTACCCTCTCTGCGACTGCTAATGATGCTTTTGATTCAAAAGGGGACACCATTCTGCCTCCTGTTTTTCTTATTGGTGAATTTGAAAATCAATACAACGAGCTGATTCAGGACTACGAGACCTTGTTATTTACAGTGTGCGATTTTGATATGGATGCTGCTTTTTCCAAATGGCAAAGTATGCTCCGAGAGATGGATTCATTTGCTAAGCAAAATGATGTAGATCTTGATGGAGTAAAAGTATGGCTGAATGTGTTTCTAGAGAAAAATGGGAAAATTTCTCATTTGGCGTATTACTTGAAGCCCATGTCAAAAAATATTGATCAAGCGGAGTTAAGCGCGTTTTTCAAAACGTTCATAAAAGATTATCGTTTTCCTTTATTATCCAAAGGTAATTATTCACACTATGGTACGGCATCGTTTCCAGTATATCCTATCAGAAGCAATGGTGCGACACCGCCGACGGATGGAGGTCAATTGTCCACTGGGCGAAATTAATTGGTCTAAGTTCATTTCACTTTGTTTTCTAGCTTTTTCAGTCCATGCTTGCGGGCCTCAGGATTCACTGAGCCTGACTCATACGGAGCAGCAGGCTGCCCAGAGTTTTTCACTGCATAAGGTTCATTTCACAGACGCTAAACATGGCATAGCTATGGGTGGGGATGAGTATGAATATGGTATAGTACAGACCAGTTCTGATGGTGGATTGACCTGGTCTCTTGATACTGTCAGTCAAAAAAGTGTACTCGACTTTGATGTATTTAATGATACCATTTGTGCTGCTGGAATACGAGGGTATATTACCTACAAGGAAGAGGGAGTAGCTTGGCGCGAAGTGCGCCCATCCGAGCCTAATAATGCTACCGGGATCCTCAAGCTCGCCAACGAGTATATAGTCGCAGGCGGCATAGCTTTTAATAATGGCTTTATTATGAGACTCTCAGAGGAGTTGGAGCTAATAGATAAAACTTCCTTTCCTGGACAGTTTAATGCTTTGGCCAAAAGCAGCATGCAGAGTATTCATGCCGTAGGCTATGGACAGATATATAGCTCTCGTGATGCGGGAATCAGTTGGGAGCCAAACAGTCAAGTAGGTGATAACTATCAAGACATTTTTTTTGTCAACGCACGCGTGGGATGGATTGTAGGCCAAGCAGGCAGCATACTCAAAACCGAAGACGAAGGCCTCACTTGGCAAAGCCTACACAAGCCCACTACTCATGGCAAGCTTGACTTCAATGGAGTTCACTTTCACAATGAAGATGATGGTGCTGCAGTGGGTGATGAGGGATTGGTTTGGATCACTCGTGATGGTGGATCCAATTGGTCAGTCATAGAGGATATACCCAGCTACAATTTCATAAGTGTATTTATGCAAGAAGATAAAGCTTGGCTTACAACCGATCAAGGTCATATCCTGAGACTTTTTATATAGGGGAGATCGTTTGGGGCATAAAAAAACGACTCTTTTTGCAAAGAGCCGTTTCGTATTCTTTTATCAATAGGGGTTAAGACTATTTATAAATGTCTGACTTTTTAAACTTCGTGCAAAGACAGTAGTAAAAAATAGCTCTGTATTTGTTTCTATTACTCTTTCCCATTTGCTCACAAACCTCCTTGATAGCCTCATCCAATTTTGGTGAATCCGCCAAGCCTAACTTCTTGATCAAGTAATTTTTCTTTACGCGATCAAGCTCATCTTGATCTCCGCATGATACAGAGGATGCATCTCTATTGTAAATAGAAGGACCGCAACCTTTGGCTACTTTTTCTAATAAACCTGCATCGTACTTAATACCAATCTTATCCATTGACGTCTTGTATTTTGTCAATTCTTCTTGGAATCTGCTCATAGTGTTATGAATTTTTAGTGTTGATGAATAATATGTTTTTTAGGCAATACAAATATATCCAAACAATTTAAAATATATACTTTTTTTGCAATTTTCATGCACTTAAAAGTCTGCACTAAATCATTGACCATCACGAGTCTTCTCTTCTTTTTTCTTAGATTTCTTCTACTCAGGAGCTGCATCCAAATCTACTGGCAATACCCATGACCATGGCTTGGTCCATGACCACTCTTCTTGGGCTAGATCCACACTCGGATCGGTAAAGGCTTGATAACTTCTACCATTCAGACGCACTCTGAAGTGCGGATAGATGGCAACGCTGTCACTATCCCATTTTTCTTGATAAGTGTCTCGGAGATGATGCGCTACAAAGAGGATCATGTCAGGTTGAGACTTGTATTTTCTATTTTGTCTTTTCGTCAGGAAGGAGCTGGCGTATACGGTCTTTTCTTCTTTATCACTCGCTAAATCCTTTATGTGAAAGTAGCCACTCCCAGTCTTACCCCTCAACATCATTCGCCAGGCATATCTATGACCTTCTTCTGTCCAAGCCACATTGCTCTCATATCTATACTGACGCAGTGGGATGAGCAGTTGGACTATACAGAATACAGTGATGACTAGGCTAAGGAAAAAGGTGCTTTTTCGCACCGATGCTAGATTAGCCATATTTGCTTGCAGAGCATCGGCATAGATTTCATACCGCAATGCCCATTTCCTGATGAGTCCGATCTTCTGTTTCAAAAAATCAACCAGCCTTCTTGGAAAGTCATGTGGGAAAAATAATGCTGTCAGCGCCATGGAAAGCCATGGGAAAATGCCAATCTGAAATACCATCGTATTGACTAAATGAAACGAACAACAGATCAGGAATGCCGGCACTCGTGTCTTACGAAACAGCATAAATGGGATAATGAACAAATCATGAAGAATGCCCCCATAGCTCATCAACCATGCCACCCATTCCTGTTCGAGCAGAGGCCCTATGATGAAGTAATCCTTTTTATAAGGCAGCCATATCTTCAGCGGTAAAGCACGGAGCCAGTCTATATTTATTTTTGCCAATCCGCCATATATGTATACCACGGCCATCAAAAACTGCAGTAAAAATATGGGCCACCTAGCTATCAGGTTTGTATACAGGTGAGGCTTATCTTTAAGATCCAAGGCAAATGCTCTATTGGCTGGCACAAAGATCATCACATAGCTCAGTACGCAAAAGAGGTAACCATGATTGAGGTAGTTGCATTTTTCCAAAAAGAAGATATAGCTGAACCCAAGCGCAAATACAGTTGCGGAGAGTCGATACCATTTACCCAGTGTCACTCCCAGACCGGCCACGATCGTCAACCAAAAAACCATACTGAGCCAAGGGTCTGGCATAGTCTGTACCCACTCAAAGCCATAGTACTTGATCTGCAGCTGATCTGGATTAAAAGTGTTTTTGTAAAGGTGGTAGTAGATCCATACCCCGATGACATCTAGCACACCCAGTACGCCAAACACGATCCGAAAAAACACTAACGGAGCGATATCTATTTGACGAAAGAGGTATTTGCCAAGCATGATTTGGTTTAAATGCGTGCTCCAAAGGTAAACGGCAGGAGGCAAATTCTCACCTTATTTCAATTCAATTTTGAGCTCGTCTAGATTTTGGGGTCGTCACGGCCTCAAAGGCGTGACCAGGCCATGCGAGGGTAAGCGTGCTACGCACCCACTCCTAAGGTCGTGGCCTCTACTGTCCTTCGCCTCTACGCACTCCGTTTGTCGAGCTTCGGCTATTCGCCTACGCTATTGGAGCTTATTTTGCAATCATATAAGTTACATAATCATATATTTGCGAATTAATTTCAAATTAAGAAAACAAAAAGTTGCATTATGTCGTTATGTACTATATATTTGTCATCATAATAAGTATAAAGTAATCATATGAGTTACGCAAGTCAAAAAAATCAGATCCAAGTGTTAATAAGTAAGAAGGGAACCAGAGTGGTTATTGCTTCACACTTACACCAAGCTTTACGCATACCGATGTTTAAGTTTAATCGCAATGTAGCGAAGTGGCTCAAAGGCATATATGCCTTTGATGATGATATGCGTGCTCCAGCGGAATTCAAGGATTTCGGACAGAGAAAATTTGAATTTGGAAAACAGAAGGATTACTATATTTCTATAGAGTTTGCACGACTGATTTGCCTACAGGCGGACGCAGATAGCAAAATTAAGCTTGAATTGGCCAAACATCTGGCTACATTAGAGGACGGCACAGGCGCAGTACCATTGTTTTTTCAAAGACGGACCAAGTCCAAAAAACGAATTAAGAGAAAAATTAATATTAGTACTCATAAAAATACAGCTGTGCAATTGGGATTGTGGTAATTTTTTTACTTTTGTGTATACCCTGACTTTAAAGGAGAATCTGAATAATACTATTGCTGCCCTAATTGTACGCATTAGCTTTCGAGTAGAATTTGTCAAGTTTATGGCAAAAATCTAAAATAAAAATGGTACAATTCAGCTTCTAAGCGGAAGTACAAACTCAGTTATTCTAGACTTATACAGTCCCTACATCGTTGCATGACTGCAATGCAGAGGTACTCATTCTTTAAAGTTTAATTTATTTTCAATCATAGTTTAGATTTATGGCTCAGGTTACATATACAGAAGATAATATCCGTTCACTCGATTGGAAAGAGCACATACGCCTCCGACCTGGTATGTATATTGGTAAGTTGGGTGATGGTTCTGCTTTTGATGATGGGATCTATATCCTGATCAAAGAGGTGGTTGATAACTGCATCGATGAGTATGTCATGGGATATGGCAAGGTCATCGAGATCGATATTACTGATGGGATAGTCAGCATCCGAGATTATGGTAGAGGTATTCCCTTAGGCAAAGTGGTAGACTGTGTATCCAAGATCAATACAGGAGGTAAGTACGATAGCAAAGCATTCAAAAAATCAGTAGGTCTTAATGGAGTCGGAACCAAAGCGGTAAACGCACTTTCGGACTACTTCAAAGTAGAGGCTTATCGTGAGAAAAAACAAAAGAAAGTCGAGTTTGATAAAGGCGAAATTATCAATGATCATAAGATAGGAAAGTCGACTCAAGAAAATGGAACCCTGATCACCTTTCAGCCTGATTCATCCATATTCAAAAAGTATAAGTTTCGTTCGGAGTTTGTAGAGCAGCAATTGTGGAATTATGCTTACCTGAATGCAGGTTTAAAGATCAAGTTTAACAAAAAGACCATTACCTCCAAGAATGGACTCTTGGATATGTTGTCCAATCGTACGAATGCGGAGCAAGTCATTTATCCTATAGTTCACTTGATGGGGCCAGACATAGAGGTTGCAGTCACGCATAGACAGCAGTACGGAGAGCAATATTATAGCTTTGTCAATGGGCAAAATACGACACAAGGTGGTACGCACTTGGCTGCCTTTAAGGAATCATTTGCTTCTACTATACAGAAGTTTTTTGAGGCCAACAGAAAGAAGAAATTTGATGCCAGAGATATCCGATCCTCTATAGTAGCTGCTGTTGCAGTAAAAGTAGAAGAGCCTGTATTCGAATCTCAAACCAAGACAAAATTGGGATCTGTCAACATAGGACCAGGTGGGGTGTCTGTAAGGAAATTTATCAACGATTTTCTGTCTAAAAATTTAGATAACTTCTTACATAAGAATCCAAAAGTAGCAGACGCTTTTGAGAAGAAGATATTGCAATCTGAGCGAGAACGTAAAGAGATAGCAGGCATCAAGAAGCAAGCCAACCAGCGTGCTAAAAAAGCCAATCTTCACAATAAAAAATTGCGGGATTGTAGACTACATTTCAATGACAGCAGAAAGACTCCAGAAGAAGGCAAGCTCGCCTCTACTATATTTATCACAGAGGGAGACTCTGCATCTGGGTCAATCACTAAAGCGAGAAATGTTCAAAGTCAAGCCGTTTTTAGTTTGCGTGGTAAGCCACTAAACTGTTTTGGGATGACCAAAAAAGTAGTGTATACCAATGAAGAGTTTAATCTCCTACAACATGCACTGAATATAGAAGATGGCCTTGATGGATTGCGGTACAATAGAGTAGTGATTGCTACAGATGCCGATGTAGATGGTATGCATATACGCCTGCTCTTGCTAACCTTCTTTTTACAATTCTTTCCAGAATTGGTAGAAAACAATCATCTTTTTATATTTGAAACACCACTCTTTAGAGTAAGAGATAAGAAGCAAACATTTTATTGCTACAGTGAACAGGAAAAGCATGATGCGATAGAAAGCTTGCGAGGTAAGGCAGAGATCACCAGATTTAAGGGTCTTGGTGAGATTTCTCCTTCAGAGTTCGGAGCATTTATTGACGAAAACATTAGACTCGAACCTGTGTTGTTAAATGATGAAATGGACATTGAGCAACTATTAAAGTATTTCATGGGCAAGAATACTCCTGAAAGACAAAAATTCATCATCGAGAATTTGAAAGTAGAGGTGGATCAAATCGTGAAAGGAAAAACACAAATTGAAGAAAACAGTGCTGTCGAAGAAGAGGCAGTACTTGTAAAATAATTTTTGCATTTAATTTTATTCGAGGAGATGAAGCAGTTTTGCTTTGTCTCCTTTTTTTTAATCTTGCAAAGACCGCTTTCTGCCGTTTTGTCGTTATTTTGATAGAGATTTTTAAATATCAGACAAAATGAGAATAAAAACAGCTCAATTGCAATGTGGTCTACTATTGGATGTAGTGTGATCAGTGAGAAATATAGGTGCTCATAAACGTCAATTTGGCGGATAAGCAGGCTGAAACCTGGCAAACACCTTACTTTATAAACAGACAATGAAGCGTTTGATCAATTATAAGCTTAAATTGAGAATCGCTTTGGTGAGCAAGCCAACTTGCTTACTGTGAACAGAATGAATATATATGTTTGAACAATTTTTTTACCCGCAAAAGATAGATTCTGATTCGGATTTTATGCCGATGATTTCTATAGATGAAGAGGAGGAGCCGAACGAAACAGAAATCTTTGCAGATGAGCTGCCTATATTAGCACTCAAAAATACAGTACTTTTTCCAAGTATCATTATTCCTATTACTGTCGGTCGTGATAAATCAATCAAGGCCATCAATGAAGCCTATGATACAGGTCGGATGATAGCTGTACTTTCACAAAAAGATAGTAAAGTTGAAACTCCTAAGTCAAAAGATTTATACCACAAGGGAACGATAGCAAGAATAGTGAAACTGTTGAGAATGCCAGACGGCACCATTACAGCTATACTCCAAGGGAGGACTAGATTTGAGTTGGAGAGTATGGTAGAGGAGCATCCTATACTTCGTGGGAAAATAGGGGTGCTCAAAACTATCGAAGTCAAAGACAAGTTGCGCTTTCAAGCTTTGATCGAGTCTATTAAAGATTTGGCTAAACAAATTATAGAGCTGTCACCAAATATTCCTTCGGAGGCAGTAAGTATGTTGAGCAATATTAAGAGTGAAAATTTCTTACTCAATTTTATCGCTTCAAACCTCGCTGCGGATATTAAAATCAAGCAGAAAGTCTTGGAGATAAATGACTTGACTGCCAAGGCCGAATATCTTCTTGAACTTATGGACAACGAGTTGCAACTGTTGGAACTCAAAGACCAAATAGAAAGTAAGGTTCGTACAGATATAGAAAAACAACAAAAAGACTTTTTCTTAAATCAGCAGTTAAAAACCATTCAAGAGGAGCTAGGTCATAATCCGCAAGGAGAAGAATTGGCAGAATTGAAAACCAGAGCTGAAACAAAGAATTGGTCAAAAAATGCCAAAGAAGCATTTGATAAAGAATTTAAAAAAGCATCTCGTATTAATCCGCAAGTAGCGGAGTATTCGGTGATACTCAATTACCTAGAGTTGTTGCTGGAATTACCTTGGAATGAATATACTGAGGACAACTTTGATCTACAGAATGTCAAGAAGGTACTGGACAAAGATCACTGTGGACTGGAAAAGGTAAAAGAAAGAATCCTTGAGCACCTAGCTGTACTAAAACTCAAAGGAGATATGAAGGCGCCTATTATTTGTTTGGTAGGCCCTCCTGGTGTAGGTAAGACTTCGCTCGGAAAGTCGATAGCCAATGCACTGAAGCGAAAATTTATCAGGATGTCTCTTGGTGGATTGCATGACGAGTCCGAGATACGTGGACATCGTAAGACTTATATTGGTGCCATGCCGGGTAGAATAATCCAGTCCTTGAAAAAAGTAAAATCTTCCAACCCTGTTTTTATATTGGATGAGATTGACAAGGTAGGAAAAGACTTTAGAGGAGATCCATCTTCCGCATTATTGGAAGTGTTGGATCCAGAGCAAAACTCTACTTTCCAAGACAATTATTTGGACTTGGAGTATGATTTATCCAAGGTGATGTTTATCGCAACCGCTAATAGTCTCAACACTATTCAGCCTGCCCTACTAGATCGTATGGAGATCATCCAAGTAAATGGATATTCTCAAGAAGAGAAATTAGAAATAGCGAAGAAGCATTTGATTCCCACTCAAAGAGTAGAGCATGGCCTCAAAGCAAAAGATATAAAACTCAAAGACGTTGCTGTCAAAACTATTATTAAGGATTACACTAGAGAGTCTGGTGTAAGATCTTTGAATAGAAATATCGCTTCCGTGATGAGACAAATCGCCAAAAAAGTAGCGATGGAAGAGCCTTATGAAGTGAGTCTTGACGGTGAGGCCATCAATGAGATACTTGGGGTCAAAAAGTATGGCAAAGAAAAGTATATGGAGGCACATACCTCAGGTGTTGCTGTTGGCTTAGCTTGGACCAGTGTAGGAGGGGATATCCTCTTTATCGAAGCGATCACCTCTGAGGGTAAAGGTAAACTGACTCTGACGGGTAATCTCGGTGATGTCATGAAGGAGTCCGCTACGACAGCATTGAGTTATCTCAAAGCAAATGCTAAAGAGCTGGGAATAGATACTAAGCTGTTTCAAGAAAAAGACATCCATATTCACGTTCCCGAAGGAGCCATACCAAAGGATGGACCCTCGGCAGGGATTACTATGATGACTGCGCTGACCTCAGCCTTATTAAAAAAACCAGTGAAGCCATACTTGGCGATGACTGGTGAGATCACACTAAGAGGGAAAGTATTGCCTGTAGGTGGAATCAAAGAGAAGATATTGGCGAGTAAGCGTGCAGGGATCAAGGAGGTTATCCTTTGCCAAGAGAATGAAAAACATATTAAAGAAATCAAAGCTACCTATACCAAAGGCTTGAAATTTCACTTCGTAGAAGATATGCGTGCTGTCTTGAAGATTGCGATAGGTAAATAAAATTGGTGATTTTGAGCAAGGAAATAGTACCAATTTGGAATCGGAACCAACTATTTGTTAATTTAAAGGAACTTTAGGATTGTAATATTGTAATTATACTATGATTAGATTTTTGTTTCTTTCTGTCTCGATTGTTTTTTTGAGCTTCACTATGCAGGCTCAGAATGGGGAAGTGGATTCTACCTTGGTCCAATTCTCAGGGATGATCCTGGATGGAAGTGATGATAATCTATATCCGATACCTTTTGCCAATATCCTGATTCGTGATGAAGCGAGAGGAACCTACTCGGATTTCAACGGATTTTTCTCCGTAGTTGCCAAGAAAGGGGCAAGGATCACTTTTTCCGCAATCGGGTATAGAGATGTAGATTTTGTGATTCCGGATACGCTTGTTGAAGATAGATACTCTGTAGTACAACTCATGAGTCAAGATACCATCAATCTGCCAGAGACCGTAGTCTTTCCATGGCCTAGTCGAGACCATTTTAAGTTGGAGTTTTTGGCTATGGATGTCAGTAGTGAGCTACAACAAAAAGCTATAGAGAATCTAGCGGAAAAGAGCCTTAGGCAGATGCGTGAGATCGTTCCCAATGATGGCAATGAGAACGCTGACTACTACTTACGTCAAGAAGCACAATCCTACTACTACCTAGGTCAAACCCCTCCTATGAATATTTTCAGCCCCGTAGCCTGGAAGAAGTTTTTTGATGCTTGGGAAAAAGGCGATTTTAAGAAGAAGAAAAAGTAAATCGCTTTTCTATTCTAAAGAAAATAATTTAGCAACCATTTTATGATTATTCCTATTTGGAGGTACCGCTGGTCCAATGGGCCTAGTTGGGCCTTTCGGTTTATAGGGAGAAAAAATCACTAGACCACATGCAGTCCCGCACTTCTGCGCCTCGACTTTAGGGGATACTACATTTAGGACAGGCTTTACTTGAACTTTAATACTTGCAGTGTGTCGGAATATTCTATGGCAAATATACGATCCTTTACCCCAGGGATATTGTCTTCTATTTCTATATTTTCACTAAGAGAGACTCTGAATCTAAATCCTTGGTAAGAATCTATGCATGAGGGATCGACAGTAGGCGACCAGAGGGAGCAGACCTAGGTATGGAGCTTTTTTCTAGCGGAATACATAGGGCCGAAACGGAGTGGAGTACGAAAGAGCCCGACCCTGAAAGTGTTTTTGCGTAGAGCAATGTGCGGGAGCAACACTGTAAGGGGCATGCCCAAGGCCTTAAAATCAGTAGTTTATGTTCAGGATTAAGTCAAATTTGGAAGTGCAAGAAGCATATTGGCGGCTAAATAGACTCAGAGCTAGATATAAATGTCAATTTGTTTAAATTTGGGCCACAATAATAAAACAGAACATGAAGGTAGCGGAGTATTTTGAAAAAGCAAAGGGGCAAACATTGATTTCATTTGAGGTGCTTCCTCCGCTCAAAGGTGGTGGGATGAAAGCGATCTTTGATACGCTGGATCCATTGATGGAATTCAAACCACCTTTTGTGGATGTTACCTATCACCGGGAGGAGTTTATATACAATAAGCGAGCGAGTGGCTATTATGAAAAGACGGCTATCCGAAAACGTCCTGGGACAGTAGGAATATGTGCTTCTATCATGCATAGGTATGGTGTGGATGCAGTACCGCACCTGATCTGTGGTGGATTTACTAAGGAGGATACAGAGAATGTTTTGATCGATTTGAATTTTTTGAATATTCAGAATGTGCTTTGTCTACGTGGAGATGCTCGAAAATTTGAAACTAAGTTTATACCACAGGAAGGTGGTAATGAGTATGCGCTCGACTTGGTCAAACAGGTGCAAGCGATGAACGAAGGGCAGTATCTGGATGCGAATATAAAGGATGGCGAGAAGACTGATTTCTGTATCGGGATCGCAGGCTACCCAGAGAAACATTTTGAAGCGCCCAATATGGATCTGGATCTTGGTTATGCGATGGAAAAGATAAAAGCGGGTGCCAATTATATTGTAACCCAGATGTTTTTTGATAATAAAAAGTATTTTGAATTTGTTGACTTGTGCAGAAAGAATGGGATCACGGTGCCTATAGTACCAGGACTGAAACCATTGACAAAAAAGTATCAACTCAATTCGATCCCAAGGATGTTTTACATCAATATGCCTCACGAACTGGTTAGTGCCATCACACAGGCGAAGACTAAAGAGGCGATCAAAGAGGTGGGGATAGAGTGGTGTATACAACAGTCGAAAGAACTAAAAGCAGCAGGTGTGCCTTGCTTGCACTATTACACTATGGGAGATACTGAGACTATCAAGAGAATAGTAGAAGCCGTCTATTAATAAAAGAAACACCAGCATGCGAAATTATTTATTTGCTCTTCTGATAGTGAGCTTCTTTACTATGGGTGCTTCGGCGCAGACTATCAATCCGGATTCTTTCTTTCCTAATGAATTGGGAGAGCACTTTATGCCTCATTATAGTATCGCAGATTATTTTGCGGCTGTCGGTGAAAAAAGTGAGCAAGCACTGTTTTATAAATACGGGGAGACCAATGAAGGCAGAGATCTCGTCTATATCATCGTCTCTTCAAAAGAAAATATCAAAAATATAGAAAGCATTAGGCAAGCAAATATAGCTATTGCCAATGGGGAGAATAGTGATGCCAAAGCTTCGAGTGCTATAGTTTGGTTGAGTTTTGGAGTGCATGGTAATGAAGCTGGAGCTACCAATAGTGCAATAGCTACACTCTATGAACTCACAGATCCTAATAACACGGAAATACAATCTTGGCTAGAGAATACTGTTGTGATCCTGGATCCATGTCTCAACCCTGATGGCTATGATCGATATGTACAGTGGAATAGAGGGGTAGGAAATAAGGTGGCTAATCCGCACATGGAAACTAGGGAACATGATGAACCTTGGCCTAGTGGAAGAGTCAATCATTATCAATTTGATCTCAACAGAGATTGGGCATGGGCTACACAGGTAGAAACTCAGCAACGACTCAAGATCTATAATCAATGGCTGCCTCATATACATGTAGATGTGCATGAGCAAGGGCATAATGATCACTACTATTTCGCTCCAGCAGCAAAGCCATATCACAAGTACATTACAGATTGGCAAGGTGATTTTCAAACGGAGATCGGAAAGAATAATTCAAAGTATTTTGATGAGGAGGGATGGTTGTACTTCACAAGAGATGTTTTTGATTTGCTATATCCAAGTTATGGAGATACTTATCCAACATTTAGAGGAGCCATTGGGATGACCTATGAGCAAGCAGGGCATGGTATTTCGGGCAGAGCTATTATCTTGAATAATGGAGACACGCTAAAATTATCAGATAGAATCATGCATCACAAAACAGCAGCATTGTCTACTGTAGAAATAACGAGTAAAGAGAAGGAAAGGGTAGTTAAAAACTTTGTGGATTACTATCAGAATAAGTCTGTACGACCACACGGGGAGTATAAGTCGTTTGTGCTCAAAAATGATGCAAAGTCAAAAAATAAAATACATCAACTTACACAGTTGTTGGATCTGCATGGGATAGACTATGGTTTTGCGGGGATAAAATCAAGTGTGTCTGGTTTTAGTTTTTCGAAGATGAAGGATACCAGCATGTCTGTAGATGAAAATGATCTTGTGATCAATACCGATCAATCTATGTCTACACTAATAGAAGTGCTTTTTGAGCCAAGGACGGAAGTGTCAGACTCTCTGACCTATGATATCACTGCCTGGGCTCTGCCATACGCTTATGGAATAGAGGGTATTGCAAACAAGCAAAGCATGCCCTACAAGACGGCCTATAAATATGAAATGAGTCGAACGACAGAAAACGTCAATACTACAAAGAATCCATATGCCTATATGATACCTTGGCACTCTACAAAAAGTGCACGTTTGCTAAGTGAAATATTACAAAGTGGTGTAACGGTAAGATCTGCTTGGAAGCCTTTTCAGTTGAAGGGAATGCAGATGGAGGAAGGTACCTTGATCATCACAAAGGCTGATAATGAGTTTGTGGATTTTAGAAGCAAGGTTCAGAAATTGGCGGACAAGCACCAGATGGAAATATTTCCTGCCTACACCGGTTTTGTAGATTCTGGAAAAGACTTTGGTTCGGCTTCTGTCAAATTGGTGAAAGCTGCTAAAATAGCTTTGATCAACGATGAGCAAATAGAGCAAAATGCTTATGGTCACCTTTGGCACTTTTTTGAGCAAGAGCTAAATTACCCGATTTCTAACATCTCTTTGGATAACTTGAATCAGGCTGATATCAGTAAGTATGATGTGATAATTCTCCCAAATGGTAAGTATCATGGTGCACCAAAAGGGGTGTTGGATGCTTGGGTGAAGGCTGGTGGAAAACTTATCGCTATAGAAGGAGCAGTAAATATGGTAAAGACCTTTGATAATATAGGCTTGAAAACTAAAAAAACCAATGAAAAGATGACCAAGAGCCTAGAGAGTCGTCTTAAGGTATATGCCGAAGACCAGCGTGCAGGCCTAGAAAGACATCTGCCGGGTGCCATAGTAAAGCTTAATATAGATCACACCCATCCTCTAGGTTTTGGAATGAGTGATACTTATTTTACTATGAAAACAAACAAATCGACTATTGAATATTTAGAAAATGGTTGGAATGTGGGATACATCAATAAAAAGGTAGAATCTTCAGGCTTTATTGGGCATAAAGTAAAAGCAGATCTTAAGGAATCTGTTTGCATTGGAACCATTAAGAGAGGAAAAGGTAAAATTGTAATTTTGATGGATAATCCAGTGTATAGAGGCTTTTGGAAGCAGGGTGGATTTTTGCTAAGTAACGCAGTATTCATTCTAGATTAAAATATACATTTCCCTAAAAAACAGAGTTGCAGTTCAAGTCATTTGAACTGATATAGCAGATATTCAGAAACCCAGATAACAAGTACAAGTAGGGGAATACCTTACTTTACAGAACTTAAACACAAAGGCTTACATTTTAGTAAGGGCACAGCTATTGGTACTATTTAATGGATCAGAATGGGGTATACTCGTTTTGATGAATTGCAATAGTGGATAACCATAGCGTTTCCCTTTAGTAAAAATATATACTATTGTGCGTAGCGTACTTATAATGATTGTGTTGAGTGTAACCTCTGTAATAGGGGTGGCTCAGATATCAAAACAACAGGAAAAACGGATTCAAAATGTCCACCAGTTGCAGGTCCGTAGTATGCCTAAGATCAATAATGAATTCCAAATTGAAAAAGAGTTAAGCCAAAGAGGACAGGCCAGCGCTCCTAATTTTGCTGTCTCTATCGATGTAAATTTCAATCCAGACAACTCGGGGGAGTGGGAGTATATAAATGATACTGCTATATGGCGCTTAGTCCTAGAAAGTCGGGGAGCCCATTCGCTAAATTTAGGTTTTACTAATTTTTATTTGCCATCAAGTAGTAGTCTATATATCTATGATTACTATAAGCGGGAAAAAATAAGACCATTCATACCAGCAGATAATGATGAGCACGAGCAATTATGGACACCCATCATAACTAGTGATAAAATCATAATCGAAGTCAATATTGCAAAAAAGGATATAGCCTCTTTAAAGTTGCAATTGAATCATGTAAATCATGATTTTATGGATATTCAAAAATCCCTTTCGGATGCATGTCATATCGATGTAAGTTGTGGTGCTGTGAATGGCTATCCAGATATAGAAAACTATAGAGATCAAATCAGGTCTGTGGGAATGTATACACTTGGAGGGACATCTATTTGTTCTGGATTTTTGATTAACAATACCAAGCAGGATTGCCGGCCCTATTTCATGACCGCCAACCATTGCAATTTGACTGCATTTAATGCGGCAACGATGGTTACGTATTGGAATTATGAAAACAGCTATTGTAGGGAGCCAGGTAGCAATGCTAGTGCTGCAGCTGGAGATGGCCTGCTAAACAGTTTCAATAGTGGTGCGGTATTAAAGGCTGCTTGGGCGGAAAGTGATTTTACTCTAGTAGAACTTGACGATGAGGTGCCTAAAGAAGCCAATGCATACTTCTGTGGATGGGATATAAGTAGTAATCCG
>CALJVI010000131.1 GCA_937974575.1 uncultured Saprospiraceae bacterium | reverse complement strand
TACAAATATGCTTAATACTTTATACTCGGCTTTGAGAAATGCCATGGCGCCATCGGAGATATTTTTTGCAATGCGCGCCATTCGCTCGGTACCAACTTCTTGTTTTGTGACCCAGTTGGATTTCCAAACGGTAAATAATATGGCCAGTACTCCGAAAAAAGGAATTGCCATAGTGATTGTTCCACTACTCATAAAAAGATGTTTTCTTTTGGTTAAATAAAATAATAATGCGTGTATATATTATATCGCCTTAGTTTCATTTTTAGCAACGCTAAACTAACAGAATTTTAATTTTTAAGGGATTTATAAGCCCATAAAATTGGCTTTTAAATGGAAATAAAGGACTTTTTGCCACTTTTCTTCTACTTGGCCCAAATAGACATTCTTTTTATTCCGCTTTTGACATCATTAACCGTCTTTTGATGGGCTGGGGGTCATCCCCAGTTAGCCTTCTTAGGTCGGCTATCTGCGGTCGCTATGATACATGGCTCGTTATTCACTCGGTCCTTTGCTTTGCCCCCTATCCTCCGCACGGACTGGCTCGTCCCTCGCCACCATTCCTCAGCGCTTGCCCTTTAAAATCAATGGATTACGCTAATTCATGGAGGAATTGTTAACAAAGTTCAAAACTTTCAATAAATATTGAAAGTTTGTGTTTTTGAGTGTATCTTGCTTATGCAATCAAAAATTTAGCTCATGGTTAACAATACAAATACAGACATCCGATTTCTTCTCCGAAGAGATACTTTTATTCAAGGTATTTTGATTCTTTTCATCCTCATTACGGGCGGTATAGGTATTGTTATAGATGCAGGATTTGGGCTTCTTGCTGGCATAGCCATGTTGTTTTTAGGCCTTCAGCAAGTAGTGTCAGCGATTGTGTTTAGTCTGGTACTTCGCGATACTAAAAAGCGAGGACTGTATCTTTTGAGTGTGATCGGACTTCTTATATCATGCTATTTCATGAGTATACTCATACCCTACTTTGATATAGATCTTAAAGATTGGGCTCCCCAGTTCACCTTCATGATCATTGCCGTATTGGCTCTACATTACTTTACTATCACTTTTAGGGATATGGCAATATGGAGTTCCGAATATCTCAAAGCTAAAGAGCAAGACACTCCGTAATAGGAAAGGTAGTAGTCTCGGATTTTTTACTTCTATAATTTAAAGTCATGGCATCTTTACAAAATACGCTCAAAGTAGATACCTTCTTACAAGGGACTTTGATCTTGCTTGTTTCATACTCTGCATTCATCGGACACTTTTTCTCTGGCCAAATCCGTGCGCTAGCTGTATACGGAATGATAGCACTGGGAGCTATACAGGTTGGCTCTGCCAGCATAAATATTTTCACCAGACAAAACCAAGAAGCAAGGGGCTTATATCTACTCAGTGCACTCGGATTTTTCTTATCGTTTCCAGCATGGGAGTATCTCAGTTTACATCTCTACAAGAATCTCCTAAATTTTGCACTCATGTCAATTGCTGTTTTGGCTATTCACTATTTCACCATCACATGCAGAGATATGATTGTCGAAAACACTGTTCACTTAAATTTTAAATAATCATGACAGCATTAAAAATTGGACTCAAAGTCGATACGTTTTTGCAAGGAATTTGTCTCATAATTTTATTCATCGGACTTGTAACACAATGTTATGATGGAGATGAAAATCTAATGATGTATGCATTTGTAGCACTTGGTGCTGTACAAATACTTTCTGCTTGCATATTTTCCCTTACACTAGATGACAGCAAAAGAAGAAGACATCTCATGTATTCAATGATGTATTTTGCTTTATTCCCAATTGTATTATCAATAGGCCATAGCCTAGCATTTAAAATTGGTGAACTCTTTGAAATGGGATATGTCTTTTCCTATAGATTTATTGGTTTATACTGGGTTGGAGTTCCCATATTTTTAGGACTTAAATATTTCAGATTTACTATTCGCGATATGACAAAAGTCAATACACTTCATCGGAGTTTTTGGGACATTTAAAATATGCCCAACGAAATTATTATGATTTCGCGACTCGCAGTTCGTAGCCATTGCATAGCAATATCTACTTTGAAACACTCGCAGAGATTATCAACCACCACGAATACATGTGTCGCAATCTGCCGATTACTTCTTTAAAAGAATCAGAATTTTCTGAATTTTGATCTTGCTGTGGGGTGAAAAATCGAATATGGATTCTGCGCTTATTCGGTAGAACGCTGATGACGCGGATTGAGCGGGTGAGCGCGGATTGGTTGGTTCTCTTGTAGCTAAGCCAGCGTATTTGATGCAAACCATCATCTTGAGCTTATAAAACTAACCGCTACCATCAGCTCTAGATGAAATCTAGCGAATTGGCTATTTTAAAGGCGGCTGAGCATAGTTATCCACATACTTTTGAGTTATCCACATTTTTGGATACTTGTGAAAATGAGGAACTCAATGCATCATTCTTGGCAGTTATGACAGATAGATAATCCTAAATGCAAGTAAAATACTTCCTACGCCATCAAGCCGAATAAACCTCTTAACTCATTAGTATACAGTAATTTAATATGCATATATTTTGAAAATAACTCGAATTTAGATTAGAAGAACATCATGGATTGAGTGGATTCAATTGGTCAAGAGTTTTGTGATTTTCATAGTGATTTTGCCGAAAAGGCCGAAAGTTATTAACATCTGTAATAACTTCAGCTTGACATCAAAGCTAAATAAATTTTTATCACGTTTGTCGAGGTTCTCAACGTTGATGTTTTACACGTGTCGCAAGCTGACGATCCTCTCTTTGTAAGAATCAGAATTTTCAGAATTACAGAATTTTCAGAATTTTGATCTTGCTGTGG
>CALJVI010000130.1 GCA_937974575.1 uncultured Saprospiraceae bacterium | reverse complement strand
GATTCGCTTCTTCATAAAGTCTCGGATCTTCTAACATATACTCCAAAATGGGTCGGCATTTATTAAGACAAGCAGGGTAGAAGGCTAAGTGTTTTCGCTCTTCGGTTTTTAAGGGCATGCCCCACCAAAATTCTGCAATAGCGACAGGTGTCAGTTGATGGGTGAATGCATATTGTAATAGTTTAGGAGCAACACATTCTCCAGCGGCAGCTGGTGGATGACCATGTGTAGATAGATCAAAAATTTCAAGTACATTTTTCTCTACTCCAGATTTATTCTCGAAGCGATACTGCTCAAAAAGCCATTGCTGAATGGAGTTTGATTTTACTTTTCTTTCTTCGACTAGGATAGCTTTCTCGGTCGGATTTGGAGCCTCATTGACTTTGACACAAAGTTCTGATACTTGTACCATACTTCGGTACAGAAAATTTTCATCAGCGGATTCATCAAATACGGAGGGGACAAATCTTTCACAGATAACGCCATCCTGCAATTTTCCAGAATTGGTCCCAATGTAACCATAGCTCCCGTCTCCTTTTTGAATGACCAATATCCCAAACATCTTGCCTAGTTGGGTATGGAAGTCATAAGCCCATTCTTTTTCTACTAAGGCAATATACGCTTGAAACTCCTTGGCTGCTATGCGTGCGATTTCACTAATGTTCTTTCCAAAAGGGTTATTAAAACTACCTGGTATAGGAGTCCTAGAGATATCTGATTGGAAAGTAAATATAGGGTCTAAAAGCATTACGTGATGTACGCGAATTTTTAAAATTATGGAGCTTAAATTTTTAATTCAAACTTGAATTAGGGAATGTGTCATGAACAATTCGGAGGTTCATTACTCCATTTTTCTCAAATTCATCGGTGTAAGCATCTTCTAGGGTTTCTATTTGTTCAAGTTGTTCAACAGAAATTTCATCCATGTCTTTTCCTGATGATTCGAAGGTGTCTCTAGCAGCTAACATAGTGGAGAGTACTTGCCATGTTGAAGCTTCATTATATGCAGTAAGGTCTTCTATAAATGATAAAATAAAATCTTCTTTTATTTCATAATCAGGTTCATTAGTGCCAAATTTATTTATCATTTCTGAGGCATTAAATGTTTTGGCGTATGAGCATATTTTTTGCATTAGAGCTTGCTCCTTTTTGAAGCTTGGCTTAATGAGATGTGAGTTAAGTACCCATTCTCCGAAAAATGACATTCTTAAAAGGGTTTTATATTCCTCGTCGCTTAATTGTATTGATTTTTTATTCTCCATTTTATTTACTGCTGATTATAGTTACAGGATCGCAATCCCTTGTGAGCTGCAAAGATAGGAAAATAAGGAAATGTTAGATCTGAATTTTGCTTTGTATATTAAAATGAAATTTGGTATTTGAATACTGAATACTTGGATTCCGTTTAAATACCTTTTACTCTACTTAATAGATTTTTATAATTCTTCACAGGGCCTCTTTCTTTACCAGAACGGTCTATTTGAATATGCTCCTCGCTGAGATCATGGAGATTGAAAGTGAGAGGGTATACAAATTCTGCATTGCCAAGATAGTTGATAGGGCCGTACTTGATGGCGTAGATTTCTACATTTCCATGATCATCGGTTTTCACTAAAGGAAAATCTTGGGTATATTCTACATAGTATTTGATAAGTCTATTGTCGTCAAGATTTGAAAGGATCTTATGTTCACTTTCTACATATTCAAATACGATGGATTGTCGTTTGTCCAATAGGCTATAGGTGCCTATGTAGTAACCATTTGCTGTCTTGGCCATTCCATGCCATAGTATACAGTTTAGCGGTGTGGGGGAGACTATGAGGTCCTGGTAGGCGATATTCTGCTCAGCAAGTGATTGTATAAATTGATTTGAAGCAATATCTTTTGACTTAAAGGTACATCCTAAATATCCGATCGAAAGGAGTAATGTCAGGTTTAAAATGCTTTGGCGGCCTACGGCTGCATTCTTCTTGATTAGTAATACAATTACTCCAATCAGCAAAATAAGTGTGTAGAATGGCTCAAAGGTGTGTATATTATTGGTAGAGAATAGATGGTCATTGAATGGGCTTAGTAGTTTTGTCCCATAAGTGGTGCACCAATCCAATAGAGAATGCGTCATGATGGCTAAAAAGAAAGCAAATATCCATTTCAATTGAGACTGTTCTCTTTGGTACCATCGATGGAATAGTGCTCCAAGTCCGACACTAAGAATTACCGCCAATAGGATAGAGTGGGAAACAGATCGATGAACAGTGAGAAATTCGATATCGTTAAAAAATGGAGCAAGGAAGACATCTAAATCGGGCAATGTACCTGCAATAGCCCCTATCAGTAAGGATTTCTTTCCAATTTCTTTGTCCTTAACGATTGCAAAGGTAACTGCTCCTAAGAGCCCTTGCGTTAATGAGTCCATTTTTGATATTGTTTAGTATCTGCTTCTATTGTACTCTTTAACAGAGGGATAGTTATAGTAAAAGGTTTGATTTTAGTTGCAAGCTACTAACTTTTGTGGCAACTATAAAGCATATGGCATTTCCGCTTTGTCACATATCGCATTGCGCTAATTTACCCTTTCCTCCTCTCTAGTAAAATCATCATCATTAAGCCCAGCATGATTCGATCATCATCATCGCTATCCATATTGCCAACTTTTTCTATCTCAAAGTTTCTTCCAAAAAGGGAGGGTTGTTTTATCAGCCGAACAATTATATTGTCCAATTTATCGGTAAGTATATAAGATGGATTAAAAACGTATCCTGTTAACATTCCTAAAACTGGAATCTCACCAAAAATGCCGTCTGCTACTTTTACCCATGCATTTTCTTCTCTAATCGTGTATTGCGCTTTTTCATGCTGATCTATCAACTCATATTCAGCTTTCCAGAGTGAGCGCCAACCTTTGCGAACAATCTTTCCAATATTGTTGTCCTCTGCATCTGTAAAGCTGTAGGCTGCTGAAAAGTCAAGCCAGCGATCTGCTTTGATTTTGTAATTTATCTTAGTTTGGGTTTCGTCTGAAAAAACTGAGATATCTTCTTTGAATTTGAACATCTTCTGTTTGACATAGGCGACCATATTTCCTCTTGCATCAGTAGCAGTGAAGTCATTGGCAAGCGTCCCTATCTTGAATTGAAATTTAATTGGAAATTGTAGGTTTTGCATTGAGTTGGTTTTATAAGATTACTTAGTAAATGGTGCAGCTTTTGGTTTGGAACATCAAAGTACTTAAAATTATTTCCAACTCCGATG
>CALJVI010000129.1 GCA_937974575.1 uncultured Saprospiraceae bacterium | reverse complement strand
TATACGCCTTCGTCGATCAACGAATTTTGTGCAGCGACTGGCTTGGCAAAAAGAGACAATGTCATAGAAATAGAATTGCTGGAATCAATCCTGCGTGGCCAGCTCAATAAAACGACACAGCGTGTACATGTGGTACTCGATCCTGTACCACTAGTGATCACCAACTATCCGGAAGGAAAAACGGAGATGATGGTAGCTGCGATCAATCCCATGGATGAAGATAGTCCTACCAGAGAGATCCCATTCAGTGGTCGTCTACTGATAGAGCGTGAAGATTTTCTAGAAGAAGATCCGGGCAAAAAATACTTCCGTATGGCGCCTGGTAAGAATGTACGTTTGAAAAATGGCTACATCTTAAATTGTACTGGCTGCACAAAAGATGCAGATGGTAATATCACTGAAATACAAGCGACCTACTATGAAAATAGTCGTAGTGGAAGTGATACTTCTGGCGTGAAAGCAAAAGGAACATTGCACTATGTAAGTGAAGCACATGCCATACATGCAGAGGTGAGATTGTATGACAAATTGTTTACAGATCCCACTCCTACTGCACATGAAGATAAAGACTACCTAGAATTTTTTAATCCGGAAAGTCTCAAAGTAGTTCAGAAAGCATACTGTGAGCCATTTTTGGCGAATGCGAAGCAGGAGGATAAATTTCAGTTTATCAGATTGGGGTATTTTACACCAGACTACGACAGCAGTGCTGAGCGATTGATATTTAATAGAACGGTAAGTCTTAAGGACTCTTGGTCTAAAAAGAATAAAAAATAGAATTGCATGTATAGCATATTCGCCAAAGAAATCAATACCTTTTTTAGTTCTCTGATTGCGTACATCGTGATAGGTGTATTTCTGGTCATACTGGGGCTCATAATCTGGGTGTTCCCTGATACGAGTCTACTTAACTATGGCTATGCCACTTTGGATCAGCTGTTTGAGATTGCACCATTGATTTTCATCTTCTTGATCCCTGCGATCACGATGCGCTCCTTTGCGGAGGAAAATCAAAATGGTACGTTTGAATTGCTATCTACGAAGCCGATCACAGACTTTCAGATCTTGTTTGGAAAGTACTTAGCCTGTACCCTACTCCTCAGTTTAGCCATATTGCCGACCGCATTTTATTATTACTCGGTACACCAGCTGGCTAGTCCAGTGGGTGACTTGGATACGGGTGCCATCCTAGGTTCGTACTTTGGGCTGGTCCTATTGGGACAGTCCTTTGTAGCGATAGGTATATTTGCGAGCTCCCTTTCACAGAACCAGATTGTTGCTTTCGTATTGGCGACTTTTCTGTGCTTCTTTGTGTATTATGGGTTTGACTTTTTGAGTCGTCTGCCCATCTTTGTAGGGATATCGGATGATCTCGTGCAGATGCTGGGGATTGACAATCATTACAAATCTATCAGTCGAGGAGTAGTCGATACGCGTGATTTGATTTACTTTTTTAGTCTAACTGGAATATTTTTGTGTTTGACACAATTGGTATTGAGCAAAAGAAAGTGGTAGTATGAAAAGCAATAAACTCAAATCGATATATCAGTTTTTAGTCTATCTGGGCATCTTCGTTTTGCTGAATATAGTAGGCAGCTACGTGTTCACCACATTTGACCTGACAGAAGATAAGCGATTCTCCATAACCGAGCCGACTAAAAAATTACTCAGTAGTCTAGAAGATGATGTACTCATCAAGGTCTACCTCGACGGATCGTTACCCGCGGGAATCAAGCGTCTACAAAAATCTACCATAGAACTTCTTGATGGTTTTCAGAATCACTCTTCTCGTATAGAATACATTGTAGAAAATCCTTTGGGTGGCTCTGTTGAAGAAAACAATGCCGCCAAAAAATTTCTTGCAGATCAATTCATCTTCCCTAACAACCTAATGGTCAAAGGCGCAGAAGAGAATCGAGAAATCCTTTTTTATACCTATGCCAATCTAAGCTATAAAGGGCGTAACATCCCTATCAATCTGGTAGCCAAGGATGGTGGTAATCTGACTGACTATGACATCAACAATTCGATCAACTTATTGGAATACAAATTTGCGGATGCTATCAATAAACTAGCTTCAGGCATCAAGCCGACCATCGCTTTTTCGCGTGGTCATGGGGAGTTGAACGATTTGCAAATACAAGAATTCAGAAATGCTATGTCTGCCAAGTACAGAGTGGGCTTTTATGATATGGACTCGACTACCCATATCGACAAAAACCTAAACCTTCTGATCATTGCGAAGCCGACCGAGCCTTTTCCGATACAACATAAATTTCAGATAGATCAGTACATCATGAATGGTGGTAAGGTGATCTGGTTGATAGATAAATTGGCTGTCAACTTGGACAGTCTATTGCGCAGCCCTATGGTCATCCCGCAGGACTATCCGCTGGATGTGGACGATCTCCTCTTTCAGTACGGTGCGCGTGTACAGTCCAACCTACTCATGGATCTACAGTGTACCCAAATAGAGCTGCAAATCGACGCAAAGGGAACTCGGGACAAATTTGATTGGTTTTTTCATCCAGTCATCACGCCACAATCTGAGCATCCTATAGTCAAGAACCTAGATGGTATAAACCTGTTTTTTCCGAGTACGATAGACACTATCCGTACCAAGTCAGCAGTAAAGAAAACTCCATTACTCACGAGTACGGAGGCGACCATCATCAAGCGGTCTCCGATAGAACTATCTTTCAATATCTTGCGGCAAGTCCCTCCCTCTGACCGATGGAACAAAGGCAAAAAAATAACGGGACTGTTGCTAGAAGGTATTTTTGACAGTGAGTATACAGGCCGTGTCACCAATGAGATGAACAGTATCCTTAAGCGCATCAATCAACCGTTTAAGGCGCAAAGTCCACAAAATAAGATGATGGTGGTATCTGATGGTGACATCATCAAAAACCTGATTATTCCAAGTAATGGTGGAGAAAATAAAACCCTACCATTAGGATTTAACAAATGGAGTGGTTATACTTTTGCCAATGAAAACTTCTTGGTAAACAGCATAGAATATATGCTTGACGAATCAGATCTGTTTGCAGCGCGTGGAAAAGAAGTAAAGTTACGCAGACTCAATACCAAGAAAGCTTCGGAGGAAAGAGGATTTTGGCAAATATTAAACATTCTGGTTCCTTTATTTTTACTAGCTTTATTTGGCATTGGATTTACCATGCTCCGCCGTCGTAGGTATAATACTCAATAAAAAACTACCATGAATATCAAATCTATACTTCCCCTAGTCATCCTACTTGCACTCGGTATACTTGCCTACTACTACACCCAAGACAAGAGTAAGAATAAAGCCTCCGCTGATGAAGACTGGATCATGCATGTCGAAGATAAAGAAGATATTCATCGCATATTTATAGCCGATCGCAAAGGCAAAACGATTGACTTGACTAGAGATGGCAAGCGCTGGATGCTCAACGGCAAGTATAGAGCCAACCAGTTTGTCATGTACAGCGTACTAGAAGCGCTGACTAGAGTACGTATGAAAAATCGTCCTGCCAGTGCAGCAATACCCAATATGATAAATGCACTATCCACCAAGAGTACCAAGGTAGAAGTATACGACAAAAGAAAAAATCTACTCAAGGTTTTCTACATAGGTGGAGTCACACCGGATGAGCGTGGCACGTACATGATCCTAGAAGGATCCAACAATCCCTATGTGATGCATATCCCTATGGCGGATGTCAGCCTCCAGACTCGCTTCTTCACCAATGAACTCAAATGGCGTGACAAAACAATATTCGAGTTGGACCCCAAGGATATAGTAAGCGTCAGTTTGGAATATCCAAAACGTAAAAATAAATCCTTCAAACTGTATCGCAACAAAGGAAAGTGGAACGTGGACCCTTTCTTTCCTACTACCAAAAAAATAGACAAGGACATCAATCAAGACCTAGTCCAATCCTACCTGACTGAGTTTAAAAAACTTGGTGCAGAGTCATTTGAAAAACGGACAAAGCGTGTAGAGAAGACACTCATGAGGAGAGAATTTTGCATCGTTACGATCATCCTCACAGACGGCACTACCCAGCAAGTCAACTTTTTTCC
>CALJVI010000128.1 GCA_937974575.1 uncultured Saprospiraceae bacterium | reverse complement strand
ACGGGAAATGATACTGCTTTCAATGTAGTTATCAGAGACACACTAGATCAAAATCTTGAGGTAGGTACTTTCAATATTATTCACTCTAGTCATAGGGCTGAACTCACCACCGATATTCAAGGCGGTAGAAATGTCACTTTTAATTTTGAAAACATATTGCTCCCTGATAGCACTATTGATTTTATTGGATCGCAAGGCTATGTAACTTACGCTATCGAAGCGAAGGATCCAATCCCAGAGAATACGGAGATTCTAAATACCGCTTCTATTTATTTTGACTTCAACCCTCCTATTGTAACCAATACTACGCTCAACACATTAGTCTCTTGCTACCCTATTGAAGAGCAGTTCATTTCTGTGAGTATAAATGAAGGTGAAGTATACAATCTCCCTGATGGTACGGCTGTCAGTCAAACTGGGACTTACGAGGTAGCTATTGAAGACCAAGAAGGCTGCCCAATAGAATATTATATTATAAGCTTGGAAGTCTTAACAAGCACGAATGACCTAAAGCTGCAAAGCACTATCTCTATAGCGCCCAATCCTTGTCAAGATGATTTCATATTGACTCTTGATATTGATGGAGAAATTGATCTTCTTGGAACTATATCTGATCCTTTTGATAAGAAGATCACGACTGCATCCATAATTAGTGGCAATACTAAATTCGATACGCATCAGCTTACATCAGGTGTATACTTCTTGCAAATTCATACTAAGGGCGGCGAATTGATTGCTGTGAAAAAATTTGTTGTGAATAATTGATCTCTAAAATCCAAATCCTTAAAACAAGATTTACTCCTTATGGATATTGTCTAATTCTGATGGCTGAGCTAGACTATTGCATGATATGGATTGCGACACGCACATAGGTCTTATTTGGAATATTCTATCACAAGTCAGTCCAGCATCTTTACCTTAGAATTTTTTGCGAAAGGGATAGAAAGGGTGAGCCCGCTAGGGCTCAGTCGCCATGTGGAGGTACGGAACATGGGGACGGGAGCGACAGCGCACCCCTGCATAGCCCGGTCACGAGCCTTTTAGCGAGTGGATTCGCCCAAATAATCCATATAATTAGGCTTTTAACTTGCTGAAAAAGCGTATTTTTGTGCAAAATATCAATACCATGTTTGAAAGTTTACAGGAAAAATTGGACGGTGCGTTTCAGACGCTGAAAGGGAATAATAAACTTACAGAACTCAATGTTGCCAAGTCGATCAAAGAGATCAGACGTGCGCTGGTGGCTGCTGATGTCAATTATAAAATAGCGAAGGAGTTTACGGATAACGTAAAAGAGCAGGCCTTGGGGTCGAGGAATATCCTAAAAGAAGTGAAGCCGGGTGAGGTGATGGTGAAAATCGTCATGGATGAGATGGTGCAGCTCATGGGTGGCCAGTCTGTAGGAATAAATGTGAAAGGTAACCCTGGTGTAGTACTTGTATCGGGTCTGCAAGGGTCAGGTAAAACGACTTTTTGTGGTAAACTGGCTCTCCATCTGAGAGAAAAGCGTAAGATGACTCCCCTACTCGTTGCCTGTGATGTATATCGTCCGGCAGCCGTAGATCAACTGAGTGTACTCGCTGAGCAAGTAGGTGCACAAGTGTTTAAAGATATAGATAGTAAGGATCCAGTCAAAATCGCGCAGGATGCTATAGCTCATGCTAAGGTGCATGGTTTTGATGTAGTGATTGTGGATACTGCGGGTCGATTGGCGGTAGATGAGGATATGATGAACGAGATCGAGAACGTCAAAAATGCGATCACTCCTCATGAAACACTGTTTGTAGTGGATGCTATGACGGGTCAAGATGCGGTGAATACTGCTAAGACTTTTGATGAACGGATCAACTATGATGGTGTCGTAGTCACGAAAATGGATGGTGATACTCGTGGTGGTGCTGCCCTGTCTGTAAAGTATACAGTAGGTAAGCCGATCAAATTCGTGAGTATGGGTGAAAAGATGGACACTTTAGATGTGTTTCATCCGGATCGTATGGCGCAGCGGATATTAGGGATGGGAGATATCGTATCCTTTGTAGAAAAGGCACAGGCTAACTTTGATGAGAAGGAAGCGAAGCGTCTGGAGCAAAAATTTAAGAAGAATAAGTTTGATTTTAATGACTTTATGGGGCAACTGGCTCAGATCAAGAAGATGGGTGACATGAAGTCGCTTGTCGGTATGATCCCGGGTATGGGTAAGGCGCTCAAAGATGTCGATATCGATGATAGTGCATTTGCTAAGGTAGAATCTATCATCCACTCCATGACTCCATATGAAAGAGGGAATCCTGATGCACTCAATATGAACAGGAAGAAAAGAATAGCTGGTGGCTGTGGTCATACCATACACGAGATCAATGCATTTGTTAAGCAATTTGAGCAGATGCGTAAGATGATGCATAAGCTATCTACGGGTAAAGGCATGGGGCAAATGATGAAGCAATTTGGTGCGATGCAGGGCAAGAAATAATGCACTATAAGCTAATCATTATTGGGGGTGGCGCTGCTGGATACTTTTGTGCAGCAAACCTAAATCCAACTAAAGCAGCGAAAGTTGCCATCCTAGAAAAAGGCCGTGACAGCCTTGCAAAAGTCCGTATCTCGGGCGGTGGTCGATGTAATGTGACGCATGCCTGCTTTCAAAATAGTCAGCTCGTCAAGAACTACCCTAGGGGTAAAAAATTTCTAAAAAAAGCTTTTGAACAATTCGCTTGTCAAGATACCGTAGAGTGGTTTGAGCAGCGAGGGGTTCCCACCAAGAAGGAGTCCGATGGACGAATGTTTCCTGTGAGCAACTCCTCTCAATCGATCATAGACTGCCTACAAGATCACATCAGTAGTGAAGTAGACTTGATGCATAGCACGGATGTGACTGCGGTGAAAGTATCGGACAAGGAGTCCACTGAAAGATTTGAAATCAGCATCAAAAATGGCGAGAGTCATACTTGTGAGTATTTGGTGCTTGCTAGCGGCAGTAATGCACGTATCTGGTCTATACTAGCCAATATGGGTCATACTATCGTAAAGCCTGTACCCTCTCTATTCACGATGCATATCAATGATGATAGAATAAAAGATCTAATGGGCTTATCGGTGCCCAAAGCGCAAGTACGTATCAGTGGCGAAAAGATTGTCACTGAGGGACCATTGCTGATCACGCATTGGGGACAAAGTGGTCCTGCGATATTAAAGCTATCTGCTTTTGGAGCGAGGGTATTGGCAGAACGGAATTATCAATTTGAGCTAGAAGTGAACTGGACGGGCAAAAAACAAAAGATAGTAATTGCTGAGCTCCATGAAATGATCCGCTCTCTTGAAGCGAAAATGGTGCAAAAGAATGCTCAATTCGCTATCCCCTCTAGACTATGGGAAAGGCTATGCATACACGCAAGTGTCCAAGAACATACCCGATACCGAGATCTAAATAAAAAGAATATCATAAAACTAGCTGCTCAATTATGTGCTGCGCGATTTCAAGTGACTAAGAAAAGCACCTTTAAAGAGGAGTTTGTTACTGCTGGAGGTGTCGATACCGCAGAAATAGATCCGCTTACATTTGGCAGCAAAATAATACCGGGTTTGTACTTAGCCGGTGAGGTACTGGATATCGATGGAGTGACAGGAGGGTTTAATTTTCAATCCGCCTGGACAGGAGCTTATGCGATATCTCAAACGCTCAATAACATAATGTAAATGAGTACGTTCAACTAATAAAATACAACTATGTCCGATATACCAACGGTAAATATAATACAATCTGTGGCCATCTTGATCGATGGAAACAACATCGAAAGGTCTCTGCACAGCATGACTAGAGATGAAAACTGTATGATCAACTTTGACAATCTAATCCCTAAACTATTGAGAGGTAGAGGCTTGAGTAGATTGATCTACTTTAGAGAAGGGAACCAGATCAGTAGTAAGCTGGCTGACAGGCTGCATACCCACTATATGGGTTCTGTAGTGCCGTGTCATAAATCTGCGGATATCCCTTTATCGATTAGTGCTACACAAATTGCTAGAAAGGTAGATACGATCATCATACTATCTGGCGACTCGGACTATGTAGAGCTGGTAAGACACCTCAAAGGTGAAGGTGTGCGTATCGAAATAGCAGCTGTAAAAGCCACTACTGCACAGATCCTCATAGATGAAGCAGATCACTTCGTGGAAATCACTCAAGAAGATAGCTTTAGCCTAAATCCTAAACGGATGACCGCAAAGAAGTCGACCTCTAAACGTAAAACAACAAACTATAAAACAAGCTCAAACAATAAGGATACTTCGAACAATAAGGATACTTCGAACAATAATCCTTCCTCCAGTAATAAGCCCTCCTCTAACAATAAGGATAGTGGCAGCAATAAATCTTCCTCAAATAATAGGTCTTCCTCAAATAAAAAGAAAGAAACTATTGAAAATAAG
>CALJVI010000127.1 GCA_937974575.1 uncultured Saprospiraceae bacterium | reverse complement strand
CGTTCGTCATTGGAGCCGCGAAGTGGATTTTCTGGATGGGTATTGATATGATCTTTGACCAAAACCAGTGAACCTGGATGAAAATTGGGATTGACAGATCCAGAGACATTGGACATATAGATAATATCTACCTCCAGTGCTTTGAGCACCCGTATAGGAAATGTCAACACCTTCATACTATAGCCTTCATAATAATGAAAGCGACCTGCCAAAACAATAATCGGTACACCATCCAGCTTACCAAAGAGCAACTGACTCTGGTGACTTTCTACTGTCGAGGTAGGAAAATGAGGAATATCTTTATAATCGAGGGCTAAGTCTACATCAACTTTCTGAACTAGATTTCCCAATCCTGTCCCCAAGACTATGGCTTGATTGCAATTGAATCCACCTTGTTGTAAAATGAAATTTCGTGCTTCTTGAATCTTATCAAACAAAGCTTCCATCTAAAATCTTAGGTGCTTGACAGTGAGTGAGGAATTAATGAGTTGCTTGAGTGAATCGATCCCTATTTTAAGGTGCTCGTCTGCATACCTTGCAGTGACTATCTTATCGCTCTTTTCTGTTTTCACTCCATCTGGTACCATCGGCATATCAGATACAAGTAGCAGTGCCCCTGCAGGAATTTCGTTTTTGAAGGAGGCTATAAAAATAGTCGCTGTCTCCATATCTATGGCTATAGGTCTCAGAGAAGTCAAGTAGGACTTGAAATCTTCACGATGCTCCCAAACTCTCTTGTTGGTCGTATAAATAGTTCCTGTCCAGTAATCTCGTTCGTATTCTCTGATGGTAGTGGAAATCGCTTTTTGCAGTGCGAAGGCTGGAAGTGCTGGCACTTCTGGTGGAAGGTAATCATTGGATGTACCCTCTCCACGAATAGCTGCAATCGGCAATATCAGATCCCCCACTTTATTGAGATGCGTTTTCAAGCCTCCACACTTGCCTAAAAACAAGACTGCTTTGGGCTTGATCGCTGTCAACAAATCTATCACTGTCCCAGCATTGGGGCTTCCCATGCCGAAATTGATCATCGTGATATTATCGGCCGTAGCACTCGGCATGGAGCGCTCTTGGCCTTTGATCTCTACATTATGCCACTCTGCAAAAGTCTTGAGATATGCACTAAAGTTGACGATCAAAATATACTCGCCAAAGTCTTTCAACTCTGTACCGGTATATCGCGGCAACCAGTTTTCGACAATCTCTTTTTTAGACTTCATAGGGCTATCATTTTTTAACGTGATAAAAATAGAGAACGCTTTTTCTCCAAATCTCTAAAATAAGGATCGTTAAGATCTTTGATAAATCGGATAGCTTCACCCGTGGATTTCATTTCTGGCCCAAGGTTTTTATCAACATTTGGAAACTTATCAAATGAGAAAACAGGAACTTTGATAGCATATCCTTCTAGTTTTTTCTCAAATTTAAAGTCCTTAATCTTATGTGTGCCTAACATCACCTTAGTCGCATAATTCAAAAATGGAACTTGGTATGCCTTGGCTATAAATGGTGTCGTACGTGAAGCTCTTGGATTGGCTTCGATGACATATACTTGTTCGTCTTTAATTGCAAATTGGATATTGATCAGTCCTTTGGTGTTCAGTGCGAAGGCCAGCTTACGTGTATATTCCTTCATCTTATCAAGAACATCATCAGATAAACTGTATGTAGGCAAAACTGCGCTACTATCTCCAGAGTGTATTCCAGCAGGCTCAATATGCTCCATGATACCCATGATCAAAACATCATCGCCATCACAAATAGCATCTACTTCTGCCTCTTTTGCACGTTCCAAAAATTGATCTACCAAGACTTTATTGTCAGGCATTTTCTTAAAGATACTAAGCACATGCTTTTCTAACTCCGCATCATTGATCACGATACGCATGTTCTGACCACCCAATACATATGATGGTCTGACCAAGACTGGGTAAGTAACTCTATTGGCAACTGCTAGGGCCTCGTCTGTATCAACAGCAGTACCGTAGTTTGGATATGGTATGCCCAACTCTTTCAAGATATCAGAAAAACGTCCTCTATCTTCTGCCAAGTCCAATGAGGCATGTGAGGTACCAATTATTTTAACGCCTTTCTTGGTAATTTGCTCAGCAAGTTTTAGAGCTGTTTGTCCACCTAACTGTACGATGACCCCTTCTGGCTTTTCATGATCTAATATCTCTTCTAGGTGCTCCCAGAATACAGGTTCGAAGTAGAGCTTATCTGCTACATCAAAATCTGTAGATACCGTTTCTGGATTACAGTTGACCATAATAGATTCGAAGCCAGCCTCCTTAATAGCCATCAATCCGTGAACGCAACAGTAGTCAAATTCTATACCTTGACCTATACGATTAGGACCTGATCCTAAAACCAGAATCTTTTTCTTATCCGAAACTATACTTTCATTCTCTTCATCAAAAGTAGAATAGAAGTATGGAGTATGTGCTTCAAATTCGGCAGCACAGGTATCCACCATTTTGAAAACTCTCTTTATACCCAGTTCGCCTCTTCTTTTCTTAATGGCTTTTTCATCAACTCTCATCAACCAAGCGATTTGAGCATCCGAGTACCCTACCTTTTTGAGAGAAAGAAGAAATTCTTTATCCAAATCATCAGGTATATTGTACTTCATGAGCTCCTTCTCATATTTGACCAGCTCTTTGATTTGTCCGATGTACCAAGGATCGATCTTGGTGAGGTTAAATACGGTCTTTTCGGGTACTCCAAGACGAAGTGCGTCTTTGACTCTATAAATTCTATCATCACTGGCTACTTTCATACGTTGTAGTATGTCCGCTGTCTTGATCCACTCTTTACGATCTGCACCAAGTCCCATTCGGTTATTTTCTTGGGATTGACATGCTTTCTGCAAGGCTTCCAAGAAATTTCTACCTATAGCCATCACCTCTCCTACCGACTTCATCTGTAGTCCTAGGGTATGATCCGATCCATAAAACTTATCAAAGTTCCATCTTGGCATCTTAACGATTACATAGTCAAGTGTAGGCTCAAAAAATGCAGAAGTAGTTTTGGTAATTTGATTTTTCAATTCATCCAAATGGTAACCGATAGCCAACTTGGCCGCAATTTTTGCAATAGGATATCCAGTTGCTTTACTTGCTAGTGCTGAAGACCTAGATACACGTGGATTAATCTCTATTACGATCAACTCCTCTGTTTCTGGATTGATAGAGAATTGGATATTACATCCACCAGCAAAATTACCTAATGATCTCATCGCTGTAATCGACTGATTACGCATCATCTGATATGCCGTATCTGATAGGGTCATCGCTGGCGCTACGGTAATGCTATCCCCTGTATGGATACCCATAGGGTCAAGATTCTCTACTGTACAGATAATGACCACATTATCATTTGCATCTCTAAGTAGCTCTAACTCATATTCTTTCCAGCCTAATACCGCTTGTTCTACTAATACCTCGTGTGTAGGCGAGGCGTTTAGTCCTCTTCTAAGCGCTTCATCAAACTCCTCCTCAGTGTGTACAAAACTACCACCTGTACCTCCTAGCGTATAGGAAGGTCTTATAACTAAAGGGAATCCGATTTTTTGAGCTCCGTCCTTACCTTCTAGGAATGAATTAGCTATATGAGATTTTGCAACGCTGAGACCGATAGAAACCATCTTCTTTTTGAAAGCTTCTCTGTTTTCAGTCAATTCTATAGCTGCAAGATCAACTCCTATAAGCTTACAGTTATATTTTTCCCAAATTCCTCTTTCTCCTGCTTCAATAGCAAGATTAAGTGCAGTCTGTCCTCCCATGGTAGGTAGTACAGCATCGATTTGCTGTTCTTCTAAAATTTCTTCTAGACTCTCTACTGTGAGCGGCTTGAGATAAATATGGTCAGCAATGACTTTATCAGTCATTATCGTCGCTGGATTGGAATTGATCAGGGTTACTGAAATCCCTTCTTCTCTTAGAGATCGTGCGGCTTGAGATCCAGAATAATCAAATTCGCAAGCTTGGCCAATAACAATGGGGCCACTACCAATAATGAGAATAGATTTTATAGAATTGTCCTTAGGCATTTTACTTGATTATAGGTTGTAAACTGCCTGCAAATATAGCAGAATAATGACAAGCATTTGCCTTAGGACCCATCTATTTTAGTAGGCTTTTTTGACTAAATGGTGTAATATTTGATGTTATACGATGGAGTTTAATACGTATATTATAAATATGCCATGGCATATTATTTGATTGAGTAGTATATAATAAACTGTCAAGGCAGAAAGCACAGCTATAACACACCATTTACCCCCTCATTAATTTTTATAGATCACTTTTAAAAGATCATCATATGATGAGGCATTGCTATATAATATGCATTTGGGTTATAGTCGGACTGTGTTTGACATCCTGTCGCCCTGAGGGTGCAGTAGTTAGGGCGGATAAGGCAAATTTCAACCCAGATGACCAAGCCAAGATCGGGCAAGCTCTTCTTAGTCATATTATAGCAAACCCTACAGATTACGACCTTTATCAACCGTCAGCCCACGCAGAAGTATATAGCCAATTAAATAATGAGCTACTTCGATCTGTAGTGAATACACAAACCGTGCAAAACAGAAACAGCTTTGATTGGGAAATATTTATTGTACGTGATAACGAACAAATGACCACTTTTACTTTACCTGGTGGTAAATTATTTATATCGTCCGGCTTTTTGAAATTTTTGACAAATGAAGCACAATTACTAGCACTCATAAGTCATGAAATCAACTATTCAGACAGCGGTGTGATGATGGAGATATTGAAAGACAATTACTCTGGTTTATTATTAGGCGATCTTGTTTATAACAATTCCGTCGATGAAATCGATGCAATGGTCAAAACCTTACAAGTAGAGCGAATAAGTATTGATAAGGTTAAAGCAGCAGATGAATATGCCGTAGATATTTTATGCCCTTTCGGGTATTCGGCAACAGGAATAGCTTCTATGTTAGAGACTGAGCTTGGAGATGAGAAGTACCCTCTAGAGTGGTTGGATACACGTACAGATTATGACAATCGAATAGACGTAATCCATAGGAGGGCAAGTGATTGTGGAGATGGATCTATATTAGGAGAAGCGCGATATAGAAAGCTAATTCTTAATTATCTTGACTAATCAAAATATTACGTTTTTTCGTAGCATACATAGCAGCTCCAACAAGGCCTGCATGATTTAATAAAGCTGCTGGTTTGACTACAAAGTCAAAGTCTTTGATATGCTTTTCGTACTCATCAAATTTTTTACTAATCCCACCACCTAAAGCGATAAGGCTAGGGCTAAATATATTTCCTAAATGCTTTAGAAGTTTATTTATCCTAGAAATCCATTCTTCGTAAGAAAGCTCCTTCCTTTTCCTAATTAGATTGGAAGCATACTTTTCTACTATCCTTTTTTGTTCCTTTAAGTATAAGTGTCCGAATTCAGTATTGGGAACCAACTGTCCATTCACAAATAATGCGGATCCAATACCAGTACCTAAAGTAAGTAAGATGGATACGCCCATGATATTTTTCATGACCCCAAAGTTCATTTCTGCAACTCCTGCAGAATCGGCATCATTCAGCACATAGACTTCTTTATTGGTTTTTTGGCTCAACAGCTCTTCAACATCTACTCCTACCCAACTATCGTCTATATTAGCAGCAGATCTAGCTACACCATCAGCGATGATAGCAGGAAATCCGCAGCCGATAATAGCACCTTCATATGCGAATTCTTTGACTAGAATATCTACAGTATCGGCAACCGAATCAGGGTAAGCAGGCTGGGGTGTTTCTATTCGAATGCGCTTGGAAACTAATTTTCCTGTCTTTACATCTACTAGGGCGCCTTTTATTCCAGAACCTCCGATATCAATTCCTAAAACAATATTATTTTTCAATTTCCTTAGTTTATTACTTTAATAGTCATTTTCACATTGTCCACTGGTCTATCTCCTCTACCTGTTTTGACCGCAGCAATTTTATCAATGACATCCATGCCTTTAATCACTTGGCCGAATACTGTATATTCTTGATCCAATTGTGGTGTCCCGCCTTGCTCTATATAGGCTGCTCTTATTTCCTCTGGATAAGTAAAACCTTTACTCCTTTCCATATTGCTTAGAGAAGCTTTTGTTTGCTTTTGACCTTGCACAATGTAAAACTGAGACCCACTAGATCTCTTCTTTGGGTTGCCTTGACCTCCAGTTCTCGCCGCAGCTAGAGCACCCTTGACATGAAAATTTATTATTTCAGCATCTACTTGATAACCTGGCCCACCAGAACCTATTTGGTCTCCAGCCTTAGCATTTTTTGACCTTGGATCTCCACCTTGTATCATGAAGCCATTGATAATCCTATGAAATAGAAGATCATCGTAGAATCCTTCTTCAACTAATTTGACAAAATTGTCTCTATGAAGTGGTGTATTATTAAATAGCTCTATTAGGAGAACACCAAATTCGGTAGTCAATTCAACTATACAGTTCTTAGGAGCTTGCACTAAAAGACGCTTTTCTTCTGTACTAGACTTTTTTCCTTTGCTAGCTTTGAGTGTAACCAAATAATTTCCACTTGTGGTATAAGTGTGAGAAGGAGACTCTAGAGTCGATGTATTGCCGTCACCAAAATCCCACATATAAGTCTCACTCTTTTGAGATTTATTTTCAAATTCTACTTTAGCCGGAGCTTCAGGCTCGCCTGATGGAAGAATGAAATCTGCCATTGGTCTAGCACAACTAAAGAGGAATAAATTAGCAACAAGTATTAGGAATGATAATTTTATAAACTGCATATTACTTTATGATTCTAACTTTCATGGAAACGTCTTGGTCTGGCCTACTCTGTCCATTGACCTTCACTGCGGCTATCTTATCTATTATATCTAGTCCTTCGACTACTTCTCCAAATACAGTATATTCCATATCCAAAAATGGCGTTCCTCCTATTTCTTCATACAACTTAAGCGTGGCATCGGGATAGGTAATATTTTTAAAGCCTGCTTGAGCTTTAACATCTATAATGGATTGCTTCTTACCTTGAACGATATAAAACTGACTACCAGAAGATTTTTTTGTTGGATTTTGGGCATCTCCAAGTCTAGCTGCAGACAATGCTCCTTTGATATGTGGTCGACCAATCTCTGCATCTAAAGTATAGCCTGGCCCTCCATTGCCAAGCATTTTGCCAGGCTCTGCACCAATAGAGTTAGGGTCTCCTCCTTGTATCATAAACCCTTGAATCACTCTATGAAATAAGGTTCCATCATAAAACCCTTCACTCGCTAACTTTATAAAGTTGTCTCGATGCTTAGGAGTATCATCATATAGTTTGACTTTCATGATACCAAAGCTGGTTTCTATTTCTACCATGGTCTCCTTTTTCTCACAACTTTGAAATAGGATCATGCATAAAGCCAAAACAGGCAAAAAGAATAATCTGTTAATTTGGATGTTCTTCATTTTCAAAATATTTTTCTCTTTCGAAGTATTCTATGATTTTTACGATTAGATATTTCTCTTGATCTATTACGCCATTTTTATCAAATGGTTTTAGTGCCTCATAATGAGGCCAACCATCGTGATCTCTACCTTTAAATGCATAATAGCCATCGATTTGTGTGAGTTCACATATTGCGATGTGCATTAGATCTTGTTTTTCTTCCTTGGAGAATTCTTTTTTCCATCTACCTAAGGTCTGAACACCAATAAGATATAAGACAGCATTCAAATCAGGGACAGTATCCTTTTGGAATTTATCCTTAAGAAAATGCTTTATTCTACCCCACTCAAAGTCATATTGCCAGTCTTCCATAAGCTTAATTAACAGCAAAGATATTCATTTTTTAGGCTTCTCTAATCATTTCAGGCACCCTTTGAGCACGAAGAGCCGGAGGAATTGATGCTAAGAGTCCTATGATCAATACCGTGACTCCTACCGCTAAAAAATCCGTAAAACGCATACTTATAGGATAAGCACTTACTATAAACCCTTCAGGTATAGGAACAATGCCCAAAGTCTTTTGAACTATAAATATCAAAATCGCCAAAGCGAAGCCAGACAACATCCCAATAATGCAAAGCATAATACCCTCCCAGAGAAATATATTCCTGATCGCCGTGTTTTCCGCACCCATTGATTTTAGTATCGAAATATCTTTTTTCTTTTCCAGGACGATCATCCAAAGTGCTCCGATAAGATTAAAGGCAACAAGTAGCAAGGTCAAGGAGACAATCGCAAAACTGATCCACTTCTCTATATTCATAATCTTGAGGAAGGCTTCGTCTTGTTTGAACCTATTCTTCACACTAAAATTAGTGCCTAGTATAGCTTCTACATTAGAAACCGTTTGAGCCAGCTTGCTTTCATCTTTCACTTTGATTTCGTATGCTGTAATATTTTTACTCCCAAGTAAAGATTGAGCAAATTCTAATGAACTTATAATGTATTGATTATTAACATCTTGATGAATGGAAAAAGTACCCGCAGGATAAAGCGACATTTTATTCAAGCTACTGCCAGGTATCAGACTGGTTTTTTTCTTTTTCTTTCTTGTATATACCGTGAGTGGTGAAAACTCATCTTCTATGTTCACACTCAGCTTATTGCGCATACCTGCTCCCAGCACTGCAAAGTTTATAGAATCTTTGTAAAGCAGAAATGCCCCTTCTTTCAAGGTCGTATCCACAGCCGTCACTTCAGTAAAATGCTGATCTACTCCTTTGATACTGCCAAAGTCCTGAGAGCCATTGTATTTAAAAATCGCAATCTCCTCTAGTGTCTGCGAAACAGCATACACATTATCGAGGGATTCGATTTTTTTTATTTCATCTTGATTTGGGAAAAAAGATTTCCCTTTGAGGATCTCTACTTTGATATCGGGGTTGAAATTGCTGAACAATCCTGACAGCAAATCTTCAAAGCCATTGAACACAGACAACACCAACACCAGCGCAGCGGTACCTATAGACAATCCGAAAATGGATATATAAGAAATTATATTAATCGCATTTGTAGACTTCTTGCTGAAAAGGTATCGCTTCGCTATGTGTAGTGGTAAGGACAAGGCTATTACATCTTGAACTTAACCATACGTTCAAATTCTTTGACACGCTTTTTAATATCACTCATCTTCAATTTCTTTAATCTCTTGATACTGAAGTCTTCCACACAGAATGAAGCCATCACTGAACCATAAATGGTAGCTGTTTTGATTGCCTCAAAATTAACTTTATTGACGCTAGCTAGGTATCCCATAAATCCACCTGCAAAAGTATCTCCTGCACCAGTAGGATCTTTCACTACTGCTAAAGGCAATGCAGGAGCAAAAAAGATCTTGTCCTTATGAAAGACCATAGCACCATGCTCGCCTTTTTTTATGATAAGGTAAGTAGGCCCCATCTTGAATATCTTCTTTGCAGCTTTTACCAGTGAATACTCACCTGACAACTGTCTTGCTTCTTCATCATTGATAGTCAACACATCCACCTTCTTGAGTACTTTCTTTAGAGAAGGCATAGCTATATCCATCCAGAAGTTCATCGTATCTAGTGTTACCAACTTTGGGCGCTTCTTCATTTGCTTGATGACCTGCATTTGGATATCTGGAGTAAGATTTCCCAGCATGAGAAACTTTGCTGATTTATAAGAATCCGGTAGAATTGGATTGAAGTCGTCCAAAACATTAAGCTCTGTAAATATGGTATCACGCTTATTCATATTGTCATGATACTTACCTCCCCAGAAAAAAGACTTTCCGTCTTCTTTGATCTCCAATCCATCTAGGTTAATTCCTCTACCTTCAAGATACTTTAGTTCTTTTTTGGGGAAGTCCCCACCAACTATGGAGGAGATCATCAGATCTTTTGTAAAGTAAGATGCCGCAATACTTATGTAAGTACATGCGCCACCAACGACTCTCTCTACCTTTCCAGCAGGGGTCTCAATGTTGTCAAATGCAACAGTTCCAATGGATAATAAGCTCATATAATTTTCTTTAAAAATATTTATGCCCAAAGATTGCACTTTTATTTTTATTGTAATACTTTTGCAACGCTTTTAAGGGAAAGTAGTATAATACTAAACAACAATAGTATTGTTATAAAAAACAAAATGCCTCTTTAGCTCAGCTGGTTAGAGCGCCGGACTGTTAATCCGTAGGTCCTAGGTTCGAATCCTAGAAGAGGCGCCTAGAAAGGGTTTCACATTAACTTGTGAGACCCTTTTTCTTTTGCCCTAATCGGAGGTTAAGTACTGGTAGTCAGCAAGATCCTGCGTGAAGGACAGTAAGGGACGATGCCTTAGCATCGTGTATGAAATACGGTAGCGATAGCGAACCCCTGCATGGCCTGACCCCTGCGGGCAGGGTTGTAGCAGAGCAAAAAGGGGGCACGCCCAAATCAAAAATCGCCAATTTGGACATTTCATATCGCTAGCCTTTGATGTATTTTCATATCCTCGGCTGGCAAATAATTGACAAGGCTGGAGCTAAATTTTGAAATTTCTTCCTTAATCTTGAAATTTCGACACAAAATCTTCCGAGAGATCTTTAATAAAATGACAGAAAGTAAGCTTAGGAAAGTACTTTATGAAAATCGTCTACTGCGTCTTGGATCTGCAAGAAGTTGTTGTGAGAACCCAATCTTGACATGAGGCCAGTCCTCTGCAAAGTATCGCGCACTGGACCGATGGCTCGGCAAACGTTAAATTCGATATCGCGGGAGGTATAAAAATCCAATACTTCATCAAATGCTCGAATACCCACGCTGTCTATCCCATTCATACCAGAGGCATCCAAGACCACTGCTTTTACACCTGTCGTGTTGGGCTCGACATATGATTTGAATTGCTCTACAAAAAAAGCAGCATTGGCAAAATACAGCTCATCGTCAAAACGAACTATCAACATATCAGCTGGGACTATCGCCTCCTCAAAGCGATCTATGTTTTTATACACATTGGTGCCAGGGAGCTGGCCAAGGATTGCAATATGCGGCTCAGCACTCTTCATGAGGACTTTAATAATGGATAAGATCACTCCTATCAAAACCCCTTGCTCAATCCCTATTACCAAAGTCACCAGAAACGTTACAGTCATATTCCAGAAATCTCTACGATGATACTTCCATAGAAATTGAGATTCCTTGTACTCAAATAAATTTAAAACAGAACTAATAATGATCGCAGCTAAGACTGCAAATGGGATGTAATACAGCACAGGCGATAATAAAAGCAACACTACAGCCACTGTGAGTGCAGAGATGATCGCTACTATACCCGACTTCGCCTGCATGTCATGTGCAACAGCTGAGCGACTAAAACTACCTGAGGTCGGCATGGCTTGAAAGAAAGCTCCAAATACCTTTGACAATCCAATCCCTATAAACTCTTGGTTAGGCTTGGTGCGTACATTGGGATCTTTGGAAGCAATGGCTTTGGAAATAGTCATGCACTCCACTGCACCAAAAATGGTCAAAGTGATGACCGTAGGCAGTATGGAACGAATAGTACTCAGATCAAAACTGTAAAATCTAAAAGCGGGTAATCCCACCTCTACTAGCCCTATAGTCTTGAGCCCTTGCTGATCAAGGCCGAAATACCAGGTAATCGTCGAGCCGATCAGCAATACAATGAGTGCTCCAGGTATCCTACGATTTATCTTACGCATGAGAAATATCAAGAAGATACTGGCACTCCCTAGTAGTAGTGCATTGATCTGAATATCAGGAAGGCTTTGGTACAAAGCATAAAGACGCTGGTGCAAAAATTTGTACTGTTCGAGCTTTACGCCAAATATATCTTTGATCTGGCTAATGGTAATAATAATAGCTGCTGCGGAGGTGAATCCTGCAATCACTGGCCGAGATAAAAAATTGGCCGTAACCCCTAAGTTGAATACTCCTAGAAAAAACTGAAGTATCCCTACCAAGAGACCCGTTAGTAAGACCAACTCTATGTACAGCTCGGAACCAATCTCTACCCCATTGACTTGGCTGATACCCGATATAATAAGCAAGGAGGTAAGTGCCACAGGGCCAATCTGTAAATAAGGTGTAGATGCAAACAAGGCATAGACGATAAGCGGGACAAGCCCTGCATACAAACCATACTGAGGCGGCAAGCCTGCTAAATATGCATATGAAATCCCTTGTGGTATAAGTAGTATAGATATCGTAAGACCTGCTATGAGGTCATAGCTTAAGTCTTTGGTCGTATAAGACTTGAATTTTTTGAATAGTGGTATGCGTCGTAATAAGTTCAAAAGGATAGGTTGAGTATAGGTCTACACCGATCCCTGCTTCGCCCCAACCTGAATGGGGACGCTAGTATTACCAATGTTGTTAAAACTGTCTTGTACATTAACGATATTGTGAAATCCTCTTGCCTTAAGAATAGAACTACTAATAGTAGAACGATAACCACCAGCACAATGAATAAAATATGGTGTTTGCTTATCTATTTCACTCATATTACTATTGATGTAATCGAGTGCAAAGTTCTTAGCTCCAACGACTTGGCTTGCAGCAAACTCTGAAGGCTTTCTTACATCTAGTACATTAATTGTAGGCTCATTTTCAAATTTTGTTGCAAAATCGTCTGCCTTAATGCTTGTGATTTGATCAAGCACTTTTCCGGCTTCTTTCCAAGCCTCAAATCCGCCTTTCAAGTATCCGATGGTATTATCATATCCTACTCTAGCCAATCGAGTGATCGCCTCTTCCTCTCTACCTGGGTCTGTCACCAATAATATAGCTTGTTTGATATCCAATATCAAAGCACCTGCCCAAGGAGCAAAGCTACCATCAAGGCCAATAAAGATAGAATTTGGTATAAAGCCCTTAACAAATGTTTCTTTCTTTCGCACATCCAAAATCAATGCACCCTCCTGGTTGGCAACTGATTCAAACTCAGTAGGAGCGAGCGGACGAGCCCCTTTTTCCTTTACTGATTCTAGGCTCAAATAACCCTCCTTATTCATAGTAGCATTCTTGGAAAAATACTGCGGAGGAGGAGTTAAACCTGAGGTTAGCTCCTTGATAAATGCTTCTTTATTTGTCTTTGTATCTAAAGCATAGTTGGTCTTTTTCTGATTGCCCAGAGTGTCCCAAGTCTCTTTGCTCATATTCTTACCACAAGCAGAGCCAGCACCATGTGCAGGATATACCAATACTTCATCAGGCAAGGGCATGATTTTGTGGTGCAAACTATCATACATCATACCTGCCAAGTCTTCCTTGGATAGGTTGTCTGATTTTTGACATAGATCAGGTCTGCCCACATCTCCTATAAAGAGTGTATCTCCAGTAAAAATTGCATGAGGTTTGGCATCCTTATCCAGCAATAAATAAGTGGTGCTTTCGAGCGTATGACCTGGTGTATGTAAAACTCGAAAGGTAAGATCTCCTAACTGAAATTCCTCCCCGTCTTTAGCCATGTACTTTTCATACTTGGTTTCGGCAAGAGGGCCATAAATAATCTGTGCCCCAACTTTACTAGCCAAATCTATATGCCCAGATACAAAGTCCGCATGAAAATGAGTTTCAAAAACATACTTGATTTTTGCTCCTCTTTTTGCAGCCATCTGGACATAAGGCTCAGACTCTCTCAGCGGATCGATGATCGCCGCCTCACCATTACTCTCTACATAATAGGCCCCTTGGGCTAAACAGCCGGTATAAATTTGCTCAATTATCATAGTAAAATCTAATATTGCCAGTAAAACAATGCCTACAAAGATAGGCCCTTTTTACTAGAGCGCCCAAGCACGACCATTGGTTTTTTCTAGTGGGTAACACCCAATAAACCCTCCAGGTATTGGATCATACTCTAATACAGTGGTACAGATCTCCTCCGAAGTATAGTACCCAAACATCGTCAAAGAACGCAGCTGTGTAAAGAACTCCTTACTTTTATAGTTGTCGACTTCTTGGCTTTTTAATTTATCACTAATCTTTGCCTCTTTAGCCATTAGAGACATATAGCCTTTCATATCTTCAGGCTTATCCGCCAAGACTTTATCTAAACCAGACTTAAAGTTTGTCTTTTCTTCTTCGTTACAAAATTCAGTCATCATCTTATCGATAAACTTGTGCACACCTACGTCACTCGCACCAGGCGTATCTGACTTTGGCAATATGGTATCTATTAGCTTGACCAATATTTCGTTTTGATCCGCAGATACAAAACTTGGAGTCCAGCCTGCTTCTTTCACATCTGCATTACAGCCAGAAAGTAAAGCGGTCATCGTACCAGCCGAAAAAGCATAAGCAGATAATAAAGCTGATTTTTTTAATGCGTCTCTTCTATTCATCATTTACAGATTTTGTTTTTTCAATTCACTCACTGCATAATCCACTGCACGAGCTGTCAATGCCATATAAGTTATAGAGGGATTCTGACAAGCAGAAGAAGTCATACATGCACCATCAGTTACAAATACATTTTTGACGGCATGGATCTGATTATGCTTATTCAATACTGATGTCTTTGGGTCTCTGCCCATACGAGCTGTGCCCATTTCATGTATCCCTAGACCTGGAAAACTTTTTCCATTGTGCGTACTGACATTTTTATATCCCGCTGCTTCCAGCATTTCTGCACAGTCGTTCATCATGTCATTTTGCATATTCAACTCATTCTCTTTGAATTCACAATCAAAAGTCAAAGTAGGTAGACCCCACTTATCTCTTAAGTCCATGTTGAGCGTTACTTTATTTTCTTCATACGGAAGTGTCTCCCCAAAACCTGTAAATCCTATTCCCCATCCTCCTGGCTCAAAACCCTGATTCTTGACTTCCTCTCCAAATCCGTATTCACTCACCAGCCTTTGCCAGTTTGACCGAGCAGCACCGCCTTGATAACCAAATCCACGGGTATAGTTTTTAGCTTTAGACTTAGCATCAAGATTTCTAAATCTCGGAATATATAAACTGTTGGGTCTACGTCCTTTGTAGTATTGATCTTCATAGCCCTCTATAGATGCGCTCGCTCCAGCCTTGAAGTGGTGGTCCATGAGGTAGTGCCCCAATGCTCCACTATCATTGCCCATTCCATCAGGAAAACGCTCCGACTTGCTGTTCATCAAGATTTGTGTACTTCCTAATGTAGAAGCATTACAGAAAATCACTTTTGCATAAAATTCTTCCACTTCATTTGTTTCCGCATCGGTAATACGTACACCAGTCGCCTTCTTAGTTTCTTTATCGTATATGATTTCTTGTACGATGGAATGTGGTCTAATCCACAGATTACCAGTAGCATCTGCTGCCGGCAAGGTAGCCGAGTTACTACTAAAGTAAGCACCATATGGGCAGCCTCGCATACACCTATTTCTCATTTGGCATTTACCTCTGGTGCCATGTATCTTCTGAGGCTCTGTCAGATGGGCAACTCTCCCTATAGTGATGGTACGTCCATCAAAATTCTTCGCTACACTTTTGCGAAAATCCTTCTCTACACAATTCATCTCCATAGGTGGCAAAAACTTACCATCAGGTAATTGTGATAAACCTTCTTTCTGCCCTGATATACCTACAAAAGTTTCTACATAATCATACCATGGAGCGATATCCGCATATCGAATGGGCCAATCTACAGCTACACCTTCTTTGGCATTAGCCTCAAAGTCTAGGTCAGACCACCTGTAGCAGTGCCTTCCCCACATCAAGGATCTACCCCCTACATGGTATCCTCTGATCCAATCGAATCGCTTCGTCTCTGAATATGGATTTTCAAGGTCATTTACAAAAAAATGCTTCCTTGCAGGATGAACCGTATATCCCGTTCTATTTTGTTTAGCTTGTTTTTTGATATCCTCTTCTGATATCTTCCCCCTATTTGGCAGGTCCCAAAAGTCGAGATTTGCAGTGGGGTAATCGCCATGCTCTACCATACGGCCACGTTCCATGACTAGCGTCTGTAAGCCCTTTTCACAAAGTTCTTTTGCTGCCCAGCCTCCGCTTATACCAGACCCTATAACGATAGCGTCATAGGTGTTTTCTTTTTTTAAGTTTGTATTGAGATTTGCCAAGAATATAAATTTTGAATGATTTTAATAGATCAATTTAAAATTATATTCTCAATTTTTATCCTGAATCAGCAGAAATATTAGCCAATAGGGTGATTTTTACACTATTCTTCCGCTTTTAGCCGTTCCGCATTCTCATACATCTGCAATGCCTCTATGATTGGAGCGATCTCACCCTCTACCACAGATTGCAAGTTGAAGTTTTTAATAGAACCTTCTAGTCGGTGATCAGTGACTCTATTTTGAGGATAGTTATAGGTACGGACCTTATCAGATCTATCTCCAGATCCAACCAATGATTTTCTTTTTTTAGCCAGCGTTTGCTCTCTATCCGCCTTTTGCTTTGCAGCAATCTTAGCGCATAGGCGCTGAAAAGCAATATCCCTGTTCTTCAACTGTGACCTACTATCCTGTGATTCAGAAACTATACCAGTAGGATTGTGGGTAAGTCTTACAGCGGATTCTGTTTTGTTTACGTGCTGCCCACCTGCTCCACTCGCTCTATACACATCTACACGCACATCTGACATACTCACGTTTACATCTTCTAGTTCTAGCTTTGGGATGATGGCTACTGTAGCAGCAGAGGTATGCAATCTACCCTGAGATTCAGTTTTAGGGACGCGCTGTACTCTGTGGGCGCCAGACTCAAACTTCAATTTTCCGTACACCTCGTTACCACTCACCTCCAGGACCAACTTACTGTATCCTCCTACTGTACCCTCTGTCACACTGATGGTTTCCATTTTCCAGCCCTGCGAACTGACATATTTGGAATACATCTTATATAAGTCCCCTGCAAAGATACTCGCCTCATCTCCCCCAGTACCAGATCTAATTTCTACGATTACATCTTTGGTATCCTCAGGATCCTTAGGAATCAAGAGCACTTTTATTTGTTCCTCCCAGTCTAGCTTCTGTACCTTCAATGTTTCAATCTCCGCCTTAGCCATTTCTTTGAGCTCTGGATCATCCTCTTTGAGCATTTCTGCACTGGATTCTAGGTTATCCAAGACACTCTTATAAGCCGTGTAGGCCTCTACTATACCTTGCAACCCTTTATACTCTTGGCTTACCTTTTTGTACTTCTTGATATCTGTCACTACCTCAGGGTCAGTTAGACGCTCCTCTAGGTGGTAGTACTTCTCGGCAATATCTCTTAACTTATCCAGCATATCTGTTCACTTATAAACGAGATCAAAAATACTAAATTAATGGGTTAAGTAGGAAAGAGGACTAGAATAGATAAAGATTAGATTTGGAGCATTCCTACATCAGGCAGAGCCTGATAGGACCGGGTGATCCGTTCCTACTGCATTTTTTTCGATTAGCATCGAAAAAATATGCAGTACCACTTCTCCCCCTACGCCCTACGCACTCCGTTTGTCGAGCTCCACCTGTACGGTGTCGCGACCAATAGTAACAATGTTGGTAAGTATGTTAATTGTTAATAAGTATGTTGATAACTCGATTAAGGCCTTTTTTTGCCCTCTACAAATTGGATAGAAGCAGAATTTACACAATGACGTGTTTGCTTTTTAGTCATTCCTTCATTCTTAAAAACATGTCCAAGGTGACCGTCACAATGTCCACATAAAATCTCTGTACGATAACCATCTGCATCTGTAACTTCTTTTACTACGCCCTCCTTGATTTCATCATCAAAACTTGGCCATCCAGAGCGAGAGTCAAACTTATCATCTGAAGAAAACAACTCCAAATTACATCTGCGACAGATATAGACGCCCTCTTTTTTACTATCATGGTAAGCGCCTGTATATGATCGTTCTGTACCCTTTTTTGCTATAACATAAGTCTCAAATTCAGTAAGTTGATTATAATTTCCTTCTTCTAAAAGCGGTGGCACCTCCGTTAAGACTTGTACTATCTCATTGACTTTTTTCTCACTAGGTTGTGTAGAAGCAGACTCTGTTCCTGTCTGCTGGGCACAAGAAACAGTTGATAAAAAAAAGACTGTTGATAACCAGATTAAATATTTCATAAAAAGCATTTTACAGATGAATACACTACTAGAAAAAACAGCTAAGGACTACAGATAGTTGTCGTGACCTTAGGTGACCTTTGATTTTAAGAGAATTTTATGCAATACTCCAGGAAGATAACGCTTTAGATAAACTGCTATTATTTCCTTGCCGCCTAGATATACTTCATGCTTATCCTTTCTGACCGCTTTCAATATTTTTTCAGCACACTCTTGAGCCGTCATACCTGTTGCTTGAGCATTATCCATTTCATTGTGCTTACTGCCATCTGCGGTAACAGAATTGACCGAGATATTCGTTTTCACAAACCCAGGACAGACCAGCAATACCCCAATATTATGCTCATGCATTTCCAATCTTAAGCTATCAAAAAAACCATGTAAGGCATGCTTAGCGGCGGCATAGCCCGATCGAAGTGGAGAAGCAAACTTGCCCATCAAACTACTAATCACTATAATCTTACCTGATTTATTTTCCAACATGATAGGAAGTACAGATTTGGTCAAAGCGACAGTTCCAAAGTAATTGATGTTCATCAAACGATGATAAACATCCATTTGAGTTTCTGTGATTACAGAACGCTGTGAAACTCCTCCATTGTTAAAAAGAAAATCTATTCTGCCAGAAAACTGCTTTGCTTGAGCGGCTACCTTTTCCATGCCTCCTTCATCTGTGAGATCAAAAGGAAGAACTAAAATATTTTCTGGATTGGGACAATTGGCTTTCACCAAGACTAGGTCAGCCTGCTTTCTTGACGAAACAATCACCTTCGCACCAGCTTTTGCTAGAGCATAAACCAGCTGCTCTCCTATACCAGAAGAAGCTCCCGTCACCCAAGCCGTTTTATTTGAAAATGATTGCACTTCAATAGATTTTTTCAAAGGTAAAAAAACTATTGAACCCACATTCTATATTACTAAAATAGTCTATAGATGGATAAAATTCTTAATATGAAAATGGATTGGTAGGGCTAGCTGTTTAGAATACGCAGCACAAAGACAATAATTAGCAGGATGATAATAATCGCAAATAGCGTAATCATCAAGCCATCTTCAACACCGCCTAGATTGGTATTGAACTTATATCCCATAAAGCCTAAGAAGGCGAATAACAGCGTAAAACCGAATACTTGCTTAAATTTCAAGGTCTGAATATTTATAATATTCTTACATTAACCACGCCAAACCCAAAAAGTTCCGACTAACCGAAATCTTATAAATTCCAGTTAACCCCAGCTTTAAACCATCTTCCTGGCATCCTAGCCCCTAGTATGTTTTGATATTCTATATCGCCTAGATTATGTACTTGTACAAATGCACCAAAATTGGATGTAATATTCATCCCTAACTTTGCATTATGCAAAAAGTAAGATGGGCTCAAACTGCTATTGATCGTTGCCGCATCAAGCACCTTTCTGTCTTTGTATAGACTATTTAAGTTCAAATAGAATCTATCTACTTGTAGATGAAGGTTACTCGTAAGCAAGTGCTTGGCATGGCTACTAATATATACAGAAACCTCATCCTCATCGGTAGTCGTATTCAGGAATGTATATCCAAGACCTAACTTAATTCTATTACTGCTTGACCATTTCTTATCGAAGTATACTTCAGCTTCAAATCCACTAGTAACTGCTGCACTAATGTTTTTAGTAAAAAAGTAATCCTCCCCAGTTTGTAGATTCCCAACTCCTACGATATCTGCCTGATTGGTCTTAACAAAGTCAATCAATGAACTAGATTGTCTAGAAAAAGCAGTCGCTTTTATTTGAATATTTTTGAACCCTCTATAGTCTAGCCCTATTTCTTCACTCCAAGCTTCTTCAGCCAATAGGTCCGGATTTCCAAGACTTCTGCCTGGTAACAGATTCTCTAAGTTATTACCAACAAATCTTTCGGTATAATCCCCTGCACGAATACTCTTTCCCGCTGCAGCTCTGATTACAAAATCAGAAAGTATATATGAAATGTTCAATTGAGGAGAAAATTCTAATTCATAGTTATCATCATAATCCAAACGCAATCCTAAGGTAGCATTCAGTCCACTTTGGTTAAAATAATGAAGCATAGTATAAGCTCCAGCATGTACATTCTCATGATCTCCTCGATCATTACTAACTATATTTCTATTGTCGAATTGTAAACCTGCTTTCAAACTCATTTGACTACTCAAAGATCTTAAATGAGATAAATTGGCATTAAAAAATTTAGTGGTGTGTACGTTGGTAGATGGGAAGTCAGGACTAAAGATAAACTCGTCATTATTCTTCTTATAAGACAAATCCAAGCTGGTACTAGACTTATCTCCTACTTTGGAAAGTCTCAATTGATTCCACCATGCTTGAGTAGATTCGACAGACTTGTCAAAAATATTTGTAGTATAGAAGTATCTCGCATTGAAGTGTCTGTCATCATAGGCAGTTCGCGCTGCTAAAGATATTCCATTCCCAAATTCATAGCCAAGAGATATACTCGCTTGCTTAATATCAAAGAAGGTGTTGTATTCTTCCAGAGTCGTATTTTCATCAATGATCTTTTCAGGAACAAGCTCTCCTTCAGATTTGCTAATATTAAAACCACCCCCTACTTTCAGTCCTTTGTTATGGCTAAAAAAACCATGTTCTACACTGAGTAATTGATTTTCACCATAACTAAATGATCCACTATTCCGCATCGTATTTTCTTTATGCTTTACGAATGTATTCGTGATGATATTTATCACACCTCCCACTGCATCTGGGCCATATATCGCCGAAGCTGGACCTCTCAATATTTCGATTCTATAAATTTCCGATGAAGTAACCGGTATATACCCATTGAAGTGGCCTGTAAGTGGATCATTCATTCGCTGTCCATCCAAAAGAATCAAAACCTGGCTAAATGTAGAGCCACGCATTTGTATATCTGCCTGAACGCCAAAGCCTCCTCTACTCTGTACTTCTACTCCACTTATAGTTTGTAGCAATTCATCCATAGAGTTAAATGACAACTGCTGTATATCCTCACTTTGCAAAACAGTGATATTTCTTCCTGTTTGGTTTAATTTAAGTGGGATACTTGTAGTGGAGACGTTAATGGTATCTATGTCTATGCCTGTCTGAGCGACTACTGTAGAAGACATGCACAATAGAATGATAAGTATAGTATATATTGCTTTCATTATTTCATCTGATGGTAAAAAAATGCAAAGCTACTAAGCTGAAGGCGATAAAAAAGAAAAAACAGCTAAATGTTCATATTTGACAAATGAAATTGGCGAAAACCCTGTAAACAATAGACAACCATAGCATAAAAAAATCCCTGTAAGCTTTCGCTTACAAGGATTTAAGTGAGGTCGCGGACGTACCCCAAAAGCTTAATCCAACTTAATTCAAGCTTTATTTAGTTTTACTCTAAACACCTTGACATGCAACACTTTAAAAACAAAAGACAAGTTTAGCTATTGAAAAAGAATACCTCCACTTAACACAAATCTATCCCCTCATCTGTCCCCTCTAAAGAATATTTCCTATTTTTGTTACGGATCTTTAAAGTTTAAAAATGGACATCAAGCCTAAGTTCTACCTACGGGATAGGAATACAGATAAGGCAACCTCTATTCAGTTGGTTGTCAACTTCAAAAATCAAAAGCTAAAATACGGCACTGGCATAAGGATAAGACCTATCCTTTGGGATGGAGATACATTTAGACCTACAACCAATAAAAATGTAACTAGGAAGCTAGATCCGAGCTTAAAGAAGGAATTATCAATTATCAAAAACAGACTTGATATAATTTCTAAGCAAGTAAGAAAACGCTATGCGTATTTGCTTGAACAAGAAATCTATCCATCAGCTGAAGAACTTCGCAACTATCTAGATACCAACTTAGAATGGAAACTTGCCAAGCCAAAAACCAAAGCTCATTCACTAGTCAGTTATTTTGAAGCCTATATAAGTGAAATGCTAACAGGAAAGCGAACTACTGATAAAGGTAAAAGATTTGCAGAAGGTACAATCAAGAATTACCAAGGTTGCCTTATTCAATTCAAGGACTACCAAAGCAAGAAACGTAAAAAAATACAATTTGAAGATGTGACAATGGACTTGTACGATAACCTGGTAGAATTCTTCAACAAAAAGAACTATTCACCAAATACCATTGGTCGGCACATGAAGAATCTCAAAACAATTATGAGAGCGGCACTAGAAGAAGGACTACACGAAAATAAAGAATTCCAAAGAAAGAAGTTTAAGACAATAAAGGTAGACACAACGGAAATCTATCTTACAGAAAAAGAAGTAAAAGCATTATTCAATCTCGACCTATCAAAGAACAAAGAACACGAATTGATTCGAGATGTATTTTTGGTCGGTGTATACACTTGCCAAAGGTATAGCGACTATTCAAGGATTAAGAAAACAAACATCGAGGCGACTAGCAACGGCACTAAAATTGTCAAGCTAATACAGAAAAAAACGGGGACAGAAGTACAAGTGCCAATAAGACACGAATTAGATACCATACTCAAAAGATACAATTACAATCTGCCAAAGACATACGAACAACGTGTTAACAAGTCTATCAAGAACATTGCTAAAATGGTCGGCATTGATAATGAAATACAAATTGAAAAAATAAAAGGAGGTTTAAAAGTTAAGACATCTATTCCAAAACACGATCTAATCAAAACGCATACAGCTAGAAGAACAGGGATAACAAACCTATACCTAGCTGAAATCCCTTCTATTGCGATTCAAGAGATAAGCGGTCATAAAACAGAAGTCAATCTACTTAAATACATCAAGGTAACTAAGGAACAGAATGCCGACATACTTGCAAAGCATCATTACTTCACACAACCTTTGAAGGTTGCTAAGTAGGTAGATAATGGATGAAATACTTGATACTAAATTGAGCAAAACAATAACACTTAAAGGAATAACTCATTTTGTAAAATTCGTCAAAGAGAATTCTCTTTTTAGAGTTGATCTTAATGCAATTGATTCAACTGACAATTTATTCATAAATGAAAAGTATTATAATGGAAAGATCGTACAAATTACCAAAGGTCAATACGGTATTAGAGAGCCAAAGAAGGATGATTTAAAAGAAAGCGAAGCATTCCAAAAAATAGAATTCTGCACAACTATCTTAGTTCGAATCCAGCAACTTATGACTATGATTCTTGAAACAGGAATATGTGCAAAAGACAAAGAGAAAATTATTTTTGAATTGAACTTGTTAAAGAATAAATTTCACACCAAATACGAAAGTGAAATAAGGTTGTACAATGGAATTAACAAAATGACCCTACTTGATAGTAAATCTAAAAACTTCACACTTAAAACCATTGCAAGGTATCTTCATGCTACACTTCAAGAAGATTTAACCGAGAATAAAGCTAATTCTATTCTTGAACAATTTGGATTGAAATCGGGTAAAAAACTACAAGCATTTTTCAATGAATTCAAAACTGAATCCAAGCGTATTCCTAAAATTATGGATTCAAAAAAAAGTTATAAATCTGTATTAAATAGCTATGAAAAATTAATCTACCTATGCGAGATAAAAAATGATCAGAAAGCAAGAATTAGAGCAGAAGAAGAATTGAAAAAATTCATAGCATTAAATAAAATAGATTTCCAATAAAAAAAAGAAAACAGTTCGTACCACATAGAACCACTTTCTAATATAGATTCAAGATAGTTTTGCCATTGATAATTTTTTATTTCAATAAGTAAAAATTTAATTCAATGGATAATAATCAATCTATCGAAAATGCTCTAAAAGGTATAAGTCTATTTGATGCAATAAAATTACTTGCATCAAATATGAAACTAGAATCCCAAGCTGGTGACATTCTGGAACCCGAAAAGGACAAATTCCTAACAGGCAAGCAAGTAGATGAAATTCTACAAATAAGCAGCCCTACACGCCACAGATACGCTAATGAAGGCATATTGACACGCCACAAAGTAAGTCGAAAGAAGATCCTCTATAAGCAAGAAGAAGTACTCAAATTACTACAAGCAAAAGAAGTGTAATACTTCTGATTATCTAATCGTCAATTCTTTAAGCATGGATACAAGAAAGAAAAAGCCAACCAATAAAATTAAGATCATAAATTACCTAAAGAAATCGAAGTACGGAACATCTAGAACTATGGCAATTAAATGCATTATAGAGAGGACTTCAATCACTCAACCCATTTTGAGTTTACTACATTCGGGGAAAATTAAAATTGAAAAACGTGATAAATGTAAAATCACAGGACGCAAGGTAAATCATTATTCTTTAGCTAGAGACTAAATAAACCAAAGTGATAGACTACTGCCAAATAAAGGCAGACATACAACGTCCTATGGGATTGGGTGACGTCAAACGAGGTCACATCTCATATTGTGGTATTGACTTTTATAGACAACCCAAAGACTACTATATTGGCCAGAGGGGTAACCTAAGATTGAAAATTATTGGTGAAATGGAACCCAAACTAATTATTAATAATTCAATTCACAAATCCTATACTAAGGGTATAAATTGGAATGATTTCACCCTATCCAAAATAAACGACAGTATCGAAATACTATCAGATGAATTTAAAACAAACCTATTGGATGCAACTTTAATCGGCAAAATAGAATTCGCAGTTAATTTGAAAATGCATGCAAACGAAGTTTATCCTTATGCACACAGGTATCATAATCAAAGTGTTGAACCAATGAAAAGTAGAAAAGAAGTATTTGGTTCAATGTTTGACCTAAAAAGTCGTAGAATCAAGCAATATGATCCAGCGAGAAAGATAGAGATTTCAAAAGAACAGATTCCAAAACCAAATTCAAAAACATTGAGATGCGAATTGGTTACATCAGTAAGTGAAATAAGAAAGCGCAAGGTTAATCTCAGAAAGGTTTCTAGCATTTTTAATCCTATCTTTATTGAAGGAATGGGAAAGGAGCTATACAAGACATTTTCTAGAATAAAGTACACAGATGGGCTACCTCTAAACATCACAGCCAAAGAATTTGAAGCGTACAAGCTCCTTCATTCAATTTCTAAAGAAGAAATTCAATTGTATAAAAAGCTAGTCTCTGAAAGAACTTTAAAACGTAAAAGGGCTACCTATAACAAATTGATGAAAAGGCATAATACCGAAATAGATCTTTCTAAATCAATAGCAAACAAAGTACACGATAAATGGCAAGACTTATCTAGTAACTAAACAAGGTTATTCCATACTTGTAATATAGACAGAATAAGGGGTCATATTTGACCTAATGGAAAGCCATCTTATTAGGAACAAAGGAATAACAGTGGAAATTTAACTTATACTTGAATTGCTGTAATGTGCAATTGTAGTAGATGATAGCAACTCATCAAGAATAAAACAAGGGAATAACAAGGAAAACAGGTGAAAAACAGGCACAAAGCAACCTAGAATGAAAACAGAAAACTACTCTAATAAATCAGTTAAGCATTTTACATATTGACAAATCAACTTAGATGGCTTCTTTGCAAGATCAAAATCTTTATTGTAGTTATCATATTTTATACGCACTGATGCAATCTGCTTGTCACTAAGTAATTGTGTTTCCTTCAAAGACAAAGGACACGTAAGCAAATTGACCCAAATATTGGTATCAGCAATTAACATTCGGTCAGTTTTTGAAAGTGCCTTTGTGCTAGATTGTATCGACATTTTGGATCCATCTTTAAATAAAATAATCACTCTTCCTTCATTGAAGGTGGATTGTACTTTATTTGTCCTATCCTTAATGGCCAAATAAACAGTTTCATCTAAAAGAACAAATTGAAAGAAAGTATAATCTATTGGGGCTTGTGTCAATTTGCACACTCTAGTTTCATAGGTCAAGTAAGTTGTCTTGTCTTCAAACTTATCATACTTCTTACCTATTTCACATTGAGAATTGCAAAGAGCCAGAAAACTAAAAAATGAGATTAGCAGAAAAAAAGCTTTCATAGTTAGATCAAATCAAAATGAAAAAAAAAGAGAGTGCTTTTAAATAAACATCAAAAGCACCCCTTAGATAATTCTTTAAAGTTGCCTTTAAGGCAATGGATAAGTCAAAGATAGCATTAATTTGATTGTCAAGAAAAACCCATAGGAAGAGTCAAAGTGTCCCCTTATCTGTCCCCCTAAAAAACAAAATCCTGTAAGTCATTGACTTACAGGATTAAGCATTTATTGATTGAGGTCGCGGACGGATTCGAACCGCCGTACAAGCTTTTGCAGAGCTCTGCCTAACCACTCGGCCACGCGACCATTTATCGGAATGCAAATATATATAAATTTTACATCCAAAGTCAACTATATAGGTATACGGATATTCCTTTTTTCTTGTTCTTAAATCATGCTTATAATTTTGAGATAAATATCTTTACAATATGGAAAACAAAAAAGTTGCTCTAATTATCCTTGATGGCTGGGGACATGGTATACATCCTAAGGCCGATGCCTTGAGATTAGCGAAAACACCATTTATAGATTCACTGTATACTGATTATCCTAATTCGGAATTGGTTACTTTCGGAGGGGAAGTAGGCCTTCCGGAAGGACAGATGGGCAACTCGGAAGTTGGTCATATCAATATCGGCGCTGGAAGGGTTGTCTATCAGGAACTTGCGAGAATTAACAAGGCTATTGAAACGGGTGAACTCCAGGAAAATCCAATCTTTAAACAAGCCATTCAGACAGCAAAAACCAACAATAAAGCATTGCATTTGATGGGTTTATTGTCTGACGGAGGTGTTCATGCACATATCGATCATTTATTCGCCATTATTGATTATGC
>CALJVI010000126.1 GCA_937974575.1 uncultured Saprospiraceae bacterium | reverse complement strand
CGGATTTTGATGACCGCTTTGCTGACGTCTTGGATAGTGGGACGTTTTACTTTCATGTGTTCCAATTGGGATTGGATAGCACCGTAGGAAGTATTGAGTTGATGTATATTTTTAGTGAGCGAAAAGACGACTTCAATAATGACATACTTGTTTTTGCCCGCTCCTTTAAAGAAGCTGTCTCTGTATCCAAATTGGCAATCCTTTTTATAGAAAGTTTTGATCTTACCTGTAGCCATTTCTAGGGCTTTGAGTTTTACAAATACATCCTTGATTTCTACTCCGTAGGCTCCTATGTTTTGAATGGGAGAAGCACCAACTTTACCTGGGATAAGAGATAGATTTTCAAGGCCGCCGTAATTATGCTTTAAAGACCATAGGACCGTTTTATGCCAGTTCTCCCCACCTCCTACTTTGAGGTGGATACGATTGGAAAATTCTCTTTCTACAGAAATACCTTTGATCCCCATCTCAATGACGAGTCCAGGATAGGCTTTTGTAAAAATAACATTGGAGCCACCACCTAAGATCATCTTATACTCATATGGCAAATTGAGTGAAGCTCGTAGCGCAGGGATGCTTTTCACACAAACAAAAGCCTCTGCTGTACTCGAAAGGCCAAAAGTATGCTTATGCTGGAGAGAGATATTATGCTGAATGCTTAGCTTCATTGGAGATATTGTGCATCGATAAATTCAAAGCCAAAAATGCCTTTACAAATCCTAAGCTCTATATTATCACCTGGCTTAAGTATTAAGTGCTCAGGTTTTTTGCTCAAGACTTTAATCAAGCCCTTATTATGTACTAGGATAATTGGTAAGCCTTCTTCTTTAGCATGATCTATATAGTCTAAAGGAGGATTTGGTTGATAAAGTGGATTTTCAAATACCTCCAAACTTTTAACCTCTGATCTTATTGGAATCTGCCGATTGATAAAATGTGCCCATACAGGCACTATTAGGGTTACGAAAAACAAAAATAACAGTGTTAACCTTAGCCTTTCAACGCCCTTGGTACCCTTTCCATAATAAATAGACAGGAAGATTGCCAAAGCAAGACCGATCAAACCAAATATAATAAGCAAGGTATTGAGATGAGTCGTGTACCCAAAATCATCCAGCTCTAAGACGAATAGGAAGATAGACCCAAAGAAGAGAAAGGTACCAAGAATCACATAGGGCCATTCTCCTTTATCAGGTTTCACCTTTTTCCTAGGGTCAAATAATGATTTTATATCTAGTTTACTTTTCAAGCTTCAAGATAATCAAATGATCAATCCCTTGTCTAAACAGGACAATATTTTCTAAAAGTGGCGAAAGTCTAGCTGGATCAGTGACAAAATGGCTCGTTGAATGTCTAAAAAGGGGTCAAAATTCTGGAATTTACGAGTAAAATCATATTAAATAAAGATTGATATACTTATTTTCGTAATGTTTAAATAAAATAGTGCCAAGCAGTTGACGAATATATTCTAGATTCGTACCTTTGGAACAGAGAAGCATTAAAATCCGTATTTAGTAGAAGTACAATTCCCCGAATACTTAGGAATCTTATATTCTTACAACAGAGATATATGCTTTTCCTCAGACCGATTAAGAGATTATTACACTATTTATTCACTAAAAAAGGAGAGAATCCTAGTATAGATATTGAATCAGAAACTTAAAAATATAGTCAAGTCAGGTTTTGAGATGTTGCATATCGATCTCACAAAGAATATGCAATACGATCGACTCACTAAGATCATCATGAAGCAAGAGCTTCACGCCTTTTCTAATTGTTTGGATATAGGATGCCACGAAGGAGAGATGCTAGACATCATGCTAGAGTTTGCTCCTCAAGGAAAGCATCATGCATTTGAGCCTATACCCTACCTTTATGATAAACTAAAGGTGAAGTATCTTGGCAATACAAATATCCATAAAATTGCACTCAGCAATAAAAATGGAGAAGTAGAATTTAATGTAGTCAAGAACGCTCCTGCCTTTAGTGGTTTAAAGCAAAGAGATTACCATGTATCCAAACCTGATATTCAAAAGATAAAAGTAGCTACACAAAAGCTTGACGACCTTCTTGCGCAAGACTGTAAGATTGACTTCGTGAAAATAGATGTTGAAGGTGGCGAATACGATGTACTCTTAGGAGGTCTATCTACATTCAAGCGTTGCAAACCAGTATTAATATTCGAATTTGGATTAGGTGCCAGTGACTTCTATGGCACTACACCAGATCAATTGCATGACTTGATTGTCAACCAAATTGGATTGAATATTTACACACTAGAGGACTTCATAGCTAAGGATGCACCTCTTTCATTAGAGCAATTCACAAAGCTGTACGCTGAGAATTCAGAATACTACTTTGTAGCGAAGCAATAAATCAATTCATATATTTTCACTAAAATAGGATTACTGTCTTTTAAAAAAAGGCTGTATCTGTGTATCCATTCTATAACTTATTCAACTTTTGTTTGTTTTTGAGGTATCAAGAATTAAATAAAAGCTATGAAGTACATCGGTAGAATCGGAGAATATTTTGAAGCTACTAAAGTAACTCAAGAGAATTATAAGTCCACATTTGAATTACAGGAAAATCAACTTGCTTTACTTTGGTTTGAGGAGGACGGCTCTCATTTCACCATCGATGCCAAAGATTACCATCTCAAGAAAAATCAGATCATTTGCCTAACGGAGTTCAATCAGTTAGAAACGCATAATTTTACTTCTGCGAGATATTTAAAATTCTCCAAGCCTTTCTACTGTATTTTAGATCATGATAGTAAAGTGGGCTGCAAGGGAGTTTTGTTTTACGGCTCCGCTACCCTACCCATCATAAATCCTGAAGATAAAGATCTAACGACCTTAAACGCTGTGTGGGATATGCTACAGCTAGAAATGGCGGCCAAGGATCAGCTACAGTTAGAAATGTTGCAGATGATGCTCAAAAGGATACTCATTTTATGTACTCGTATCTACAAGACCCAAGAAAATTATTCCAATATTGATGATAAGCAAAGTGATGTCGTTCGTGAATTTCACTTCTTGGTAGAAAAGAACTATAGAACACTGCACACGGTAAGCGAGTATGCGGATATGATGAACAGATCTCCGAAAACCCTTTCCAATTTATTCAAAAAGTTAAACGCCAAAACGCCACTGCAATTGATTCAGGCTCGAATTATGCTCGAGGTCAGGAGGCTACTAACCTATACAGACAAACCTGTTTCTGAGATTGCGTATCAAGTAGGCTTTAATGATATACAATCTTTTAGTCGTTTCTTCAAAAAGCACGAAGGAGTGTCTCCTTCTTCATTCCGTGTCAAAGAAGGATCGAAATAGAATAGTTATAAAAAAAAATCCTCCCTTTGGATTTGAGATTTTTTGCGAATGTAATTTGTCATGATTTTTAAAAGAAAATCACGCCAAATAAGATCTTGCAAAATCTAAATACCCAGCACTATCGTACTGGGCTGTAAAAATCCTACACCTCTGGTGTTCTTTTATTTCTCATGCTCAATAATGTATTCCTATCACTAATCTTTTATCAGTTTGCTCCTGTTTATAGACTTTTTATCAAAAAAAGGAAGAATTGATAATTCATCGGGAAAAATCCCCTATCAAAAGGCCTTAACATGCCTGTATCTTTGTAAGGCAATAATTAAATAACAATAAAAAAATAATCATGGCTAATTTTAATATCCCAACAAAAGATCAAGTTTCAGAAAAGAATCAAGCAATTTTTGACAACCTAAACAAAGGATTGGGATTCGTACCAAATCTATATGCTTATATGTCAAACAGTGAAAATGCACTTGGAGATTTTCTTGGCTTCGCAGGAAGAGAGACGAGCCTTTCTAAAAGAGAGCAAGAAGTAATCAACCTGGCAGTCAGTCAAATTAATGACTGCGAATATTGCAAAGCCGCACACACTGCTATCGCTGGAATGAATGGTTTTTCGAGTGAAGAAATCTTAGAATTGAGACAAGGTAAAGCTAGTTTTGATGCTAAGCTAGATGCTCTTGCAGCATTCGCAGGTGCTATAGCAGTAAATCGAGGTAAAGTATCTGAAGATGTAAAAGACAACTTCTTCAATGCAGGATATACTGAAGCAAACCTCGTAGATACTGTAACTACTATTGGAGAGATTACCATCACCAACTACTTACATAACATTACAGATATAGCCATTGACTTCCCTCTTGCTCCAGCTTTGGAAGAAGTATCAGCATAATACTTGCTAGATAAAAATTCCCAATAACCTAAATTAATAGGGCGATCAAGCAATTGGTTTGCCCTATTTTTTTTGAGTGAGGGATCGAAAAGACGACCCTTTGAGGGTCGGTCACTCAGTGTAGGAACGGAACTGAGGGACGGGAGCGGCAGCGCACTCTGACAGAGCCCGACCCAAGTGAATGGTGCGCAGCAATTTTGGTCCTGTGGACCAAAATAATGAACGTACTGCTGCACTCTTGCAGCAGATGGGGCACTCCCAAGCCCATTCCTAAATCTATCAAATCAAAATGAAAATAATTTCGTTTATTGTAATATGAAGCAGAAAACAAAAGTAGGAATTGCTCAAATAGCACCTGTGTGGCTGAACCGAAAAAAGACTATTGACAAAGTCGTTTCATATATTAAGAAAGCGGCTAAAGCAAAGTGTAGCTTGGTAACATTTGGTGAAGCGCTAGTGCCTGGATATCCATATTGGGTAGATCTGACGGATGGTGCAAAGTTTGAATCATCGATGCAAAAAGAGCTGTATGCCTACTATGTGGAGCAGGCCATTTCTATAGAGCAAGGGGATCTAAATGAGGTCTGTGCTGTCGCTAAAAAATATAAAATAGAAGTGATACTAGGTACGATCGAAAAGGCGGCGGATCGTGGTGGCCACAGTTGCTATTGCTCTCTAGTATATATTGATAAGCAAGGAGCAATAAAAAATGTGCATCGAAAAACAATGCCTACTTATGAAGAAAGGCTCGTCTGGGCAACGGGTGATGGACATGGCTTGCGCACGTTTCCGCATGAGGCATTCACCCTAGGTGCGCTCAACTGTTGGGAAAACTGGATGCCGCTATCGCGAGCTGCATTGTATGGACAAGGTGAAAATCTGCATGTCGCACTGTGGCCAGGCAGTGTGCGTAATACGATAGATTTGACTCGATTCATAGCTAAAGAATCGCGCTCCTATGTAATATCTGTATGTGGTTTACTAAAGCGATCTGACATACCAAAGGATATCCCGTTTGCAAGTTTGATCAAGAAAAAAGCACCTAAAATAATGGGCAATGGTGGCTCCTGCCTAGCAGGGCCAGATGGCAAATTTATCGTGTCTCCGTTAAAAAATAAAGAGGCATTGATCGTAGCTGAAATCGACTACAACATAGTGCTACAAGAAAGACAAAACTTTGACGTTGCTGGTCATTATTCTAGACCCGACATCACCCAACTTAGTGTAGATCGTCGCAGACAATCTATCCTCAAACTAAAGGATTAACCTGCGAACCACTTCACACGACCTGTACAAACCGTTTTTGCAAAATAGCCAATTCCAAAATTGAACTCAGCTATAAGCTCTATCAAAAGGGGTCGTGTAATACGTGGGTCTGAATATGGATCCGAATCCAATCCGCTAAAGTCTCTTCTAATAGAATTGGGGAAAGGAAACTGTTGTCCTTGGGCCATTAATGACTCAGAGCTCTGGCCTGATTCAGATATAAAATCTGTCAAGCCATAGTGAATTCGTATACCGAGCATCACAGTAAAGCGGTCTGATCCTGCCACAAATGCGCCTCCACCAAATACAGCAGAAAGGTAGTTTTGATAATTGGAGGTAACATCCGTAAATTCAGCGAAGTTTGCTCCTTTATCACGCTGTTCAACTTTTCTGATGCGTGAGCTCATGATTCCAAATTCGGAAAAAGCGCCTTGGCTATAAAATCTGTATAGAAAATATAGATCGAGATTTGTCCATTTTATTTCATTAGTTCCCTCTATTTGGTTCATGGCATCACCGGTCCATGTATAGTCAAAATTTTGCTTCATATTGGCGATCATC
>CALJVI010000125.1 GCA_937974575.1 uncultured Saprospiraceae bacterium | reverse complement strand
ATACAGTTGGAAGCATTGTCCAAGCTTGCATTAATTAATACTACACTTGGTGAATATGCAGAGGCAAAGACATTTCTAGAAACGTACTTTAGTAAAGAGGATGAGAATACAGAAAGAAAAGCAAGAGCCAATAAATGTCTTTCGGATATTGAATGGGCCTTGTCTTTCGAAGATGCAGGTAACTATGCAGTGGAGAGGCTAGGAGATGATGTAAATACAGAGTATTCTGAAATGAGTCCCAGCACAATAGACGGTATAGTTTATTACTCTTCCAATAATTACTTTGCAAGTAATGAAGTCGTAAAACCAAGGAGCAAAATATATGCAAACAAAGATGGTAAAACGGATCTTGTATCTTCTGACTTAAATGAAGGAGACTATCATGTGGGTCATTATGCCATGAACTCAGATCAAAGTGTAGTTTACTTTACTAGATGTAAGTATGAATTGAATGAAGTAAAGTGTAAGATCTACAAGCAAAATTTAAAAGCTGATAATGCAATCGAAGAATTGCCTGTACATATAAATACTGCTGGTGCGCATACTAGTCAGCCTAATATAGGTGTGGATGCAGAAACTGGAGAAGAGGTGCTTTACTTTGTAAGTGATCGTACTGGTGGAAAAGGAGGCATGGATATTTATTATGCTCCAATAAAGAATGGCTCCTTTAAAGGGCCTTTTGCCTTAGATGCTGTTAACACACAAGGGGATGATGTGAGCCCTTTTTATCATAGGCCTACTCGTCAGCTTTATTTCAGTACAGATGGTAGAAAAACATTTGGAGGCTATGACATTCATAGTGTTTATAATGGTGAGCAATGGGGGGAGGTGATTAATTTGGGCCCAAGCATAAATTCAAGCTACAACGAAGCTTATTTTACGCTCAGTGATGATGGTAAAGAAGGACTATTCTCTTCAAATCGTGTAGGAAGTGAATATATAGATTCGGAACTAGAAGCATGTTGCTATGATATTTATCGGGCACAACTAGAAATTAACACAGAAACGTTATTGGCTAAATTATTTGATGCAGAAACGAAACGTCCTCTGCAAGGTGTAGAACTTGTCTTGAGTGCATTGCCCGTAGCAGAAGATAAAGTGTTTTATGACAATGCTGCTGTTGACTATAAAATGGAGATTCGTAGAGATTTGACTTATAGTCTTTTTGCAGAAAAAGCAGGATATGAGCCTCATGAAATAAAAATTAAAGGCGATAATAGTACAGCAGAAACGGAAATATTGATGTCTCCAATTGCTCTGCAACTAAACGGCTTTGTATTGAGTGAAGACAAGGAAAAATTGTCTGATTATACCTATACCATAACACCTGAAGATGAGGCATCTAGAAAATCAGTAAACATCGGGAATGGAAAAAGGATTTCGGATAAGATTAGTAAACATCAGGATTATACTATAAAGGTCGAAAAGGAGGGTTATTATCCAGAGACACTTGTCCTAAAGCAGGAGGACTTACTAAAGGAAGAGATATTGGATCTTGATATAGTACTAAAGAAAATTCCTGCGGCAGTACTTACCAAACTGACATTAGATGGCTACTTGCCTATGCCTTTGTTTTTTGATAATGATGAACCAGATCAAAATACAGTCAGTACTACAACTACTAAAAATTACCATCAGACCTATTTGAGCTATTTTCAAAGAAGAGATGAGTACGTGACTCAAAATACCGCAGGTCTAGATCAGGAAAGAAAGTTAGATGTAGAATCAAGTGTGCTGCAATTTTTTGATAATAAAGTCAAATTTGGGGACACTGCGCTTGAAGGTTTCACAGAGCACTTGTTGAGATTTTTGCAGCAGGGTTCACAGGCGGAGATTATGCTCAGAGGTTATGCTTCTCCTAGATCCCAGTCTAGTTATAATGATGCATTAACGTCAAGAAGAGTGCGTAGTGTAGAGAATCACTTTTACCAATGGAGAGGTGGTGCTTTAGTGCCTTATATTAATTCTGGTCAACTTAAATTGACAGAAAGACCATTGGGAGAGTCACAAGCTCCACCAAGTGTGAGTGATGAAATCTCAGATATAAAGGCATCTATCTATAGTGTAGATGCTTCTTATGAAAGAAGAGTTGAAATTTTGGAAATAACTTCTTCAAATGTATCCCAATAATAAACAGATAAAAGAGCTATTGATGAATCGAATTATAGAAAAGATATTTGCACCGAGTAAAAAAATGATCAATAAATGGGTTCTCCCATTGTTTGTTCTAATTTGCTTATTGCCGGGTATAGTGCAGGCAACGCATATCATAGGAGGAGAGATCAATTATACCTGTCTAGGAGGAGAGCAGTTTGAAGTCGAGTTGACAGTATACAGAGACTGTTTTTTTGGAGCAGATAATGCTTTCTTTGATAGTCCCGCATCTGTTGGGATATATGATTCTAACGGTGTGTTACTGGATGAACTCAAGTTGCCTTATTTGAACAATGATACCCTTACTCCAATACTATCTGATTCATGTTTGTTTGTACCACCAACGGTGTGTGTGCATACGGCTTCATATAGGGGAGAAGTAAACCTTCCTTTTTCGGCTGGTGGATATACCATAGTATACCAAAGATGTTGCAGAAATGAAACGATTACAAATATTGTAGATCCATTGAATACAGGGGCTACATTTACGGCTACTGTTTCAGGAACTTCTTTGCAAGAGTGTAATTCTGGACCAAAATTTAATGAGTTCCCGCCTTTATTTATTTGTGTGAATGAGCCGATCAATTGGGATCACTCTGCAACAGATATAGAAGGAGATAGTCTGGTGTACAGTCTTTGTGCGCCATACTCAGGAGGAGATATCATCAACAACCAGCCTCAACCAGCGCCACCGCCGCCATATGAAACTGTAGTCTGGCAGGCGCCTTTTGGTTTGAATAATATCCTTGGAGGTACAGATGTGCTGGCTATAAATGCAAACTCGGGTTTGATCACAGGAACACCTACTATACAAGGACAATTTGTAGTAGGGGTGTGTATCCAAGAATATCGTGATGGAGCATTGATCTCTACTTCAAGAAGGGATTTTCAATACAATGTAGGGGAATGTGGTATAGTAGCAGCTTCAATAGCTAATGATACCATTCAATGTGAAAATCAAGAACTTACTTTTATTAATACTTCAAGCAATTCAAATGATTTTGAATGGTATTTTGGAGATGCGAATAATCCAGGCTTAAACACAGTTTTGGAGAATCCTACTTATATGTTTCCGGATACTGGAGTGTATACGATTACCCTCATTGCGGAGCCAAATGGAGAATGTGCAGATACTTTAGTTCAGGATATCCTTTTCAAGAATTCTACTTTGGATGTAGACTTTGATCTATTGGTTTTGGAATGTGTGGATTCTGTATTACTTACTGTAAATAATATGTCAGTAGATTCCTTCTTGGGTATTGAAGTATATGATTGGCAATTATCTGATGGACAAAGTTCTGATCTTGCGAATCCTACTTTCGTATTGGCAAAATCTCAGGAGTATATCCTTTCTTTGACTGCGCAAGCATTTGATGGATGTAGTGAAACCAAAGAGTTCTCCTTCTTTGCAAATGTTATCAATAGTGGAGTCGTTGATACTTTTAATATTTGCCCAGGACAATCCGTTAACTTAAATGATAATCCATTTGTAGGGCCAAATGTTTCTTACACATGGTCTCCATCTGAGGGACTTGATGACATAAATTCTGCCAATCCTGTAGCCAATCCATCAGAGACTACCATGTATACGGTGCAGATAGATGATCCAGCATTGGATTGCTCTGGCTCATTCAGCATCTTAGTAGATGTACAGGAAAATAATGCGATTATTAATTTTGAAGATGATGAACTGATCTGTACGGAGGAGTACACCGTATCGGCACAAACAAATGAAATCGTTTCCTATGAGTGGTCTCAAGATCCTAATTTTAGTTCTATTCTAAGCGATGAGGCTAGTTTTCAATTTAGTGAAAGTGGCCATCAAACTTTCTATCTTAGAACAGAAGACCAAAGAGGATGTACATTTACCGATGAAGTAAATATATCTGCTGGTGCTTTAAATGTTGAAACCAGTCTGTCTGATGATCAAGCATGTTTGAATCAGGCAATAACTGCCACAGCAGTAAACACTGATCCAGTAGATAATGTAAGTATCACGTGGGAGCCTGCCGCCGCCGTAATTTCGGGACAAGGGACCTTGAATGCTACATTGGATCCATTGAGCATTGGAGAGAATATTTATTTTGCTTTCGTAACCAATCAATTTGGATGTAGTCGAGTGGATACTTTTAGTGTAAACGTAATCTCGGATATGGCCATTACGCTGGCCGATATAGAAGTCAACAGAGACAACTGTGATCCAAGTATTGTGTCCTTCATAGTTGACGCTACCAATATCGAAAATTATCAGTGGGAGTTTGCGGATGGTACAGAGATCATCGATGGTGCTTCTATTGTAGAATATACTTTCCCTGGTGCTGGAACATATAATGTATCGCTTGCACCCAAGGAGTTTGTAAACTGTGGATTTGAAGCCATTGATGTACAAATTGAAGTACCTACTAATTTTTTCGATACAGATTATTCAACAGAAGTGACCAATTGTGGTGACATCATCGAAGTGGCGCTGACGGATCTCAGTACACCTATCTCTGGTACGATCAATAGTGTAGACTGGCTATTTGAAAATGGAGCATCTGCTTCAGGTCAATCCATTGCTTTAGATTTTAATCAAGGAGGTACGTATCCTTTTGTTGTCACGCTTAATTCTGATTTAGGATGTACTACAAGCTATGATGGGATACTCGACTTAACGGGAGCTAATGTATTGGATGTTAGTTTTATAGATCAGGATATATTGGCTTGTAATGGAGATCCTGTTCCTTTGAACTCAAATGGAAATATACTATATACCTATGCTTGGTCACCACCAGCAGGTCTTAGTGCAACAGATGTAGTGAGTCCTTTGGCATCACCATCTAATACTTCTACCTATACGGTTGTGGTTACAGATCCTACATCGGGGTGCGTAGTTGAGAGAGATGTGACTGTGACGGTTCCGGAGCAACAATTGGACGCTGCATTCTCATGGGCATTTGAGGACTGTATCGGAACTGCGGATATTCAATTTACAGATCTATCTGTTTATTCGGAGTCTGATATCATAGGATGGGAGTGGAGCTTTTCTGATTTGGATATTGTACTTACAGAGCAGAATCCGATATTCTCTTTTGAGGATGCTCAGGATTTAGAGGTGACTTTAACAGTTACTACAGAGGATGGTTGTCAAGAGTCTATTAGTCAGACTATCGCGATAGATATTGTAGATCTAAATCTACCTGCTAATGATACTTTTATATGCTTTGGAGAATCTATTGAATTGAATCCTGGTGGTAGTGATGCCTACACCTATACATGGTCGCCATCTACAGGTTTGAATACTACTACTGGTGCAAATCCAATAGCTACATTAGAGGCAACCACTACCTACTCGGTTACGGTTACTGATGAAGTTACAGGCTGTATCGTAGAGGAAGAATTTACAATTGTTGTGGCAAGCGAAGCGGTGCAAGCTGAGTTTGAATATGAATTTCTTTCTTGTGAAGGTGATGGACCGCTCGAGCTGCAATTTACAAATACTTCCTCTTATGCTGATGGTGAGCTAGTACAGTATGATTGGGTACTGTCATACAATAGCGAAGAGCTTACGAGTGATGAAGAAAATCCACTATTTACACTTGAAGCTACAAATGTAATTTATGTGGTGTTGACTGTTACAGCGGAAGATGGTTGTACTGATATTTTTGCAATAAAGGATGCTGTAAACTTAATTGATGCTAGCATTTCCGAACCATCTGTTATTGTTTGTAACAATGAGCCAGTCATCTTAAATCAAAATGCAAACGAGGAGTTAACCTATGTATGGTCGCCTGCTATAGGTCTGAGCGATGCTAATGTTGCTAGTCCTTTGGCCAATCCAGAAGAGACTACAGTGTATACTGTCATAGTTTCTAATCCTACTAGAGGAGACTGTGAAGTCGAACTCGAAGTAGAGGTTGTAGTCCCAGTATATGAGGTAGAAGTAGATTTTGATGTTTCCTATCTTACTTGTGGTGCTTCCGCGGAGATTCAATTTACAGATTTGACCACTGCTACCGGAACAGAAATTGTGGGCTGGTCATGGACTTTTGGAAATGGTATGACTAGTGATGAACAGAATCCTACTATTACAATTGATGAGTCTTCTATGTTAAATGCCATTTTGGTAGTGACGACTATAGATGGTTGTGATGAGGAGTTATTGAGCCCACAATCATTGCCTGTAGATCTCATCCTTATAGATGAAGAGAACTTTGATGATATGCTCAATGTATGTATGGGAGAAAGCATTTTTCTAAATGATGAACCTGATATGGATTATACCTACCTGTGGTCGCCTGCTAATCTATTGGATGATGCGACAAGTCCAAATCCGCAATTTATAAATGCTGATGCAAGTACGAATTTCACTGTAGTGATTAGCAATATTTCTGCCGACACCTGTAGTATCGAGCTCGAGGTTTTTGTCAATGTTTTTGATACGCCAAGTCCTTCTATCAATGGCATCGGTCAAGAGAATATCTGTACTGAAGAGGGTCAACTGAGTGTTGATCTTGGGCAGGGGGAATCTGTTGTTTGGTATGATGATGAGTCTCTCACGGATATCATTTCTACAGATGCTACTATTGTTACCAATCCGGGTGAAGGAACGACATATTATGCTATGGTGACCAATGAATTTGGTTGTGGTAGTGAATTGGTTAGTTTTGAATCTGCCAGTCAGATGATAGACTTAGATCCAGAAATAGCTTCTCAGATTCTGTGCATAGATAGTCAGACAGAACTCAATGCAATTGTAATCAGCGAGGAGATTCCTACGCAGTGGTCATGGTCACCAGAAGATCAAATCGATGAATTTTTAAATGAGTCTTCTGTTTTGGTTTCACCATCAGAAAATACGACTTATACATTGACCGGTACTAACGATTTTGGCTGTACCGATGAGATTACTTTTGAAGTATTGGTACAGGATCTGGAAAGTCAGATCGATGCTTCTATACAAACCTCTGATTTGATCACAGGCCAGCCTGTGACCCTTACTGTTACTGCAAACGATAATTACACTTACAGTTGGTCGCCTGCTAATCTCTTAGATGACCCGACAAGTGCTACTCCAACTTTTGTACTCACGGAGGAAGTTACTTTTGAAGTAGAAGTAACTGATGAGAATGGCTGTTTTACGGTCTTGGCTGTTGTCGTTGTGCCAGCGGATACTCCTTGCTCAGAACCTTATGTTTTTGTTCCTAATGCTTTTTCTCCAAACGGAGATGATTTGAATGAACAATTGCGTGTGGATGGTAATCAAATAGTGGAGATGTATTTAGCGGTATACAATAGATGGGGCGAGCGTGTCTTTGAAGCTACTGATCAAACTCAAACTTGGGATGGAACCTACAATGGTAAGGTTCTAGATCCGGATGTGTTTGGATACATATTTACGGCTACTTGCAGCAATGGCGATACGTTTAGTTCGCAAGGAAATATTTCACTCTTAAAGTAGAAAGAAAATGATAAGTATTTTTATTTGAGGTTGTCCTTTGTGCATGTGTGTATAGGATGAGCTGTTTAGCCTGCTCGACTGATTAGCTTTAGTAGGACTTTGCGGTTAATTTTCAATGTGCAATTTTCAATTTTCAATTTTCAATTTTCAATGTGCAATTTTCAATGTGCAATTTTCAATGTGTAATTTTCAATGTGCAATTTTCAATGTGCAATTTTCAATGCTCAATTTTCAAAGTGTAATTTTCAATTTTCAATTTCTTAGGCTAAAGGCTAAAGGCTAAAGGCTAAATGTTAAATTTCATTGCTCATTGTTCATTGCTAATTGAACATTCATTTTCCATTGTCCATTGCTAATTGAACATTCATTTTCCATTGCTAATTGAACATTCACCAACCATTGCCTTTTAACTTATTCATCTCTAAAACGGCAGACTCAATTCCTTCGGGAGTCAATTCGAACATGGGGAATATTTGTTTGATGACGGAGCAGGTCATGGATGCATACCACTCTCCTTCAGACATAGGATTGAGCCATGCCATTCTCTTGAAGTGCTTGCTTAGTTTTTGCCAATCTCTGATACTGGATCGGTGCAGCTCATATGGAGCCATATCTGCATCTCCAATAACGAATACGGTATAGTTTTTATCCTGAAGGTTGATCTTGTCTAAGGGAGCAAATTGTGAGCGAGCAGCATCCGTATAGAGGCCACCGTAAATGGTATTGTGAAAGTAGTAGGTCTTCAGATCATGCGCAAAACGAGTTTTCATTTTGGCAAATAATTTCTGGACAACTCTGATATATGGAGACATAGACCAACCGCCATTGTCAATCATCAAGATGACTTGGATGCGTTGTTGGCGTTTCTCTTTTTCATAAGGGAGAAAGATGCCGCCCTGTTTTAATCCTTCCTTTATTGTGAGCGGAACATCAAGAATGATCTCCGAACTGCCTTCTTCGATTCCTTTAAGTGCTGCAAGAGCAGCGTCAACATTGTCATCGCCGAGTGGAGCTTTTGCATCGGCAGGGTAGAAGTCTCTGTTGTTGATAGCCGCTCTAGCCATCTTGCCTCCTCCAGCGCCACCTACACGGATACCACCAGCTGCAGCACCCCCATTGCCATAAGGAGAAACACCACCACTTCCGATCCAATGATCGCCACCTTCATGTCTGGTCTTTTGTTGCTTTGCTACCTCTCTCATACGTCTCATAAGCTCCTCTAAGGGGATGTCTCTATAGTCCGCCATGCGGTCCAGCACATGGTGTCTATCTGATGCAGGATTGTCTCCTGGGGCATCTTTGTCTTTGAGGCTAGGATCATCTTTGTCAAGGATATCCTTGCCATCTAGGAATTTCTTGATATCATATGAGGTGAGGTGTACTTCGTCTAAGAATTGATCCACCAGCTCTAGATCCTCAATGTCCTCTTTTTCGTCAGATGACAGCTTGTCTTTCCACTCCTTGAAGGCATTAGATCTGAGAATTGCTTTATCAAGTGGTTCTCCAGGTAGAATATCTATGTCCAAAAAATGCGCATAAAATGCTTTCGAGAAGGGGCCAATATCTGTGGGGGAAGTAGTGATCAATCCTTTGAGGACATAAAACATATCTCCAAGGGTACTTACCAAACCTTTGTCCATAGCCTGTCGTAAACGAAGCAAGGTGCGAACATCCGCATTCAGTTTGAAAGATCTAAACGTTTCTGGCAACTGATCAAACATGGTTTAGTTTTGATATGGGTTTTTACCTAGTATTTTCAGTTTTACTTTTTGAAGATCTTGATGATTTTTGATCAAGACACCCATTCCATCCGCTCTTGTAACTTTGGTCAAGGCTTCTGCTTTTTCAAACGAAGCTAAGTATTTGATCCAGCTCAACAACTCCCGAGTAGCAGGTGCTCGTTCTAGGCCTAAGCTTCGCATTTGGTAGAATAGATTGATGCATTTGTTTTGCAATTCTTCATCCATGGAGGGGTAGTGTTTTGCCACTATTTGATGCATCGTTTCTTTTGGTGGAAATGAAATATAATGATATACACATCTCCCTTTGAATGCAGTAGGGAGTTCTTGTTCTCGATTGCTGGTAATAACAATAGCAGGCATATCCTCTTCGCTGACTTCTATGGTTTCTCCACTTTCTGGCATGACCAACCTTCTGTGGCTCAATGCATAGAGTAGGTCATTGGGAAATTCTCTTGGAGCCTTATCTATCTCATCAATAAGGAGGACAGAATTTGGGCTAGAAAAAGCTTTAGTAGCAGGGCCTCTAAGTACATAGTCCTGAAGGGATTCTGTATTTCTTCCTCCAGTAGAGAGTTTGCTTTCTAGGCCTTTCTCTTCACGTTGTGCATTTAAGATTTCTACCTGTGAATCTCTGAGGTATTTGACATGATCAAACTTGGCTACAAATTGCTCCACAGAGCTCTTGGATCCTACTGGATAAACATGTAGCTCTAGGCCAAGACTCTTGGCGAATTGCAGAGGCAGCTCTGTCTTACCAGTACCAGGTTCTCCTTCTATAAGTAGGGGCATTCCGATGACTCTAGCCATATGAAAGGCTTGTGCCAATTCCATATCACATAAGTATTCTTCCGATCCTGTCCACATTGTTGTTATTGCCATAATTCTTTTGTTCTATGTATCTATAAACAGTGTTTTTGCTGTAGTGTTTTGACTTTTAGGTTTGTAACAACAAGGTATGGATTTAGGAGTTAAAATTTTTGTTTCTATCTCGCTTAATCGCGTAGGCGAATAGCCGAAGCTCGACAAGCGGAGCGCGTAGGGATGACGGGTAGTAGCGTTTCCGTTTTTTTTCAAAACGGAAGTAGCGGATGACCGGGTCTCGCCCTCGGGCCGAGACAGCCCCTCACAGTGCGTGAACTAACTATATTCAGAAATGTCAAATTTGAACTTAATGCCTGATTGGAGTTGGTATAATGTAGTCAATGCTTTGGAAGGGAGCCATAGGATGCGCGGGTAGCCTCCTGTAGTCTGGCAATCCTTGCCCAAGAGGATGAGTTTACCGCTGGGTGTAAGTTGTATTGTGCCCGGTTGGATGGGTGCGCTCAAGATGCTGGGCAGTGCATTGGCGAGTGGTTCTTGGATTTGCATACCCATGCGATTGCGCTTACTGGATAGCGTGAAATATTGATCGAGTGCTTGTTTTTGGATCTTATTGAGTTGGGCATACTCTGGTCCTGGATGTGCGGGGATGTTGCGTACAAGACGATTGGTTGCTGCGCTCGGAAATGCAAATGAGGGGCGGTTGCGTGCGAACGTATGGTCACGTATACCTTGATAACTGAAATGTGATGTAGCGCCTTGATCGGTATAAGTAGCAAGGGAGGATTTGCTGCCGAGAATTTTTTTGACCTTGAAGCCGCCTTGGATTGCTAGATAGGAATACACTTTGTCAGGATGCGCGCCAAGCTTTAGGATACTGTCTGAAGGAACGAAAGTTTTTTCATTGGGTCGAACAGGTTTGTTGTTGAGTAAAGTATGTTTGGAAAAGGTACTGACCACAATATATGTAGGTGCAGAAAACTGAAGCTTTGGCCCCATGAGTGCCCATTCGAGGACAGGAGTTTGCTTACTATTGTCTAGAAGTATATTGATGCCATGTGCAGCTTTTTTGTCCACAGGCCCACCTATAGGGACGCCATAGCGGGTATGCACAGAGCGTGGCTGAGCTTGTATGCTGAATGCAGAATTGGCGCTGAGAATGTATGCCTTATCCATGGTACTCTTCAGATTGGATTTGAAAATCTTGGGCTTGAATTTGGATTTTTAGGGTACTAAGTTCTGTTTTTTTGATCGTGTAAAATTTTACTTTGTCTCCAGCTTTGGCCCAAGTAGGCGCTGATTTTTGTGGATCAAAAAAAGAGATGGGCGTGTAACCGATACTGTGCCAGCCACCTGGACTGTCTTGCGGATAGATGCCTGTCTGATGCCCTCCAATAGCAACACTGCCTTTCTTGATGAGTTGGCTGGGTGTATCTTTTCGAGCTAGCGAGAGGGCGGGATCCATGCCACCTAGGTATAGAAAACCAGGTAGAAAACCGATGAAGTGTACAGTGTATAATGACTTGGTATGTAGGTGGATTAACTCCTCTAGGCTCATTTGTTTTATCTGCATAAAGTAGGTCAAATCTGGTGCTAGTGTCTCGTCGTAGCAGACAGGGATATGCCAAAGTGTAGCCTGCTTATCTTGCTGAGGAGACATGCTAGTATACAGCTGCAAAAGAGACTTTTCTACCGCAGTATAGTCAAGTATTTTGTTTTTGAATTCAATGTATACTTCATGATATGCCTGTCGAGCAAACTGTACTGTAGGCAGTTGTTTTTGTACTGCCCTACAAAAATTGCTCATCTCTTTTAAAATGAGATGATTTATTTCTGAGGGCCATCTGACTAAGATGCCCTTGTATCCATATTGCTGACAGGTCAGTTTCACTGTACGAGATTATGCGCTTCTAGTAGGTTTATGACTTGCGGAAAATAGGTGTCAATACCAGCATGATCCCCATGAATACAAATGGTGTCAAAACGGATATCGATCCATGCACCGGTATTGTCTAATACTTTGCCATTATGGTGGAGCTTATGTATTTGTGAAGCAATATCTTCAGGCTTGTATATGATCGCACCAGGCTTATCTCTGGACAGCAGTTTGAGATTTTTGTCATATTGTCGATCTGCAAATGCCTCTAGCATCAGATGTGTAGATGGCACATCAAAAGTTTGGGGATCGGTATGGCTAGGGACCATGATTTTCACATTTTGGAAAACATGATTTACGACTTGAAAATAGATTTTGCGAATGCCCGCATCCTCTACGATTTTATGATAAAGGGCACCGTGGGCTTTTACATGATGTACTTCTGCATTCATAGTATCTGCTACTTCCTTAAATTTACGCAACTGCTTTATCAAGGAATCGCTAAGATCTCCGTAGGGTATATCCATAGCTGCTCTACCAAAATTTTCGGGATCTGGGTAGGAGGGGTGTGCTCCTATTTTGACCTCGTATTTTTGTGCCAATAGGATGGCATTCGTCATGGATTGGGCATCTCCTGTATGGCCTCCGCAGGCAATATTGCAATAACATAGATGAGGCATAATCAAGGCGTCGTGATGGGAGCCTTCGCCTAAATCTGCATTGAGTAAATAAATATTTTTGCTCATAAAAAGGTAGCGATTACTTTCCATATGCTCTTGGCGCCAAGGCCCAATGCAATGAATACGATGAAGAATCCAAATATATTTTGGCGCAAAGAATTAGTGTGTTCTGCTAATAGACTTTTTTGATTCATCGCCCATAGCAGGAAGCAGGCTACGATGGGGAGTAGGAGACCATTTGCGATCTGCGCAAATGTTATGATCTCTATAGACTTAAATCCAATGGTAGAAAATAGAATACCAATGCATAAAACGATCATCCAAACTGCTCTGAATTTTGTAGAGCTCAGATCGCCTTGCCAGCCAAAGCATCCTTTGACAACGTAGGCTGCAGCCAAAGGTGCAGTGATCGCCGAAGTGATGCCTGCTGCGAATAAGCCCAATGCCAATACATGTTTTGCCGCATTGCCAAACAAGGGTTCTAGACTCAAGGCTAGATCAGCTGCATTATTGATCTCTTGGGTTTGCACACTAGCAGCGGCTATAATGATAGCCATAGATATGATGCCTCCCAATATAATGGCAATTTGTGTATCTTTTTTTGCAGCCAATAAATCATCCGTAGATTTCCATTTCTCACTGACTAGAGATGCATGTAGAAAGAGATTGTAGGGTACGACTGTAGTACCAATCAAACCAATTATGGTCCATGTTTTATCCGAAGAAAAATCTGGAATAAAACCTGCCATTACTTCCAGTATATTAGGCTGCGTTAATACGGCTGTAAGTATGAAAGCAAAACTCATAAAAATAACCAGTACAATCAGAATACGCTCTACTACTTTATATTTCCCAATGAGAAGAATGACGAAAGCAATAAGCCCAATAATCAAACTTAGGTAATTTATTTTGTAATCTGACACATGCAAATATGGATCACTTACTATGGAAGAAAGGCCCAATACTCCACCACTGATATTGCCTGCTTCATAAGCAGCATTACCAATAAAGATGGCCGAGATCAAAATGAAAGTCATCACTCCTTTCAAAATTGGATTCTTGATTTGAGAACGAAGTACTGCGCTCAATCCTTGCTGAGTGACTATTCCTAATCGTGCAGCCATCTCTTGCAGGACAACACATGCAAAAATCGAAAGCGCCAATGCCCACAGCAAATCATAACCGAAAGCTACACCTGCCTTGGTACACATAGTCACCGTACCAGGGCCGATAAAAGCCGCAGTTACTAAAGTGCCAGGTCCAATATTTTTAAGCCAATTGATCACTACTATTTATTTTTCATTCAGTTGTTGCTGCAAAGCATAGATCGCAAAACTGCCCAACCAATGTCCGCCTTCATAGCTATCGCCAACTAGATTAGGGAGCGAGTACGCAACGTGCTCGTCTGCAATTTTTCGCAGGTGGGCGTATTCGGGGTATTGATTGGTCAAGCCGTACAAGACCCAAGCTCTACTGAAGTTCAGTCCATCGAGATGAACCAGTTTGCCATCTTTACGATCACTCACATATCCTACTTCCAATTGGAAGTCTTTCTTGACCAAGGCCGGTAAAAAAGTAGGCAGCCATGTTTTAAATTCTGTAGAAGTTAATATCCGACGCATCAAGTCTATCTCTTCTAGACAGGGAGATAAAAAATCATATCCGCTAGGTTCCCACGTAAGTGGGCAGCCCTGATCATCCATATAGTAGGCCATAGCACGATCTCTGATGGACTTTAAGAGTTCTTCGTCCTTTACAATCTCTGCGTAGTCATAGGCAAAGCTCAATCCGAAAGCGGTGTTGGAGTGTTCTCCTACTCTGATGGGGTAGTGTAATTTGGGTAGAAAGGTAATGTACTTTTCTGCGATTAACTTTGTAAGTGGTTGTAAGTTGCTTGCCAATTCCTTAGCTACAGGATCATCCCAAGTATGCAATTCCGCAGCTAATTTTAGCAACCAGGCCCATCCATATGTTCGTTCGTAAGAACTGTTGTGCCTAGGGCTAAAGTATTCTATCTCTTTGGCAATATTCGATGCTGAAATATTCTCTTGCAGTTTGCGTATGATCTCTTGTCGCTTCTCCAGCTGCGGATATTTTTTGAGTAAGTATACCAGTGACCAGTGTCCATGTACTGCGGAGTGCCAGTCAAAACATCCATAGAATGCAGGATGCAAATCTTTCGGATTTGATATTTCTGTTGCATCTCCCAATGTCTGTCCTAGCTTGTTGGGGAATTCTGTTTGCATACATTCTAAAGGCAACTCTGCCAGGCGATTGGCCTGTTCTAGTGTTAGTCTTGGAGAGGTGATATTGACCTCTTTATCGCTGCCAGACATAGATGCATTGCTATTTATTTGTGAATTGGTTTTACAGCAAAAGATAGAGCAAATGCAGAGGAATAGTAGGTAGAAGGATATACGCATATGGTTCTTATTTTATGGATACCACAATTTAATAAATTTTAGCGTTTTGCCTTCTTTTAATTGCATTGGAGATAGGATTTTCGGGATTCTGCGTTGTTTGTGCTCGAAAATATCTGTATTAGGATGTTCAGTCCGGGTTCTGCTGAAGGAGCTTAGAAAAATGTAAGAATCAGAATTTTCAGGATTAGAGAATTTCCAGAATTTTGATCTTGGTGAGATGAGGGTTTTTACTCTAATTAGAGAATAAACTAATCTGCGTTGATCCGCTCAACCCGTGTCATCCGCATTCTACCGAAGAAGCTTAGAAAAATGTAAGAATCAGAATTTTCAGAATTGGAGAATTTCCAGAATTTTGACCTTGGTGAGATGAGGGTCTTTACTCTATTTTTAATATCCCTTTTATATATGGATATAAGTCTTCAATGCGCTTATATGCCTTTCTTACATGTCTTATATGTTTGACAGATCGTGAGTGAAGAATAAACCAATCTGCGTTAATCCGCTCAATCTGTGTTATCCGCGTTCTACTGAAAAAGCATAGGAAAATGTAAGAATCAGAATTTTCAGAATTAGAGAATTTCCAGAATTTTGATCTTGGTGAGAGGAGGGTCTTTACTCTATTTTTTATATCCCTTTTATATATGGATATAAGTCTTCAATGCGCTTATATGCCTTTCTTAAATGTCTTATATGTTTGACAGATTGTGAATGGAGAATAAACCAATCAGCGTTCTACTGAACAAGAGAAGTGTGTTAAATTAAGAATTGTTTGGCTAGAAATTCGCCGGACAGCAATCAGTCCCCAAGTAGATGCCCAAGAATATCCTTCTTAGTACTTAGATAATTTTCATTTTCAGGAAGCGGAGTAGTGATCAATGGGATGCGCTTAACCACCTCAATATCCCCATCATCAAAAGCAGCTATCTTATCTGGATTATTGGTCAAGAGATTAATCTTGGTAATCTTCAAATCATGCAACATCTGAATGGCTATATCATAATG
>CALJVI010000124.1 GCA_937974575.1 uncultured Saprospiraceae bacterium | reverse complement strand
ATATAGCAAACCTGTAAAGAGTCTAGATTTGAGACGTTCTCTCAACAATGGATTAGCCACGAGGATGGTATCAAATGCAATTTCAGTTTCAGATTGAAAAGAGGTCAAGCCAATAGTCTTGATGGTATACTTTTCTCTATTGCGTTTTAGGTCATAACTCCAAGATGCATTTAAAGAGTTGAATCCATAAAAATCTCTAAAACTAAAAGAGTTATAGGACAAGCTTCCTTTCGGGATTCCATCTTTGCGTAGATCTTTTAAGAACTGAGGGTTGATCAGATGCTTATCCCCAATCTTCATCAAACTGAGTAACTTCCATGTGCCGGGTACATCAATGAATTCTGGCAATTGGACATCCAATTTTGCCAAGAGATCGAAGGAATTGATAAATCGAGATCTATCCGAAAGATTAAACTCCACACCGCCTTCTAAGGACAAACCTACTCTTTCTGCACCTAAGAAGGTGTTTCTATTGAGGTATGATATATTCAAGGAATTCCCAAAGAAGATGAATCGCGAATTAATTAAGGGACGCTCAGAATTATTAATATCTGCGTCTATGGTAACATTCTGCTTTTTCAATTTTGACAAGATGATATCTATGTCAATATACCCATCCTTGGTCTTTGACTCCGAGGTCCGAATATTTACAAATTTATATACCCCGAGGGCATTCAATTGCTTATTGGTATCATTGATCAAAGATTGATCAAAAATCTCGTTTTCATTAATGTAAACGTTTCTGCGGATCACCTTAGGCTTGATGCCGATATCTCCATCTAAGGTACGATAATGCAAGCCATCTATCAGTGTATCCTGATGCACTACTCCCAGCTCACCATTAAAGTTTGGATATACATTGATCTTACCTAAGCGATACTTCCTATGTTGATCACTCCCAAATGGCTTAAGCATCTCATCATAGATGGTCAAGTCATAGCCCCATCCAGTAGTATCTGTCTCTAGAGGCTTCATATTATTGGTGTAGAAAAAGGCATACCCATTGTTTCGCAGGGAATCTGTGATCCTTGCTACTTCTTGATTGTAGATAGAGACATCTACCGCCGTGCCTTTAGTCATCAGCGTTTCTGAAGACAACCATGTTTTAAGCGAATCTAAGGTGGGATCTTTAGACTCCAATATCAAGGTATCCACAGTGTACAAGTTACCTGGAAAGACCTTGTAGCTAATGTGTGCTTTCTTCCTACGCTTCAACTGATTACTGGGATAGACACTAGCATCAAAGTAGCCCCTATTTTTGAGGTAGTTCTGCATTGAAACCGCAGTTTCATTCATAGTCATTCTGTTATAAAGAACTGGTTCTTCTGTAAACTTCTTTCTAAACCATTTTCCCAGCTTGTTTTTAGCTTCTCTATCTTTGGTTTTAAAATACCATCTGAGTTCAGGCTTGAAAAAAAAGAGAAACTTACTGTTGGGTTTTTGCCTTACTAAAGTGGAGAGCTCATATTTGAGAATAGATTTTTCTTTGACAGCTTTCTCTGTATCTTCGAGGATTACTTTATTCTTGGTGACCAGGTAGTCCTCGTCTCCAAGAAACTTATTGGCGCTGCATGAGGAGCATAGTAATATCATCACCATGCCAATCCAATTGTATGTCGAAATTTTTATTCCTTTCAATCTATACTTTGCTATAAATGCTGTCCAAAAATAAAATAAAATACCTGAAGTCTCTTCAATTAAAAAAGTATCGCCTGCAAGAACGCAAATTTGTACTAGAAGGCGATAAAATCGTAAAGGATTTAATCCTATCTAATTACGTAATTGAAACTATTTATGCTACAAAAAATTGGATAGATAAACATAAGATTCTCTTAAAAACGCTGCAATACATTACTATTGAGAGTAGTCTAAAGGATTTGAAAGCCGCTTCTTCCTTTACTAACGTAAGTGAAGTCATGGCATTGGTCAACATGCCTAATACTCTTGACCAAGTTATAAACCCTAATCAAAGCCTGCATCTATACCTGGAAGGGATCCGTGATCCAGGTAATTTGGGTACGATTATTAGATCGGCTGCTTGGTTTGGACTGCAGCAAATCATTTGTAGTCCAGATTGTGTGGACTTTTTCAACAACAAGGTTTTGCAATCTACTATGGGCAGTTACGCACATTTGGAGATGATACGCGCAAATAGCGAAGATCTCAAAAAGGCATTGCCTGATCACAAATTTGTTGGAGCCACCTTGGAAGGAACAAAACTGGCTTCTTTTGAAAAACCGGAGGCAATGGTTCTTATCATCGGTAATGAGGGAAAAGGAATCTCCCCTAGCCTACTAGAACAATGCGATGAGCGGATTACGATTCCCAAAGGAGCAAATAGCAAAACGGAATCGTTGAATGCTGCTGTGAGTGCTTCGGTACTATTGAGTCATTTAAGCAGCGTATAAAGACTTACTTTCCGCCCATTCTAGTAAAAAACAAAAATGTAATAGACCATCTTCGAAACATGCTGCAATAGACCTATCATGGCAAGAAAATCATCAAAAATATCAACCCCCTCTTAGCCAACATAAAAAAAGCCTAGTCAATAAATTTGACTAGGCTTTTTGATAATGCAAACTGTAAGCTTACAATATTTCTAAGAGTGCTTTTTCGATATTCGCTGCACCTCTCAAACCGATAGATGCGATTTTTCCATCCCTATCTATCATGAATGTTTTTGGAATACTAGAAACGCCGTATTGCTTAGCAGGAGCAGAACCCCACTTCTTAAGATCACTTACATGATAAGGCCATGATAGTTTATCCTTTGCGATAGCTTTTTTCCAACGATCTGTTGAGCCATCAAGAGATACACTAAATACTGTAAACCCTTGTTTTTTATACTTTTCGTAAATCTGTACTACGGCAGGATTTTCTCTTCTACATGGTCCACACCAACTTGCCCAGAAGTCAAGCAAAACGACTTTACCTTTCAACTCATCTAAGCTATAGTTTTTTCCATCAGGACTAGATAAGGCAATATTGGGAGCATCATCACCGACATTAAACTTAGACGCAGGCTGCCTTCTTTTAGCAGGTGTCGTAAGGTCTCTTTTCTTAGGCTGCGGAGGATTTTTGATATTATTCACATAGCTAGAATAGTCCATTGTGTACGGAGACTTTACATCATCATCTTTAAGTTTTTTCAGCATTGCTTCGTGCAATCCTAAAAAAGCTTTACTCTTTCCACCTATAGAAATAGCTGCTGCCATTGAAGAAATAGGATCTAAATCTTGCAATGCAGATTCTACCTGAGGTACAGGTATCTTTCCACTCTTCCAATTTGCCAATACACCCACGTGTTTCTTAGCTCTATCGGATCCATCAATATCAAAAGTATAGTTATTCAGCTGCTTCAAATCACCCTTTATACTAATCGTAGACTCAGTGCCTTCCACTGGAAAAATAACTTTACTCTGCCCGACTCTCAATCTATATAAGCCTGCTTCAAACCCTTTAGGAAGTTCTAGTTCAAAGCTACCATCTGCTCCTATTTGCTTAGAGCCAATGATATGGTTGGCACGTGACATATTATATTGCTCAAAATGCAGGGTGATGTTTGCGGCATCGCTGATATTCCCACCAAAGGTTGCTGTATTTCCTGCTGAATTTGCGCCACCACTACCTCCGCATGAAAACATCAATGCAGCGATAGAAACAAAAAATGCTATTCTGAAAACTCGATTTATCATGGTATTCTAATTTTCTAATTTATTCTCGATTGTCTCATTATATAACGTATTCCAATCCGCTAATTGCCCATAATCCTGGCCATCTATAGCTAAATCTCCATTGGATACACGTCCAAGTTCAGTAAACTCTACGCTTTTACCTTTAAGTTGGTTTTCAAAATTAGCCACTTTTTCCGCTTTAACGCTGACAATCACTCTACTTTGAGCCTCTCCAAACAAATATGCGTCTTTTCTGAACTTACTATCGGTATTTACTACAAAGCCCAACTTGTTAGGCATTGCACACTCCATAAGGCATGAAAACAAGCCTCCTTCAGAGATATCATGTACTGCATTCACAGCCTTATCCTTGATCAAATCCATCACACACTGCTGCAACTCAAACTCCTTTTCTAGGTCGAAATGAGGTACCGTACTTTTTGTGATCTTGTGTACACTCTTCACATACTCTGATGATCCGATATCATTCCTAGGCTCCCCTAACATAAATATCACATCACCAGCTTCCTTGAAGTCCATAGTCATATGGTTATCGTTGTCTTCCATGACACCTACCATACCGATGGTTGGAGTTGGGAATACAGGTTCTGTACTATCTTTGGTTACCGACTGATTGTAGAAACTCACGTTTCCTCCTGTTACTGGCGTGCTAAACTTTTCACAAGCAGCACCCATACCTTTTATTACATTCACAAACTGGTAGTAAACACCTTCATCATATGGATTACCAAAATTCAAGCAATTGGTAACTCCTGCCGGTACACCACCTGTACAAACTATATTTCTAGCTGCTTCAGATACCGCGATCATAGCGCCTACATTTGGATCTGCATACACATATGATGCATTGCAATCTACTGTCATCACCAATGACTTATCACTATCTTTCAGCCTCACTACAGATGCATCACTCACAGAATTGGTGGTTCTTGTATTAGTACGAACCATGCTATCATACTGCTGATACACCCAACGCTTACTTACTATATTTGGCGAACCAAATACCTGCTTAGCTGCACTTACATAGTCTGTAGGCTCTGGCACATTATTCATGTCAAATGCCTCTACTTCATCCAAGTAAGCAGGTCTGCTGTATTTTCTATCATAGATCGGTGCACCTCCTCCAAGTACTAATGGATCTGCAGGTACCTTCGCAACTAATTCTCCCTTTGCATAAAATTCAAGCTCGCCTCCTTCTATCACTTCACCGATGTGCTCACACTCTAAGTCCCACTTATCAAATACGTCATATAGCTTCTGCTCTTGTCCTTTATGACATACGATCAACATACGCTCCTGGCTCTCCGAAAGCAAAATTTCAAACGGCTTCATATCATCCTGTCGAGTAGGTACTTTGTCAAGATCGATGCGCATACCCACCTTACTCTTGGCACTCATCTCTGAAGTACTACAAGTGATACCAGCGGCACCCATATCCTGCATTCCTACTATAGCACCCGTTTTGATCGCTTCCAAAGTTGCTTCCAAAAGCAATTTTTCTTGAAAAGGATCTCCGACTTGTACTGCAGGCAAATCTTGGCTACTGTCTTCTGTCAAATCAGCAGATGCAAACGTAGCACCATGTATACCATCTTTTCCAGTTGCTGATCCTACGATCAATACAGGATTTCCAGGTCCATCAGCTATAGCTGATACCGTCTCTCCTACTTTCACTATCCCCACAGACATGGCATTCACCAATATATTCTGCTGGTAGCAATCGTCAAAGTAAACTTCACCTCCTACTGTAGGTACACCAAAACAGTTACCATAGTGACTGATCCCTTTCACCACACCTTTCATCAAGTGATGTGTTTTTGGGTCGTCTATATTTCCAAAACGTAGGGAGTTCAATGCCGCTATTGGACGTGCTCCCATCGTGAATATATCTCTATGAATACCACCTACACCAGTAGCCGCTCCTTGAAAAGGCTCAATAGCTGATGGATGATTGTGTGATTCGATCTTAAAAGCACAAGCCAAACCGTCTCCGATATCTATCAGACCAGCATTCTCCTCACCAGCTTCTACCAGCAAATGCTCTCCTTTACGAGGCAAAGTCTTCAGATAAGTGATAGAATTTTTATAACTACAATGCTCACTCCACATCACCGAAAATATACTCAGCTCAGTGAAATTAGGGGTTCTCCCCATGATTTCTATGATCTTGTCGAACTCATCTGCTGTAAGTCCAAGTTTTTGTGCTACTTCCACCGTGGGCAACGCCTCAGCTGTCTGCATATCGTATATTTTTAATTGAAGAAATTCGTATTTAAAAAAAGACAAATATACTGGTTATTCTTTGGTATTTGGGAATGCA
>CALJVI010000123.1 GCA_937974575.1 uncultured Saprospiraceae bacterium | reverse complement strand
CCGACCTTGGACGAAGTCTATGATATGCTACTTCGCAAGCCAAAGACCAAGATAGAAGTAGGAGGACATACCAATAATGTACCGAGCGATGCATACTGTGATGAGCTCTCGACGGCACGTGCAAAATCAGTCGCCGACTACCTGATCGCAAAAGGGATATCGTCTACTCAAGTGAGCTACAAAGGTTATGGTAAGCGTGAGCCACTAGTGAGCAATGACACAGCCCGAGGCAGAAAACGTAACCAGCGTGTAGAGATAAAGATTTTAGCGACGAAGTAGTTTTTTTATTTGGGGCCATACTGACTGAAAATAGTCAGCACCGGGCTATGCGAGGGTATCCGTGCTGCGCACCTGCTCCTACGTCGCAGCCTCTTCTATCCCTTGTCCAAAAGTGGAATTATTCTTATTAGTGAATTTATCATAGGATGAGGAATAGAAGACTGAATCACCTTATAATTATTTTCTCCGTATGAATCGTATCCGCACTAATTAACCTTACAAAGTAAACCCCAGATTCTAGTTTTGCTTTCGAGAATTGAGTATTGTGAACACCTGGGTTAGTTTCCTCCTGATCCAAAATAGTTTTTACTCTTTTTCCCGAAGTGTTGATTAGGTCTATGTCTATAAAACCTCTTTTCTTAAGCTTGTAAGTGATGGTGATATTTTGATTATTCATACTTTGAATGACTTCAAGGGGGGGAGTCGTTCCAGTGTTTTTTTGACTTATTGCTCCAATTATGAATATTGGTGCTCCCGTTAATTCTATCGAAGAAGACTGTATATTTTGGAGTATTTTTGTTTTACTGTGATCCCAAGCAGCTATAGCATATTGACCGTTCATCCAATTATTATCTAAGGTGTATTCTGCTTTCGCTTTTTCGCTATTGTCAATGGAGGTCTTAGCCCAGATGACCATGATGCTAGATCCGAGATCGTCAGTGAAAACACCGCCATCTATATTGTTAGGAAGATTCAAGCCATCTGTTTTGTCATAGTCATAGTGCATACCACCCAATAGTTGAGCCGTAGTTTTATATGCAATACCTCCATCCGTTAGTGTCATTTTATACTTAGGTACATCCAGTAAAGAATGGTATGCTCCCATGGTATTAAATTCTGTAAGGTTGACTTGCATGTCATGAGGAGAAGCCTCTGCAAGATTATAAATATGATACTGACGTATGTTTTCCCGTTTGGAAAGTACCATTGATTTGATGATGAAGTTGCGTTGTGCCTCATCGCTTCCCAGTTGATTATTGAAGGACTGCCTAGGGATATTTACTTCGGTCAAGATCCAATGCTTGGCTGGATACTTTTTACTGTCGTATCCATATTTTAGGAGTACTTCAAGAAATCTATTCTTAGCGTCTACTACACCTTGTGCAGCTTTGTCAGTATGTCTAAAAAGGTCATGTTTGAATTTAGACATGTTCCATTTTTTTAGACTTCCGTCTATATGTGGATAGCAATGAAAACTTAGCACATCAAAATAGGCACCACCTCCAAGTGGATATTCATTGGATGCTTCTCCATTATTTGGGTTGTCTGTGTTTCTGCATACGGCATCTATAAAGGATGGATAGCCGACCCCTCCGGTTGCTACTAATCCTTCTGGATGAATAGATTTTATGACCTCATAGGCAATGCGTAATGTTCTAATATAGTGAAATACTGGGGCTCTCATTTTGTATTCACATGGATCTGGATTGTTATCCCACCAGTTGCCCGATGTGCCAGGAGGGGCTAAGGAGTGTCCTTTGAAATCTCTATCCGCCAAATCTGGTTCGTTCCATATTTCCCATATTTTGACATAGTCTTTATACAGATTTACTGTCTTGTAGACATATAAGGCGAAGTCATTATTTTCATTTACTGGGGTGCCATTTTTGCCATCATCCCAGATGGGTTCGTACAAATTCTTATAGTGATTAGAAGGTCCTGCTTCTGGGCAGTATACCTTTTTTTCTCTTTGATCTTCTGAGGGTTCTCCGATAAAACATACGATATCTTGGATGCCTATAGATTTGTAATACTTGAATGCTTCTATTCTTGCATCGTATCCCCACTGCTCTAGAAAGTGTCCGAACAGCGCAGGTCGCAATGTTTCCGAACCAATTCCTTCTACTCCTTTGGAAGGATCTCCTTTGGATATGGTAGCAAGATCCTGATCTGTCCATCCAGGAAAGTACCCCATATTGGTTCCAAAGAATACTTCACTTTGGTACGGTGGGATATAGTCATTTGCTGTTTTAGTCTGGGCTGTTAACAAGCAAAATAACAGTGTATGTATGGCGAGTATGAGAATTATTCTATGCATCATGGTACATTATAAACGAACTTAAAGCTAGTATAATTTTATCTTTATGTAGAGGATTGGAAGTTTAAACATATAAGCGCATAGAAGAAAAAGTCATATAAGATCAAATAAGAGCAAGTACTACAAATAGAGATTAGGTTTCTTACCTGCTCTTATATGCCCTGCTTACATGTTTTATATGTTTATCCGAAAAAGAAGAAATTAAACATCTAAGAGCATAGAAGAAAAAGTCATATAAGATCAAATAAGAGTGGATTCTACAAGGGGAGTTAGTTATGTTTCGGGTATATTCCTGTACAGATCATTGACGAAAGTTCGTTGACCATGATCAAAAATATGAACTGAATTAAAATTAATAAGGAGACCAATAGGAACTTGTAATAGTTTCATGTAAGTTAGAATTTGTGCTTCATATAAAGGCGGCATTCCCTCAGTGGATTTTAGTTCTACTGCCAAAATGTCTTCTACTAATAAGTCGCATCTCAATTTTGTGTCTATCTCTAAATTCTTGTAAGTAATAGGGACTAGCAATTCCGATTTAAAATTAATGTTTCTCTCTGATAATTCGCACTTCATGCAATCATGATAGACACTTTCTAATAGCCCAGGTCCTAATGATTTATGAATCTCAATTGCAGCTCCATTTACTTTATAGATTAGATCTTTTAGATAGGTTTTGGTTATATTCATAGTTTATTTTTGATTTAGTCTATTCAAGATAGTATAGATTTCTTACCTGCTCTTATATGCCCTGCTTACATGTCTTATATGTTTATCCGAAAAAAAAGAGGGACAAAGTGGTTTATATGGAATTGAATTTTATGCATCAGTCAAGATGGCTATGTTTACCTTATCAAAGTGACATTACCTTCTACTTCTAGGAGGAACCCATCAATGAGTTCAATCACTCCAAAATATACAAAAACATCAGGACGCATGGGTTCTCCTTTGTATATCCCGTCCCAACCAAATTGCGGATTATTTGGCGGAATATTTTCTGCGTAGAACAGCTGATGTCCCCATCTATCAAAGATGCTTAGCTTTCTGACCATGGCGACATCTGCGCCACCAAATACATGGAATATTTCATTAAGCCCATCTCCGTTAGGACTAAATACATTTGGGATGTAAACACTAGATTTTCCTTCAATCTTGATCACTACATTTGTTGTTGCGCTGCATCCCGTATTGTCAAAAGCTGAAACTTGGTAAGTTGTCGTTTCGGTGGGTGTTGCTGTTGGGTTAGGGCAGTCACTACAACTCAAGCTACCAGCAGGGCTCCAGACTATGGAGTCAAGAGAGAAGTTGCCTAATATGTTCAGTTGAATACTTTCGCCTAATGCAATACCTTGACTTTCTGTAGCAGTCAGGAATATGTCTTGAGGATCTGTGGGTATGATCTCAACCATCTCTTCTTTAGAGCAGCCGAATTCGTCAACTACACTGATGATATGTTGCCCAGGTTCAAGAGAAAAGATGACTGGGAAATCAGGTTGAGAAAGTGGACTGAATTGATCATTTAATGTTATGGAATACTGATCACTGGCACCTCCTTGTATCCCAAGAATAGAAAATATTCCAATACCTCCATCACATCCTATTTGTTCAAGTGTATAATCAAGTTCAATAGAATTTCCGGCCAGCTCAACACTTTCACTATCGGTACAGCCAGCACTATCCGTAACTACAATATTGTAATTACCAAAAGGTTGATTTTCTATGACTGAAGTTGTTCCTCCTTGGTTCCATAAATATTGAATATCTCCAATACCTCCTTCCACTACAGCTTCGATTGTAGCCTCGCTTTCATCTGAACAGTCAAGGCTGGCTCCATTTGCATCAGTGGGGAATAGGGTGACATTGATTTCGCTGACCTCTATATTTAGGATACTGTTTTCGATGTTAAGTGGGCAGTTTGAATTGTCCGCATTGGTGATGAAGTAGCCTGTGCTTGATAAAGGGGCAACTTCAAATTGAAATCCATTCTGGATATTTAAGAAGTTTTCTTCTTCAAAAAAAGTATTCTCTACAGATAAGTCGAATGATTCGGTACTGTTTGTAACCACAGTTATTATTGCTGTGTCACCTTCACAAATTGCATCTTCTCCAATTAGTGTGATAGAGAACTCTTCATAGGTTAAATTTACGTTCACTATAGAATCACAACCTAGATAATTTTGATTGGCTAAAGTCACTGTCCCTGTAGGATTGTTTTCATTAAAGATAGTTGTGCCTACATTTATAAAAAGAGAACTTCCCGAGCAGAAAGTTCTTTCAAGTTCGTTTATGGATGACTCATGGAAAGTAAGTGCTACATTAAATATAGAATCACATCCAGCGGCCGAAATTAAAGTAGCCATCCCTGTAGGATTAGCCTCATTAAAAGTATTATTCCCAAAAGTAACTTCAAGCCCACTGTTGAC
>CALJVI010000122.1 GCA_937974575.1 uncultured Saprospiraceae bacterium | reverse complement strand
TGCTCAGGATGGTTATTTATTCTGCCTAATACTTGAATCAAATTGGAGTGCTGTCCAGCTGCAATGGAAACATCCATTTCATCCTTGGGCAATCCATCTGTCGTCACCGCTCCTTTAAAGATCTTAAGCGCTACTTCTGTATTTTTGGACTTCCAGTCTGCTTTTGAAATAAATCCAGAAGCGCCTTCCCCTAGTAACTCTTTGACAGTAAACTCACTCCAATCAAAGGAAGCCAGGTCCGATGACAATTGAATCTGGTGAGTAGCAGGATTTCCAGCAAATGCCACCCAGGATAATCGGGGTAATTCAAACAACCAGTTTGGTATGGATTTTAATTGGTTAGCTGAGATCCTCAGGAGTTCCAAGTTTTTGCAATGAGCCATTTCTTGGGGTAAGTATTCAATTAAGTTTCCTGCCAATCCACACTTTTGGAGCAAGCCACAATCGCCGATGCTCTTGGGTATTTTCTTGATTTTATTATCCGTTAAAATCAGCCACTGTAATTTGGGTGGAAAAGCGTTTTCTGGAACAGTATGAATTTGATTGGATTTGAATCCAATCATAGTCAAGGAGGCACATTGCTTTAATATCTCTGGAAAGATGGTGAACCTATTACGCGAAATGAAAAGGATTCGCAATTTTTTAAGTTGTGCAATGCTAGCTGGTATCTCCGTCAAATGATTGCCCGACAAATCCAATACCTCCAAAGAGTCTGCAAGGGTTATGATCTCGTCTGGAAAAGTCTTTAAATCACAAGACAAGCTCAAGCTTTTGCTTCCATAAAGTGCTCCCGATCTTAAAGCTTCTAAAGTGTGTATCATTCTTTCATTTATGATTGCAAACTTAAACTTTTTTTTGCGCTAAGGACAGAAACGATATAGAGCGGTATGGATAGGCTGTGAAGCTGTGATCTCCAATGGCTCCGACGAGAGGAGGAGACGGTGGAGATCACCTTAGCTGAACGCCTATCTATACTGCTCTATACAAGTGGATGGCCTGGTGTGCGCAGATTGGAAGCATAGCAAGCGCCCTACTAAAAATCTAATTCGCAGTAAACATACTCGATATTGGATATGGGCTCTGAAATGCAGATGGCAGCATGAAGTTTATCCGCTTTTGGTAGATGTATACTTTGTAAATGCCATGGCTTTCCATCTAGCAAAAACTGTTCTTGGCGGCTATCTACTTGAGCCTGATGCAGCTGTGGCAATTTGATATCAGCCGATTTGAGAATTGCTTCCTTTCTACACCACATATCATAAAACAACTTTGGACTATGAACATCTTCTGTGATCTGCAACCATTCTGAATTGGTGAAATTATGCTTGAGATCCTGGAGCTTGATCTTACCTGGAAATTCGATATCTATACCCAGCTCTCCATCCATAACAATAGCACAGGCCGCATATGTGCCACTATGGGATATGCTAAAAGCCAAATCAGGTAAAGAGGGTTTACCTCTATCAGAGTAAGTTATGGAACTCAAATCGGAATTAATTCCCAAAAACTGAAGTCCATGCATCAAAAGTAATCGTCCTTGCAAATAGTTAATAGCTGCTTCTTTTGACTTATACCGCAATGCTCTATCATGCATGTAATCAGGGATCTTATGTATTAGATCTTCGATAGGCACTTGAAGTACATCCTGCTCATAAGCGTGATAAAAAAGATAAATATTTGAACTCAAAAGAAATTATATCTGTGAAATGAAAGGTCGTATTGAATAGTTTTACTACTTTTGGTACTAAAGGAACAAAAATATTACCACTAAGCCAAAAAGTGGTTGTTATTTATGATTACAAGAGAACTAATAGTAGAAACAGCTTTGCAGCTCTTTACACGACATGGTGTAAAGTCTATCACGATTGACAAAATCGTGAAGGAACTACATACCTCTAAACGTACCTTATACACCCACTTTGAAGACAAGAATAGTTTAGTAAAAGCCTGTCTTACGGAATACAATAATGCGGCTGGCTTGGAAAATGACAAGATCATTCGCTCTGCAAAGAATGTGATCGAAGCAATGGGTTATATGCATCAAAAGATCGTAAGCCGTGCGCATCAGATCAATCCAAACTTCTTTAGTGACATAGCCAATTATCATCCAGGTTTGCTGACTGTATCTTATAAGGAGGCAGGAAGTTTTGCGCACAAGCAACTGTTGTTTCTTTCCAAATGGGGTATTGAAGATGGTATTTTTCATGAAGACATGGATGCTGAAGTAGTTGGAAAGACCGTAGGCGTAATGCTCAAAATGCTACAAGATAATCATCTGTTTCCTGTACAGAAATTTAGTAAAGAAAGATTAACATTCGGAATACTAGTCCCTTATCTAAGGGGGCTATGCACGAATAAAGGACTAAAATTGGTTCGCATACAAGAAGAACTCTTTAGAGTATCGATTTAAAAAGAAAAATGAATTTAAATAGCTCATTGCAGAAGACTCCTATTGCCGTTATTGGCCTTTCCTCTATTTTTGCGGACGCCAAAAACATAGAAGAATACTGGACGAATATTATCCAAAGTAAAGACAGTATCACCGATGTACCAGATAGCAGATGGAGTATAGAGGACTACTATGATCCTGATATGACGGCACCTGATAAAACGTACTGCAAACGTGGTGGTTTTATGCCAGATATAGACTTCAACTATATGGAGTTTGGTTTGCCTCCAAATATACTAGAAGTCACCGATGCAAGTCAACTATTGGGTCTAGTAGCAGCAAGAGATGCATTGGAAGATGCCGGATATGGTAAACAATCTGAAAAATTTACAGCTGCGCTAAAAGCCAAGACAGGGGTTTTGCTTGGTGTAGGAGGAGGTCAAAAACTGATTACCCCTTTGATCGCAAGATTACAATACCCTATTTGGGAAAAGGCTTTACGCAGTTCTGGAATTGCAGAAAGTGATATCCCACATATTATAGATAAAATGAAGAAAGCCTATATCGGCTGGAATGAAAATTCATTTCCAGGCCTGCTAGGTAATGTCATCTCGGGTAGAATCACCAATCGTTTTGATTTGGGAGGTATCAACTCTGTTGTCGATGCAGCATGTGCCGCATCACTGAGTGCGATAAAAATGTCACTAAGTGAACTGGTAGAAGGGAGATGTGATATGATGCTGACTGGTGGAGTAGATACAGACAACTCCCCTTTTATGTATATGTCATTTAGTAAAACGCCTGCTTTTTCTAGATCAGGAAACATTAGTCCGTTTAGTGATGCTGCCGATGGAATGCTTATTGGCGAAGGTATAGGAATGCTAGTATTGAAGCGTCTAGAGGATGCAGAAAGAGATGGAGATAGAATATATGCCTTGATAAAGGGAGTAGGGACATCAAGTGATGGTCGCTATAAGTCAGTGTATGCACCTAGATCTAGTGGTCAAGCACTGGCTATGGAGCGAGCATATGAAGATGCTGGATATCCAGCACATACAGTAGGTCTAGTAGAAGCACATGGTACAGGTACTATGGCTGGTGATCCTACAGAATTTGAGTCCATGAGAATGGTCTTTGCAACGGATAATCCTAAAAAACAGCATATTGCCTTGGGATCTGTAAAGTCTCAAATAGGACATACAAAGGCTGCGGCTGGTGCGGCAGGTATGGTGAAAGCCGTTTTGGGACTTCATCATAATGTATTGCCTCCAACCATAAATGTATTGGAGCCTAATACAAAATTCAACATCAAGGAATCGCCCATGTATATCAATACAGAAGCTAGACCTTGGATCAGAAATGGCTCACCAAGGAGAGCGGGTGTTTCTGCTTTTGGATTTGGTGGCATCAATGTACACCTTGCTCTAGAAGAATATACGGGCGCTAAAAAAACCGATTATAGATTGCATCAGCCTAATAAGGCTATTATAATGTATGCAGATAATCCAAACAGCTTGCGTGCGCAATGTGAAGACATGCTTGCTCAGTTAAACGCTGATCTAAGAGAAACTTCTTTTGAACTTTTAGTTGCGCAAAGTAATACAGCACAAATTCAAGCACATCAAGCTCGTCTTGGGTTTGTAGTGCAAGACATTGAGGAATGTAAAGAGGCTTTAGTAGAGTGTATTCGACTATTGGCTTCAGATCAACCTTACTGGGATCATCCAAAAGGAATCCACTATCGCAATATGGCTTTAGATATAGAGCAACACAAGGTAGTAGCTTTATTTGCTGGACAAGGGTCTCAGTATATCGGAATGGGAAAAGAGTCAGCAAATGCATTCCCTATTATCGGTGCTGGTTTTGAAAAAGCGGATAAACTATTTACTTCTCGAGGTGCTCAAGCTTTGTCAAGTGCTGTTTACCCTATCCCTGCATTTGATAAGACAGAAAAAGTAGCTCAGTTAAGAAATCTTACTAAGACGGAAAACGCTCAACCAGGTATTGGAGTATTGAGTATGGGTCAATATAAAGTCCTTGCTAATGCTGGATTTAGACCAAGCTTTACTGCAGGTCATAGCTTTGGCGAATTGACTGCATTATGGGCAGCAGGGGTATATGATGACAACACCTTCGTTACCTTAGCTAAAAACAGAGGAGCAGCCATGGCTTTGCAAAATCCCAATGCAGATAGTGGATCGATGCTAGCTGTTAAAGAAAGCCAAGAAAAAGTTCAGGAAGCGATAAAGAATATTCCAAATATTAAAATAGCCAATATCAATGCTGGCAATCAAGTCGTCTTGGGTGGCAGCACAGAAGGTATTGGAGTTGCAGAAAAACAGCTTTCCGCACTAGGATACTCTGTAGTAAAGTTACCAGTATCCGCTGCTTTTCATACTGAGTTTGTAAGACATGCACAAAAACCATTTTCCGATTTTGTAGATATACAAAATTTCAAACAAGCTAATATACCAGTTTACGCTAATAGTACTGGTGATGCATACCCTTCAGATCCTAGTCACATCAAAGATGTCCTTAAGAATCAGATACTTAATCCTGTATACTTCAAGACCCAAATTGAAAACATTTATGCTGCAGGAGGTAGAATCTTTGTTGAGTTTGGACCTAAGGGCGTGCTTACCAATCTGGTAAAGAACATACTTAAAGACAAAGGCCATAGAGCTATCGCAATTAACCCAAGTGCTAGGAAAGATTCTGATCTTCAGCTTCGCCAGGCTTATGTGCAGCTCGCTGTTCTTGGCTTGAAAATGAGCAACCTAGATCCACACAGTAGACAATTGGGCTTAGCAACTAAACCTGGGAAAACAACTATTAAATTAAGTGGCAACAACTTTGTTTCTGAAGCCACAAAGAATGCATATACTGAAGTGCTAGCCAATGATTTTAAAATCACTAACACTGGTTCTAATCAAAATACTTTCATCCAAAACAAACCTATTCTCAAGACAGAAACCATTGAGAACAATATTCAAACTGAAGAAGAAATGTTAAACTTAGAAACGATTAAGTTATTAAAAGATACTGTAGAAACATTTAAAGCCAACCAGACTAAGTCTTTGGAAATCTTTGAACGCTTCATGGAAAATCAACACCAACAATCCAACCAACTGGTAAATATCATATCCCAGGTAATGGTCGATGGAAATGGATCTGTCAAAACAGTTACGAATACTGCGATGGAAACACTTAAGCATTCCATAGCTGTAAATAAAACAATGCCTATTTCTACTGGGACTCATAAAACCCAATCAAGTGGTAATGGAACCAGCAATGGAATACATTCAAATGGTAGTAGCAATGGTGCTCATACAGTACAAGCAGTAAAAACTGCTACACCAACGGTTCATAAACCTGCACCAGTAAATCAAACTCCTACTCCAACAAGTAACGGACAAGGTGGGACTTCCAATTTGGAAAAAATATTATTAGAAGTAGTAAGTGAAAAAACTGGCTACCCTGCTGAAATGCTGGAAATGAATATGGACATGGAAGCCGACCTTGGGATTGACTCTATCAAGAGAGTTGAAATCTTCGGTTCATTGACTGCACAGTATCCTGAAATGTCAGGTATAGATCCAAACGAATTGACCGAACTGAGAACACTCGGTGAAATTGTTTCTTTTGTCTCTGCAAAAGGAGGCAACCAAGTAGCCAATAATAGCCAAGTACAAACTGCTCCGCAACAAAATATAAATACCCCAGCTGCTGTAGTAAGCAATATAAATACTGCTCCTGCGAATGCACCAGCAAACGGACAAGCTAATACTGCAAGCTTAACTGCTATGCTTCTAGAAGTAGTCAGCGAAAAAACAGGTTACCCTGCTGAGATGCTGGAAATGAATATGGATATGGAAGCCGACTTAGGGATCGACTCTATCAAGCGAGTAGAAATATTCGGTGCACTAACAGCGCAAAATCCTCAAATGACAGGTATAGATCCTAACGAATTGACCGAACTAAGAACCTTAGGTGAGATCGTAAGTTTTGTTTCTGCAAAATCTGATGGTGCTGTAATAGATACTACTCCTACTCCACCTGTAAGTAGCCCAGCTGTGCAAGCAACAGGTGCAGCAAGCGTGGATACTGCCGCATTACAGCAAGCACTATTAGAGGTCGTAAGTGAAAAGACAGGATACCCTGCTGAGATGCTAGAATTGAATATGGATATGGAAGCAGATCTAGGTATAGATTCCATCAAGCGGGTAGAAATATTTGGAGCACTTACGACTCAGTATCCGGATATGACTGGAATTGATCCTAATGAATTAACAGAACTTAGAACTCTTGGCGAAATCGTAAGTTTTGTTGGAGCAAGGATAAAAAAAAAATCTTTAGCGTAGTAAAGACCACACCGGCACCAAAAAACCAAGTTAGTGCGAAAGGAGCCGCTTTTAGTGGTTCCTTTCATGGTGTGGAAAGGAAAAAACTAGGCTTCAAATATCTCCCGAGCCCTGATCAATATTTAGCTCCCATAGCAAACGATCATTGCATTCTGCTCACCAATGATGGTAGCAAACTGACCGAACATATTATTCAACAGTTTAAAGCGCAAGACGCGACAGTGGCGGTACTCAATCTACCAAATATTAATAATCCAATTGCAGAGAACGGGTACACCTTGATAGACAGCAGTCCTGCTAACATACTTACCGTATTGGACACTGTAAGACAAGAGCAAGGTGCTATCAGCAGCTTTATGCACATACATCCTAAGTTTACCTTTTCAGGTTCTAACTTTGCACAACACTACGCTACTGAGAAAGAAATCATAAAGACGGTTTTTCTACTTGCTGGTCAACTGCAAAAAGAGTTAAATACAATAGGAGAAAAAGCTTACGCAAGATTTCTTACCATTAGTCAGATGGATGGATTTCTTGGAAAAGGAAATACCTCAAATACATCCATTTTTGGAGGTGGACTTACAGGATTGGTAAAATGTCTAAATCTAGAATGGTCTTCTGTATTCTGTAGAGCGGTAGATATTAATCCTTCCGTCAAAACAGCAACCGCAGCAAACTACGCACTTCAAGAATTTTATGATGCAAATCGTCAGATTGTAGAGGTAGCTTATGATGGAAAAATTAGAAAGACTCCAACAGAGACTACAGAGACAATAGATGCATCCATTCCACTTGATACAAAGATCCATAAGAATAGTGTCTTTCTAGTCAGTGGTGGTGCAAAAGGAGTCACTGCTACTTGCGTAAAAGCAATGGCAAAAGCATTCCAATGTAAGTTTATTTTATTGGGTAGATCAGATATCAATTTTGAGCTTCCTACTTATGCGCAAGCGGATCTAAATGAACGCACGTTAAAAGGTGAAATATTAGCAAAACTTAAAAAGTCTGGTCAGAAAGCCAGCTTAGCAGATGTTAAGAAGATATACAATAACATCATTTCTAAAAAAGAAGTAGACGCTACCATTCGAGAAATTGAATCATTTGGCAGTCAAGTCATCTACCTAAAAGGAGACGTTACTAAGCTCAGCTCTTTTTCAACTGCCTTACAAAGTGCAACAGACAAGCTTGGAGCCATTACGGGCATCATACATGGTGCTGGCAGACTGGCGGATAAATACATCCAAGACAAAACGCCAACGGATTTTGACAATGTATTAGCAGTAAAATTAGATGGCTTATTGACATTAATCAAAGCAGTGAATGTTCAAAATTTACAACACTTAGTCATGTTTTCTTCTGTAGCTGGGTATTATGGAAATGTTGGCCAAACAGACTATGCTATTGCCAATGAAATATTAAGCAAAGCTGCACACCTGTTCAGAACCAATCATCCGCATACGCACATCTCGGCTATCAATTGGGGAGCATGGGACTCGGGTATGGTCAGTGGTGAACTAAAAGCTCAGTTTGAAGCTATGGGTGTCAAATTAGTAAATAGCGAAGGTGGAGCCGCTATGTTGTTAAATGAATTCAATACACGATACGAGAACGAGCCTTCTGCCATTATTGGCGGTACATTGCCTGCGGGAGTTAGCTATCTTGGTGATTTGAAAACGCATCGAATCAATAGAACGCTTGATACTCAAAATAATCCATTCCTACAAGATCATGTAATCCAAGGCAATCCTGTTTTACCAGTAGTAAACGCAGTGGGTTGGATGGCTCAAAACTGCGAAAGACTTTACCCTGATTATAGAGTGTTCGGTATCAAAAACACAAAGCTTTTCAAAGGCTTAGTATTTGATACGAATGATGTTAAAGCCTACACCTTACAATTGGATGAATTGGAAAAGTCGGAAGATGAGATCCACTTCAATGCAACTGTAACTAGTAAAGGCAAGAAACTTCCCATGATCCACTATAAAGCGACCATCATACTAAGAAATAAAAAAAGCATCCCTAATAAACCTTCATTTGACTTTGCGATACCCGATACGGTATCCTTAGCCAATGGAAAAGAGCTGTATACCAATGGTGCCCTTTTTCATGGAAGGAGTTTTCAAGGGATAGATCAGATCATCGCATCAAGCGATAAGCATATGCTACTTTCTTGTACAGCACCACAGGTTAGTGAATCTATCCAAGGACAATTTCCAGTAACATCTGTGAATACCTTCTTTGCAGATATACAGTATCAAGGAATGGTAGTATGGGTGCAAGAAAATAATGATGGTGCAAAGAGTTTGCCTTTGCAAACAGACGCTGTCACGATCTATGAACCAGTTCCTTTTGAAAAAAAGATGTATGTACATATCAGCATACAAGAATCATCAGCTTTCAAAATGGTAGCAGATTGTACTGTTTTTGATGAGACAGGAAAAGTATTTATGACAACAAATGGCGCTGCAGTAACGGTGTCAAAACAATTGCAGTGGGCCAACTAAGCGGTATATAGTATGATAGCAATAATAGGATCATCTGGTTTATTTCCAGGCTCTTCTACAAAGGAGACCTTTTGGGACAATCTTTTGCAACAGAAAGACTTAACCTCTGCTGCAACAAAGGAAGATTTTGGTGCAGATCCACAACAGTTTTTTAATCCTAAAAAAGGAGTTGTCGACAAATGCTACTCCCTCAGAGGAGGATATATTCGAGACTTTGTTTTTGACCCAAAGGGATATCAACTAGATGCCGACTATCTTGCACAGCAAGACAAACTATATCAATGGTCGCTTTTTGTAGCTAAGGAGAGTCTAGCGGATGCTGGATATCTTAAAAATGCTAATTTGGATAGATGTGGCGTTGTACTAGGAAATCTTTCCTTCCCTACCCTCACTTCGCACAAACATCTTTCTCAGGTCTATACAGATACCGTGAGAGATGAACTCCAAAATATTCTAAAAACTACAGACCTAAAACTGCCTCATCACCCTGCGCAAAACAAGAAGGCACACCTTATAGATCATGCTCCTTCCCTAATGGTAGCTAAAGCACTAGGACTTGGAGGCTCGCATTATACGCTAGATGCAGCTTGCGCTACGTCACTATACGCAATTAAACTGGCGATGGATGAATTAGAGGCAGGTAAGTCGGACTTGATGCTTGCGGGTGCAGTATGTGCTTCGGATCAGCTGTTCATACATATGGGTTTTTCTATCTTTCATGCCTATGCAGCCAATGATCAGAAATTTGTACCGCTGGATTCTGATTCTGGTGGACTGGTTTCTTCTGAAGGTGCAGGCATTGTAGTTTTAAAGAGATTGGAAGACGCCGAAAGAGACAATGATAACATACTAGGTGTTATCACAGGTATAGGATTGTCAAATGATGGACAAGGAAAATTCCTATTGAGTCCAAATCCAAAAGGACAACGATTAGCCTTCGAAAGAGCGTATGCGCAAAATGGAGTTTCCCCAAAAGACACAACATATATTGAATGTCATGCTACAGGAACTCCACTCGGTGATAAAACTGAAATGAATTCCATTTCAGACTATTTCCAAGAACATAAAGCACTACCCTTACTAGGATCGGTAAAATCCAATATGGGCCATCTACTCACTGCAGCCGGAATGACTGGTCTTCAGAAGGTATTACTGGCTATGGAGCATGAAATCATTCCGCCTAATATTCATCTAGAAAATTCTGTAAAAGCATCCAATGGCTGGATTGATGACAAACAGATCATTACCCAAGCTACACCGTGGAAGCTCAAAGACAAACAAGCTGGTATAAATTCTTTTGGTTTTGGTGGAACGAATGCCCACATGGTCATCCAAAACTATCGAAAAGGAAAGTTTGAATCTAATTCCTTGCAAAAGAGGAAACGGCCAAACTCTGAATCCTTATCCATCATTGGTATGGATGCGCACTTTGGAGATTGTAATGGCTTAGCTGCATTCTCGGATACCATTTACAATGGCACACAACATTTTATCGACCTTCCAAAAAATAGATGGAAAGGATTTGAGTCCAATGAACATCTCTTACAGAAATTTGGACTGCCAAATGGAGAGGCTCCTGTTGGTGCATATATAGAAGATTTTGAAATCGATCTACTTCGCTACAAGATTCAACCAAAAGAAGCCGAGACCTTAGAGCCTCAACAAGCACTTATTCTAAAAGTAGCTGATAATGCGATTAAGGATGCAGGTCTACAGCCTTCACAAAATGTAGCAGTGATCATAGCTATGGAAGCAGAGCTAGCCATACATCATTACCTAGCTCGTTGGGATATGTCTTGGCAACTAGACAGTGCAATCCATCAGAGTGGAATACGATTGTCCGATACTCAACAGTCTGCTTTAGAAAAAGCTACTCGTAACAGTGTCTATTATCGAGACGGAGATCAAACTCCATCTCAGCATACCAGCTTTGTTGGTAATATCATGGCGAGTAGAATCGCAGCATTATGGGATTTTTCAGGCCCGGCTTTTACAGTTTCCAGTGGTGAGCAATCTAGCTTTAGAGCATTGAGTATTGCTCAACAAATGTTAGAGAATGATGAAGTAGAAGCAGTGGTCGTCGGAGGAGTTGATCTATCAGGAAGTATGGAAAGTGTGCTTCTTCGCAATCAACTAAACCAAGTATGTACGCTTCATAATCCAAGTTTATCTATACAAGAAAATCAAAAAGGATGGTCTATCGGTGAAGGTGCAGGAGCTATTGTACTCTGCAAATCTAGCAAGGCTATTGACAAAAAAGTATATGCGGAAATAGATGGAGAGCTGCATAGTATGTCTAACTTGTCCAATGTCTCCTACGTCGAGCTAGCTGCTACTGGCATCAGAAATCAAGACCAAGAGGAACTGGCATTAATTAAGAAAGCACAGCTTAATACCCCAATAGCCCTAGGAAGTATTAAAACAAATATCGGAAACACTTTTGCCGCATCAGGTATAGCGAGTATTATTAAAACTGCTCTTTGCATATCAGAAAAATTCATCCCAGCTATACCCAATTGGGAAGCGCCAAAAGATATAGAATTCTTCAAAGACAGCAAGTATTACTTTCCGAGAGTATCTAGACCTTGGATCAAAAGAGAAAATGAAGCAAAAAGAACTGCATGTGTAAGTGACAATCAAGGTACAGCTTGGAAGCTGGTTGAAGGTCAGTACAGCGCAGATGCAGAAATAAATATTGAAAAATTTCCTTTCTTCTATTTGCTAAAGGGAAAGACCGAATCTGAATTAACACATCAACTTTCGGCATTAAGCATAGCCATAAAAACGGATCGAAGCCCTAAATTTATTGCCCAACAGTTTTATCAAAGTGCACAATCAAAGGAAGGATGGAGTTTGGTACTACTCTCTCATAGTAGAGTTAACTTACTACGTGAAATAGATTTTTTCAGCAAACAACTGTCAAAAAATCTAGCTTCAAATACTACCTTAAAGACACCTAGTGGTTCTTACTTTACCAATGCTCCACTTGGAAACAAAGGTAAGATCGCCTTTGTTTACCCAGGATCGTCTACAGCGTATACAGGATTAGGTCAAGATATATTTAGAGTTTTTCCAAAGCTACATGATCAGTTTCAAGAAAAATTAATCTCTCTTGACAATTTTGTATGGCCTGATTACTTATACCCTAAATTAACCAGCAAAAAAGACATTGCGCCTGTCATTCAAGAGAATGCGATAGCTATGATGTCTGTTGGAGTTTTTCACTCAGCAGTATATACAGAGATACTCCAAAGCATATTCAAATGTATACCAGACATTGCTTTTGGATACAGCATGGGGGAATGCAGTAGTATGTGGTATTCACTAAACGTATGGGATGGAATGAACTCCACCCAATTTCGCAGCTCAGACATCTTTCAAAATAAATTTTCAGGTGAGCTAACTACTCTAGCAGATCACTGGCAGGTGAGTTCGGTAGAAGCTAAAAAGACTTGGATTAGCCTTATTCTATTTGCCCGTAAAGAAGCAGTACAAGAGGCTTTGGCTTCATTCCCCATGGTATATCATACTTTCACTAATACCCCAACGGAAGTAATTATATCTGGCGACAAAACTACTTGCTATGCTATAGCGGCACAACTGAATTGTCGCACACTATTACTCCCCTTTCAGAACGTAATTCATCATGACTTCTGTAGAGCAGAGGAAGCTGGCCTATTAGAGATGCACAATTTCAACTTAGTACAAAAGCCGGCAACACAGTTCTACTCTAGTATTAAGGGAGACTTTATAGACTTGGACAGCCAGCAAATTGCTACGAATTCTACTGAAGTGTGTTGTAGATCTGTAGATTTCCCAAAAAGTGTTCATGACGTTTATAATAAGGGTGCGAGAATTTTCATCGAACTCGGTGCCAATGCTACTTGTACCAATTGGATAAAAGACATCTTAAAAGGAAAAGAACACCTGGCGCTCAGTCTTGATATTAAAGGCAAAAATACAGCCGACACCATTGCTGCATCTATAGCTATGTTAGTGTCTCATCAAGCTGATATTGATTTACAGCCATTCTTTGATTTTACAGAAGAAACGAATCCTAAAAAATCATTCTACAAAAAAATCCATCTTGGAGGTAAACGAATAGCCGATATCTTTGCGGAACCTTCATTACAATTACTTTTCGAAAACCATACAAAAGAACAAGTATCTCCAATTTCTGAAGATACACTCGTTATTCATAAAATCAAAGAACCTAAAGTTCTCAAGTCAGTTTCCACTTCAGTGACAACTGCATTAAAAAATACAATTGCTACATCTATGGAAAGCACGATTATACAAAATACAAATGTCCACATCAAAAAAAATAATATTGGAGAAAATGGACTGCAACTTCAGGACTTTGCCAATGGCGAACAGCTTAAAGGCAAAGAAATAATATTTACTAAAGAAGATCTTGAAGAGTTTGCTACAGGTAGTATTGCAAAAGTTTTTGGCCAAGACTATAGTATTATTGACTCATATCCACGTAGAGTAATGCTGCCACAATATCCATATCTACTGGTAAGTAGAGTTACGGGCTTGAATGCTAAGAAAGGAGAATATGTTCCATCTACCATGCAGACAGAATATGACATACCCTATGATGCTTGGTTTACTACGGACAGACAAATTCCTTGGGCTGTTTCTGTAGAGTCTGGTCAATGTGACTTGCTATTGATATCGTACCTGGGAATTGATTTTGAAAATAAAGGAAAACTGGTCTACCGTTTATTGGATTGCACATTGACATTTGTCGATGATTTACCATTTGAAGGACAGACCTTACGATATGATATTTCTATCAATTCATTTGTCCGAAATGGAGAAAACCTCTTGTTCTTCTTTAGCTATAGATGCTATGTAGAGGATAGACTGGTCCTTAAAATGGACAATGGCTGTGCAGGCTTCTTCGGTGACGAGCAGTTGGAAGCAGGGAATGGTGTTGTCTATTCTGACAAAGAAAAGGAAGTAAGACAAGAAGCTAAGAAGAGGCATTTTACACCGCTCTTGGATTGTGAGAAAACACAATTTTCAAAAGAAGATTTACAACATCTCATCAATGGAAAACCAGAGCTATGTTTTGAAGATGAGTCCTATTTTCCAAATGGAAGAAACCCATCTCTTTGTTTACCTCCTGAAAAGATATTAATGATCGACCGCATCACGGAGGTTGATTTGAGAGGTGGAGCTTATGGTTTAGGATCCATCATTGCAGAAAAAGATTTACAACCTGATGACTGGTACTTCCCTTGTCACTTTAGAGATGACGAAGTGCTCGCTGGATCTCTTCAAGCAGAAGGCGGTGGAAATTTATTGCGCTTCTTCATGCTACACCTAGGTCTTCAGAGACTCACCAAGGATGCACGATACCAGCCTATATTTGACTTGCCTCAAAAGGTACGTTGTCGCAAACAAGTAACGCCTAAAGACACAAAACTTATTTACAAACTAGAGATAAAGGAAATTGGTCTCATCCCTAATCCATATGTAATTGGTGATTTAGAGATTATTTCGGATGGAGTAGTTACTGTTCACTTTGAAAATCTAGGTTTACAACTCAGAGAAAAAGACAATCCTAAATATCTTGATCAGCTCAATGACATTGCAATATCTCCACGTTCAGAAGGTGCCCTACTCAACGAGAAAGACATTACTACCTTTGCCTTAGATGACTTGTCTCAATGTTTTGGTCCTGACTTTTCCATCTACGATGGTCGTAAAGTATCTAGACAACCGAATACAGATCTTCAAGTGATATCCCGCATACTTAAGGTAGATGGCCAACGAGGTGATTTCAGCAAACCTTCTACCATATATGCAGAATACGATGTACCTGTAGATGCTTGGTACTATGAGCAAAATAGCGCAGTGACTATGCCCTACTCTATTTTAATGGAGATAGCTCTGCAACCTTGCGGGCTCCTTGGCGCGTACCTAGGCTCTACTTTGCAGTTTCCAGATAAGAATTTATACTTCAGAAATTTAGATGGTGAAGGCGTGATGCATGACCTACCAGCAGGAACAGACTTTAGAGGAAAAGTAATTCACAATAAATCTGTGCTTGCTTCTTCTGTCTCACTTGGAGGTACCGTTTTGCAGAACTACACATTTGAGTTATCCATCGATGGACATATTTTTTACACTGGAAAATCTTCTTTCGGATTTTTCCCTAAGGAAGCTTTGGCTGCTCAGGCAGGCTTAGACAAAGGTAAGGAAGTAACCTCCTGGCTTGCTCAAAATAATATTCCATCTTCGGAGTGTACTCGTATCAATTTGGATTCTCTCTACGGAAAAATGAAATTATTCAAAGCGCCAGCCAACAAACCTCACTATAAATTGGCAGCAGATCAACTACTGCTTCTAGACAATCTCGTAATAGCCAAGAACCAAGGTGAATACGGTAAAGGCTATGTTCATGCAACAAAACAAATAAAGAAATACGATTGGTTTTTCACTTGCCACTTTTATCAGGATCCAGTAATGCCTGGATCACTAGGAGTCGAAGCTATCCTTCAGGCTATGCAAACTTTTGCTTTGCAACAAGATCTTGGTGCTCGATTCCAATCTCCAAGATTTGAGCAGGTAGCCAATCAAACTACCAATTGGAAATACCGTGGCCAGATCCTTTTACCTGTCAAAGAGATGCACCTCGAAGTACACTTTAAGACCATCGAAGAAAAAGAAAATCAAACCACCCTCATTGCAGATGCATATCTTTGGAATGAAGGCATGAGAATTTATCATATCACAGATCTTGCTTTGAGCATAAAAGAAAACAAATAAATTGAATATGCAATTAGAATTTCAAGGAAAAGCAAAACCCTTATTTTGGCAAGGTTCGCCAAGGGACATGGCTTTCAGCATAGAGGACATAGCGCAAAAACTTAGCAATACACATCTACCTTGCTATGTGGTGCGTGATTTTCGCGATCGCATAGGAGTCAGCAATGGAGGCCAGTTGGTGTCAGAAGGTAGAGGACTACAGGTCTTGGCTAGTGCCCAAGCATTAGCTCCAGATCAATTGGGAGATCCCAGCTTCTTGCGAGATTACAAACTCAAGCAAGCCTACAAGACAGGTGCAATGGCCAACGGCATCGCCTCCTCAAATCTTGTAGTCGCTATGGGCAAAGCCGACATGCTGGGCTCATTTGGCGCAGCGGGTCTAGTCGCTGATCGAATACTGACAGCAATACAAGAAATCAAAAATGGTCTGCCTCATCAGTCCTATGCCTTCAACCTGATACATAGTCCTGTAGAAGCAGCCTTGGAAGCCAATGCCGTTCAGCTGTTTCTGGATCATCAAATTCGAATCGTAGAAGCATCGGCATATCTAGGATTGACGGAGCACATCGTTCACTACCGTGCTGCTGGTCTTGAACGCTCAGCAGATGGCAAGATCATTACGCATAATAAAGTCATTGCCAAAATATCTCGTACAGAGGTGGCTACCCATTTCATGAAACCTGCGCCGCAAGATATTCTTGAGCGCTTAGTTCAGAAGAATAAAATTACTGCGCAGCAAGCACAGTGGGCGCAGCAAATTCCAATGGCAGATGACATCACAGTCGAGGCCGACTCTGGAGGGCACACAGACAATCGTACCCTCGTAGCCTTGTTGCCAACGATCATCAAGTTGCGAGATAAATTTCAGGCAGAATATCAATATCAGCAACCCATACGTATAGGAGCTGCTGGCGGTATAGCCACCCCTGCATCGGCTTTAGCTGCTTTCATGATGGGTGCAGCATACATCGTTACTGGCTCTGTCAACCAAGCTTGCATAGAAGCTGGTACTTCCGAGCATGTGCGCAAACTTCTTCAAACTGTGGCGTCCACAGACGTCATGATGGCGCCTGCTTCAGACATGTTTGAAATGGGTGTTGAACTGCAAGTGCTAAAACGCGGTACCCTTTTCGGACCACGTGCAAAAAAACTTTACGAATATTATAAGCTATATAAATCCATTGACGAAATTCCAGCAGAGGAACGAAAGAAACTCGAAGTCCAGGTTTTCAAAAAACCACTAGAAGAAATATGGCAAGCGTGTATCAGCTTTTTTCAAGAGCGAGATCCAGCACAATTAGAACGTGCACAAAATAATCCGCACCGAAAGATGGCTTTGATATTCCGCTGGTATCTTGGCCTCTCTTCCAACTGGGCAAATGCAGGTACTCCTGATCGTTTTTCAGATATGCAGATTTGGTGTGGCCCAGCTATGGGTGCCTTCAATGACTGGGTAAAAGGTACTTACTTGGAGTCATACGCAAACCGAAAAGCAGCAGAAATCGCAGACCACATTATGGCAGGAGCAGCATACTTATATAGGATACAATCCCTCAAGATGCAAGGCCTAATATTGCCAACTGATCTCGAGAACTATACGCCTACTCCTAAAAAAGAATTGGCTTTGAGTTATTAGTTTTATTTGGGCGAGCCGATATAGATTACCCAGCAAAAAAGGTAATCTATATAGTCAGGCTATTCAGGACTTCGCGTTGCTACGGCCCCTAGGCTGGCCCTACAAAGCTCTACAGGGTCTGCTCCTTAACAGTCGCCACCTTACTATCCTTCTCGCAAACATAGGTCTTCTTCCTAAGCAAAAATTCTTGGACAAGGGATCGTAGACAGACGACCTTTTGTCCTGAAAGTCAGCTGACAAGCTGCACGTCAGGCGGGAGTAGTCCCAGCATAGCTTGGTGCAGCAAGCCTGGGACCGGAAGGAACTGGAGTGTCGAAGAGCGTGGTCCCGATAGTAGAGCTTGTAGCCTAGCATCGGGATGGCCCCAAAACAATAACTTAAGACAGATCATTGCCTTTATGCATTTGCAAAACACTTTTGCTAAACTTGTCTGGGCCAATAAAAAAAACAATCTATTCTGAAAAAATTGTAAGAATTAATCTAGAAAAGTGAAATAATTTCGACTACTTCACGTATCATAACATTTGCCGATTAGTACTGTCTGATGAAAAATATAATTGTAAGCATAATTGACGCATTTTACTTCCTATTCAAAGGCTTCATGCCCT
>CALJVI010000121.1 GCA_937974575.1 uncultured Saprospiraceae bacterium | reverse complement strand
AAACGAAAACAGCCTTCACATGAATCTCAATTCACGTAAAGGCTGTTTTTATATATGCTAGAACCTAGCACCTTCTTTCTACCTAATCTTAGGTCTACGTCTTTTGCCACCTGGCTTAATAGGGACACCACCTCTGTTCATTCTAGAAGCTTGTTTGATGGCGCCTTTATTTTTCATCATCTTATCAAATTCGGCGACTTGTTCTTTGATTTGAGGAGTACGGATGGTAAGGTTTTTTAGAGTACGGTGATGCTTTTCAGCGACCGCCCATTTTCCTCTGTTGGCATTAATGGAAGCGAGTTGCAGGGCAACCATTGCTTTTTCATCGTCCGATGGAAGTTCTATACCTTGTGCTTTGTTTAGCCACATCTCTGCGGTGTCGTTGTCTTTACGTTGCATAGCCATAGATCCCTTGAGGAGGAAGAATAAGGCACGATAAGTCTTGTATAACCAGTTAGGCTTAACGGTCATATCTAGACGCTTCTCTGCCTCATCAAACTTGCCCTCTTGCATCAAGGTGCTGGCTGACTGGATGGTACCCATAAAGATGTAACTGGCTAACATGATTACAAAAAGCAACCAAAACCAGATGGCATACCAAAATCCAAATCCACTCAAGAAAGTGAATAGGAGACCACCTATCAAGCCTAGGGCCATCAAGCCAAATTTTACATATATATTGATTGAAAGCATATCTTATCTGTTTGGCTGCAAATTTAAGCTAAATGCAGGCAAATGAGGAGTAGAAACTACTTAAATGTGTGATAAAGGGCGGACTATTTTAGCCAAGCCTTATCGCTCAGTAAGATATAATTGCGATGAACTGCTAATTTGATAGCTTCTGGGAATACTTGCTTAAATATTTGCTCAAAATAGGTGCTGGATTGTGCTTGTTGTCCTTCTGTGAGGGCGAGCGTATTCATCATGACTGCGCCTCCTTCTTGGAGCATATTCTTCACATCCTCAAGGTATTCCAAGCTCCAAAAGGTATCTGGAATTTCGTTGTCTAGAAAAATATCACTACAAATCAACTGAAATTTTTGTTGGCAGGTGGCAGCAAAAATTTGGGCATCCGCACAGATGAGCTGTAGATTACTATGGATCTTTTCAGAGCGGTATTGATCAAACAGATAGAGGACATTTTCATCTAGTTCAATACCAGTGTAATGCGCTTTGAGTCCAAATGTATTTTGCAAAATGAGAGGGATGCTACCTAGTCCGAATCCTAGGATGAGTACTTCTTGATCAACTACCTTGTTGGTATCTATTTTTGAGAATGCCTCTGCAAAGTTGTGGTAATTTTCATCAAAGGAGTAGATGGCATTTTCTGTGCAAAGTTGAAGTTTACCTTTTTCCATACTCACATAGAGGTGAGGATTGATATCGCTAGGCGCGCTTTCAATATGGACTTCGGTCAGATAGCTAAGCCATTTTTTCCAAGTAGGGATCATGTAATTTAGGTAGACCTTTGGCGTTCCCAGCTGCGGTATTCAGAGGAGATGTCAAATATATGCTTGAGGATTTTTTGATCGTCTTCACTAAGTCCTAAGCCTCTACGATGCATGACTAGATTGCTTGTCTCTATGACCTTGTCTATACGGTGTGTCTTATATGTGGTGTCTGGTCCTCCCCATGTGAAAGAGGGTAGAAAATTCTTTTGATAGCCTGCTCCATATACATTGCAAGCAACGCCTACTACGGTACCCGTGTTGAACATTGTGTTGATGCCCGCCTTGGAATGATCGCCCATAATAAGTCCACAAAACTGTAGACCTGTTTTCGCAAAGCTGGACGCAGCGTAATCCCAGAGTTTCACTTCTGAATAGTTGTTTTTGAGATTGCTGTTGTTGGTAGCTGCACCAAGGTTGCACCACTCTCCAATCACAGAATTGCCTAAGTAGCCGTCATGGCCTTTATTGGAGTAGCCTTGCATGAGTACATTACTGACCTCACCGCCGACTTTGCAATGCGGTCCAAAGGAGGAGCCACCGTAGATCTTGGCACCCATTTTAAGGACTGAATGATCGCCCAGTGCGAATGGTCCTCTTATCAAGCAGCCTTCCAATATTTTTGCGTTTTTTCCGATATAGACGGGTCCATCCGTAGCGTTGATCATCGAGATGGAAAGCTCAGCTCCTTCTTCTATAAATATATTTTCTCTTCCAATGGCTTGAACGAAAGAGGGGAGAGGAAGCGTTTCTCTATTTTTGGTAAGTTGATCAAAATCGTGCTTGATGGCATCCGCATTGAGGCTGAATAGATCAGACAACTGAGTGATACGCATCAAAGGGGTATCGCCAATCTCAAATCCTTCGAGTTCATTGATGTCCTCGTTTTGGATCAAGTTGTCAAATTGCTGTTCATTGAGTAGGGCAGCGATGAGATCACCATCTTTGAGTAGGGCTTCGTTCTCTTGAAGTTGCTCTATGAGTTTGCAGATGTGAAAAGTAGGCAATATACTCGCATTGACTACGTAGTTTTTCTCCTTGATCTGAATAGGATATTTGTCTGATAGGTAATCTTGGGTAATGAAAGATACGTCTGCGGAAAAGTACCTTTCCCACTTTTCTTGTATCGTCATGATGCCTAGACGCAGCATTCCTACGGGCCTAGTATAGGTGAGAGGGAGTAATTTCTCTCTAGTATCATCATCAAACAAAATGATATTCATAGCATTGATTTTAAAGCTTTGAATGTATGTACGATTAAAAGCCTAATATTAGCTAAAATTTTGGCAAAAAAAAATCTCAATTTTCAAAACTGAAAAATGAGATTTCTTTTTATCTGTGAGGAATGGATATTACTCGCTAGGCGTATCCTCCTTTGTTTCTTCAGCTGCTTCTTCTTTCTTAGCAAATTTTGTCTTTGCGAAACGCTTGTTAAATTTATCAATTCTACCTGCAGTATCGACAAATTGCATTTTACCCGTAAAGAATGGGTGAGAATCACTAGAAATTTCCATTTTGATCAATGGATATTCTGTACCATCTTCCCAAGTGAAAGTTTCTTTTGAAGGTGCACATGAATGCGTGATAAAGACTTTGTCTGTAGATAAGTCTTTGAAAACCACCTTTCTATACGATTCTGGATGAATTCCTTTTTTCATTTTTATATGGTATTAGATATATTATATACTACTTAAGAGGCGCAAAGATAGCTATTATTATATGAAAATGCCCAAATTTAGAGATAAAGTTGCCTTATGTATTCGCAAGATACTCGATTTTTGGAAAGCCTTAGATTTGAGCAATACGCCTGTGTTTTTACTCAAATCTGGCTTTTAGATTCCTTAGGGAGCTTTAAATGCGAATAATCGATAGATGTCATTAGTATATAAGTTGCCGTCTTCGGAAATTTTAAGATGAGAGAACTCGAAGTCCAATGTTTGAAGTGGGACATCTAAGCCCTCCACTTCTCTCGAATCTGGAATTGTAAAATACTCAGTATCTCCTGTTTCAATTTCTATTTTCATGAGCATACTGTGTACTCTTTTTTTGTAAAAGTATATGTGATCCTTATAGATTGTTGCTTTCTTAGAACTAGCACCAATGGGCATTGACCCATATTTTTCAGTCTCAAAATTGAATACATCCCAAATGAGATTACCATTGCTTTTGTCAAATGAGTAAGCTTCATTCCCTACGGCTAATAGCATATCATCATGTATATATAATCCGGATCTTAGTTCGTTAATGAATGCATTATTTACTTTCCATACTACATTGCCATTGTCTTTATCAAGGCAAAATAAATGAAGTCCAATATTGTAATAAACATGATCGGCATCACTTGTTAGAAATGTAGAATTGCCAGCAATATTCTCTTCAAATTGCCAAGCTATTATCTCCTGCTCTATGTCGAATGCAACTATGCGTTTGTTCCCACTTGATGATTTAGTTATCAAAAGTTTTTTCCCATCCGCTGCAATGTGGAAAATAGGAGTACTATTAATAGTAATTCTGATTTCTTCTGATTCAAATAATTCCCAATCTATCGCGTTTAAATCATCAAGAGGTATAGCCATCCAATCAACATAATGATCTTCGTCATTAGGATAAGCTGTGGCAAAGATCAAGCTGTTTTCGTATATGACAGGGGTGGTAGTTATGAAAGCTTCATCTAAAAGTCTATGTTGAAGTATTCGCTCGCCAGTTCTTGCGTTTACAACGTCTAAGGTTTTTTTGTCTTTACTAGCAAAGCAAAAATAGTCACCATAGATAATGGGTTCGTGAAATGGGGATTCAAGGTCGAATTCTCCATAGTTATTCCAGACTTCATTGCCAGAGGTAGTATCAATAGCGACAAATCCTTTTAGCTTATCGTTGCTATATATAACCATATCTTCATAGAGGAATGTGTGTTCTACAAAATAGCTTTCTCTGCTGGCAATAGTAGATGTGCTATCGGTTAGTCGTTCCCAGAGAAAGTTGTCGATAAGTTGTTCATCGACCACTTCTTCCATCATCATATCATCATCACTGACTTGTTCATCATCACCCTTGCAGGAGAACATAAAAGAGAAGCTAAGAATAAGAAATAAAAGGATAATCTCACGGTTGACATTTTTGTTGGTTATGAAAGATATGTGAATATAATTTTTTTAATTTGATATTTCCAAAATTCAGGAATTGGATTGCGTAGATAGGTGTGAGGACAGATGCTTTTTTGGTAGTCTACTATTCAAAGAGGGAATGGCGTGAACAGGCGCAATTTTTATATAGCCAGAATATGTCGATCTATATGAGTAGGCAATAATCGCAATACTATCCATAATCCGCGTGAAGGATCGAAAGTATGGCTCCTGCGCCGAGCCATGGAGTATAGCTGGAGTCAGTCCCGACTATTTTCAGGCGGGACGGGAGCGGATGCGGACTACGATAGAGCCTGACCCTAATGGAGGCCTTTTTCGGCCGGAGTAAGGGTCACGCCCAAAAGATAAAAACCTTTAGTCTATGAATGGATCGCAATAGGGGCGGACAAGATTTCGTCTGGAATGGCAAAAGAGTCCACTAGTGCTTCAGCTTGGTTGCGGACCTGCGAGCAAAGCTGATCGACAAGTCGGCGGATGGCCTTGGTCTTGGTGGGGCTCATATATTCTGTCTCCAAATAAAAATCCTTGTGGGACTCGATGGTATGCAGTGCATACAAGCGTCCGACCTGCTTGAGTGCGGATCTTGTTGCTGCGTCTCCCACGAGTTTGGTTTGCGAAATGAATTGCTCAAGGATGGTACGCTCCACAAATGCGTTGGCCAATTCTAGTAGGTGTGTTTGGCAACGTAGAAAAGCATCGGAGGAGCTCATCTTATCTTTGATCAAGCCACGCATACGTTGGCTGACAGAGTAAAGTAATTTTTGTTCTCTATACTTGAAGGCTGCCAACTGAAATTGTCCGCTAAGCAAATGCTCGCTCTCGGACTTGCGCTTGGTATATGGATTTTGCTCCAAGATGAGGGTGGAAAACTGGTTGCCCAGCATCCTCAACACCGCTACGAAACCGTCGTCATGAAACTCCTTGGAAAAGTTGGATAAAAGCCCTTTGGATACAAGTAGCATCAGGACAGTATTGTCTCCCTCAAAGGTGGTAAATATCTCGGTGTCGGCTTTGAGTTGACTCAATCGGTTTTCCGCCAGGTAGCCCTTGCCTCCACATGCTTCTCTGCACTCTTGTAGTGCTTCGGTAGTGAACCATGTAGCATAGGATTTCATGCCCGCAGCTAGGCTTTCTATCTCACGAATGTCTGATTCGGAGCGATTGATAAATCGGTCTGTGAGGTAATCTAAACCAAAACTCACAGCGTATGACTTGGCCAACAGTGGCATCAAGCGTCGCTGGTGGGATGGATAGTCCAAGAGGATGGTTTCTGTTTCGCCGGCTTTCAATTCGAATTGGCGTCTCTTGAGGCTGTGCTTTATGGCAATAGCTAGGCCTGTTTTGGCAGCACTCAAACCTGCACGAGGTACACAAACTCGTCCTCCTACTAAGGTGCCCAACATAGTGAAAAATCGCTTGGATGGATTGGCAATAGGGCTGGTGTATTGGCCTTGGTCATTGATGTCTCCAAAACGGTTGAGTAAATTTGCTTTTGGTACTCGGACCTGGGTAAACCAGATGCGTCCATTGTCGACTCCATTGAGTCCAAGCTTGTATCCACAATCTTCGATGCGTATGCCTGGTAGATTTTGGTGTTGTGCATCACGGAGTGGGACGAGTATGGCATGTACTCCATGATTCTCGCCGTCCACGATGAGCTGTGCAAATACGCTGGCCATAGTGGAGTGCATGGCGTTGCCGATATACTCCTTGCCGTCTGCTTCTGTGGGTGTATGTATAATGAGTTCTTTTGTATCGGAGTCATAGGTGGCTGTGGTCTGCAAGCCACGAACATTGGATCCATGTCCAGTCTCTGTCATAGCAAAGCAGCCTAGTAAGTCGAGCGATCCTGTATCTTTTAGATATTTGTCATGGTGATATTGGGTACCGAGCCAATTGATAGAACCTCCAAAGAGTCCAAACTGGACTCCAAACTTTATAGCAAGACTGAGGTCATGATATCCCATGCTGTCAAATAGAGCTGCATATTTTTCCATACTGCCTTCGCCTCCATACTCGGGTGCATAAGCCAGTGCGCCTAGTCCTTGTTCTGCTAAGGCTTTGGTCCAGGCCAATATTTGATCACGGTATTCTTCCTTGTCGGCAATGGTCTGGAGTTTGAAAGAAGGGTAACTCAGTAGGGTCTTGATCTTTGCTTTATAATCTGTATATTTCTTGTCTAGGGCTTTGGTCATTTCTTTGATGTCAAAGTCAGCTACAGTGTCTACTTCGTTTTGTTGTGTCAGGTGTCTTTGTACTTCAATATTGGCGATGCCCATGCAAGATTGTAGATCATGCAATGCGGCAATGGTTTTGTCATTGGCCCAATAAGTAGGGTCCTCACTCTCCTCGCAGTTTTTGGCGAGTGTAATACCGAGATCAATCAGTGAATTTTTATCTGCCCAGTCGGAGTTGCAATATTCTTGTATAATGGCATTCCAGTGTTGGTAGGTCTCGTCAGTTGGTGGCTGTGAAGGGTCGCTCCATAGCATAGCAGTAGTTTTGTCCTGCTCTGAGAGAAAATCTAGCTCCGCTAGTTTGAGTCTTATTTTTTGTGCTTCTCCAGGGCTAAGTACGCCGTCTGCCCAACCAACATAAAATAAGGGCAGTATACTCATCAAACCAGGAGAGTAGGATTTGTTTTTGATAGCGGATATACTCATTGCGTTATTTTTTATGGTAAAAGAAATACTGTCTAAAAATAGCACAAATTTATCAACATTAATAAATGCATTTGAATCCTGCTATTTATATGTTAGTCTCTGACAAAAAATCCCAGAGCCAAAAAATGGTCTCCGGGACAGGGTGAATGTGTTTTCTAGTTAACTCTAGACATTTGAATTTTCAGTTGATAAATTTTCAAGTGTAGTGGCTTGAAAATTATTGGTTTCACATTCTTAAGAAATAGGTGTGTGCACTCAAGTGAATGCACTGTAGAAAATAGGGTACTATATATGTATACGTATTCAAATCCGGTGCCAAATATTACGATTTAGTATAATGTATAAGATTGGATTCGTAGAAAGGTTGTTTTTACGCAATAAGCCTACTGTATATCCCAAACATTAGACCAAAAATGTTTTAAATGTTTGACTTGTTTAAAACATATCGCCTCATTGTGTAACTAATTTACATACATAGATGTATTAATTGTGGAGAACTAGGCACTAAAAGTGCCTAAAAACCCTGTAAATCAGTAATTGTACAGATTATGAAATATTTTTATAAATAATTTGCGACTAAGGTTGACATATAAAACAAATTGTTTTATATTTGTATGGTATTAATTATGGAACACTAAATATTGCACGATGAAACACTTTAATAACACTACAGCCTCATAT
>CALJVI010000120.1 GCA_937974575.1 uncultured Saprospiraceae bacterium | reverse complement strand
ATGAAATACAAATGCCTATTTTTTCTATCCATATAGACAACAGTGATTTATTTGACTACGACACGGGAATATATGTACCTGGTAGAGACTATGATGCTAATCCAAATATATGGCAACCGGGCAACTACTATGAAAGAGGAGACGATTGGGAAAGAGTCATGAGTCTATCCTATTATGAAAACCAACACCTAGCTTTTAAGCAAGATACGGAACTGCAAATCCACGGAGGCGGAAGCAGGATCATGCCTTGCAAAAGTTTAAGACTTTCTGCTAAGAAAAGCTTAGGAAATAATTTCATGGAATATCCATTTTTTCCAAACCGCCCTTGGTCTGCATATAAGCGAATCTTATTGCGCAACGCTGGTCAAGACTGGAATCACGCACTCTTTGCTGATGTACTCATGCAAAGCCTGATCGGCAAACTAGATATCGAACATCAAGCCTCTAGACAGGTAGTCCTTTTCATCAACGGATCTTATTGGGGCATCCATAACCTTAGGGAGAAATACGATAAATACTATTTTTCAAATTACCACGATAATGATATTGAAGCGATTGATTATATAGAGATCGCAGATGAGTTCATAGCCAAAGAAGGCAATGCTTTAGCGTATGAGCAAATGAACGAATCGCTCTTATTTTTAGATCTATCTATACAGGCCAACTACGAATCAGTGGCCCAACAAATAGACATCCCCAATTATATCGATCATCACATCTCCAAAGTATACGGGGGTGGAACAGATTGGTCTGGAAACAATGAACGGCTATGGCGGACTCAAGATGGAAAAACGAAATGGAGATGGGTAGCCAATGACTATGATGATGCTTTCAAAAATGTGGAGTACGATGCTTACCGACATGCCACCAGAACAGATTGGGTCGGCTGGCCAAATCCAGAATGGTCTACTCGCCTATTCCGCAGCCTGATGACTAATGAAAAATTTAGTAGCCAATACAAAAGTAGATTGCGATACCATTTGGAGAACACCTATGCATCAGAAGTCGTAGTAGCTATGATAGATTCTGTAGCCTCTATTTATCGTCCAGAAATCGCTCGCCAAATTGAGCGTTGGAACTATCCTAGCTCAGTGGACGCTTGGGAACAGACCATTACAGCGTATAAATCATTTGCTGCCCAAAGGCCTAACTTCCTTTGGGACAACTTTCTACAATATTTTCCAGATCTCGATAGTCCATCTGAGCAAATCGTCTTACGTCCAAATCCAAGCAAGGACTACTTCTATCTTGACTTGCCAAAATCTTTCGATGAAAATAGCACATTAAGAATATTTAGTGCTCAGGGAAAATCGGTATTTCAAACTACTTTGCCTCCTTATAGAAGAGTCAAAATTGAGCTCCCAAAATTGAATAGCGGGATCTACATTGTTAAAGTATTTCATCAAGATCAGGAGTATATAGAAAAATTAATTCTCCAGTAAAATGAGCTTTTCACAACTCAACACAAATACAAAAAGGATTAACCTAAGTAAATAGATTAATCCTTCTTGGCAAAAGATAATAATAAGGAGTATTACTCCATATCTTCTACGTCACCCTTGATGAGTACACGACCTTTATAGTACATGTCACCATCTACTTCGTATGCAGTATGCATGAGGTGCTTTTCACCGGTAACCTTACAAGTAGCTACTTGAGGAACTGGCGTCTTATAGTGCGTTCTTCTTTTTCTCTTTCTTTGCTTAGAGATTCTACTTTTAGGATGTGCCATTTTATGTTTTTTATATCGTTATTTACTAATTGTCATTAAAATTTTGCAGCTTATCTTTAAATGGATTTGCTGCACCGGTATCTTGATTTGATTCGAGCTTGTCCAGTGTGGTATCATCACATGGTCTCGGAGTATCCTCATCACAATCATACGCTTTGATGATTGGGATAGACAATAGCGAGAACTCATATAAATACTGAGCTACTTCGAGCTTCTTTTGGGATGAATTGACATATATCACATCAATATCCTCAGATAGCTCCTCTGCGTCCTTTATTAACATGGGAAAAGAACCTTCGATCGGCAGATGGATATCTGTAAGACATCTATCGCAGGGTGTCAGGATTGTTCCCTTTACATTGAACACAATACTCGTTACGCCAGGCTTCTTGGTAAGCACAATTTGTACTTTTAAATCAGAAGTTTGGACCGGAGAATGCTCAAAGTGGGCAAAAAAGGACTCATTTATGTCAAAATCAAAATTATGGATACCGTTTCCCAAGCCCTGTATGGGGATGGTGTAATGCTTTAAAGCATCCATAAGTCGTACATTTTCAAGGGAAAACGTTATTTCCCGTGTTAAAAAAACGAAATTACTCTTTATTTCTAAAAAGCTCGGCAAAGATACGCCAAATCAAGTGATTGTGCAAATATATGCCACTTAGTTATCGGCTAATACTAGGTATAATTTGACTTCCCCCCCGCTTATGAAAACTTCTTCACCAGCCATAAGACGAGCGCAACTGTGCCAAATAGCATACATGCGCCTGATAAAAATCCGAAAAACCCAAAACCTAAGCTCAATAAAGCAAATACAAAACCTGCACCCCATCCAAAAATCCAAAACCACATCCACTTATCCACAGGATCGTCGAAGTCTACATCTGCACCATTCGCTTTCTTTTTGAGCTTATCCATTCGCTTTTCAAGCTTCTTTTCAATCTTTTCAAGCTTCTTTAGCTCCTTTGCAGTCATCTCCTTTTTCAGTGATGACGCAGTAGCGGTAGCCTCTTTCACTGGCTTATTCACTGCCAATAATGGGTTTGCTATGAATATCACAAGGAATAAAAGTGTGGCATTAAAGACGATTCTTTTCATAATGATTTTATTTACCAATAAAGGTAAGACCTTCTCTTGGAATGATTAATTTATTTGAATAAAACATGCTATACCATTTTCTCAGGGCGAACCCATTGGTCATATTCTTTAGAAGTAAGGAAGCCCAACTTCAG
>CALJVI010000119.1 GCA_937974575.1 uncultured Saprospiraceae bacterium | reverse complement strand
ACCAAAAAAGAAACCTGCGGCAAATCAATAGCCGTCAACTCAAAAGTAGAAACCATCACACTACGCGTCTTACGCTCTACAGTCTGCCCCTCACGAGCCAGCTTATATAGAGGAATGCCATCCTTTTTCAAAGCAGAAAACATAGGAGGCATCTGATCGATTTGCCCTTTAAACTGCTCCGTAGTAGCTAAGAGCAAATCCTTAGTCAATGTATCTGTAGAGAAAGTATTATCCTCTTCAGTCTCTGCATCATAGGATGGGGTAGTAGCACCCAGCTTGAGTGTACCTGTGTATTGCTTGGGCATTCCTTGTAGGCTGTCGATTTGTTTAGTCCACTTACCAGTGCAAATAAGCAATAGGCCAGAAGCCAATGGATCTAAAGTCCCAGCATGACCAACCTTAAGTTTCTTGACCTGGAGCTTTCCTTTCAAGGTACCGCGGATCTTATTGACAACATCAAAGGAAGTCCAATTAAGGGGCTTGTCTATTAAGAGCAAAGCGCCTTCAGAAAATTTTCGAGGATGATCTGGAAAAGTATGATCTAGAGTATTGCTCAACCTACTGCAGTTTTGTACACTATGGCAAAGATACCCATGGCAAAACAGTAGTAGGCAAAATATTTAAGTTGAGACTTTTTAACGATTTTGATCATCCACGTACATGCGATGATCCCAGTGATTAAGGCAGCAACAAAACCAATACTTACTTGAGTCAATGACTCTGTACTCATGACAAACTCATCATCCAGTAGATCCTTTGCCATCTTACCGAGGATCAAAGGAATAACCATCAAAAACGAAAAGCGAGCAGATTTAGATTTGTCTACACCCAATAATACCGAGGTAGAAATAGTAGCACCAGACCTACTGATACCAGGAAGAATAGCAATAGCTTGTGCGATTCCTATCATCAGCGCATTCGGATAGTTTACAGATTTTTCAGAGTCCTTAGCTCTGTCAGCTAGGAAAAGTAGCCCACCAGTCAGAATCAACATACATCCTACCAGCACTATTTGTTCATTAAAGAGAGACTCCAGTTGTTCATCAAACATCACCCCAACAAAAGCAGCAGGAATCATAGATAAGATGATCTTCATGGAGAAATTAAAAGACGCATTGTCCTTAAAGCTCATATTCTTAACAGCAGAAAACAGACCTCCAAATATCTCAGCAATATCCTTCCTGAAAACAATGATCGTACTCAGTGCCGTAGCCGCATGAAGCGTTACAGTCATGATCATACTTTCGCTTTGTGTAGCCTCATAGCCTAGAAAGTATTTGGCCAATTCTAAATGCCCACTACTACTGACAGGCAAAAACTCAGTGAGTCCTTGTATGATACCAAGAATGATAGCTTGAATAATAGCCTCCATATGAAAAGGGAAATTACTTTTTGAAGATAGCGTAGATCTGAACCCCCAGACCAGCTAAAATTAAGATAGGTGCTAGGATCAGAATACGCCAATTGTAAATGACGCTTTCGTCCCACACATTTGGATCGTCATTGTGTCCACCTAGCATCATGATATAGCCGAGGCCCATCAGTACTACTCCAATTCCCATCCACTTAAAAGTCTCTGGCCCGAAGGTCATTTCTTTTGTAGATGCAGAAGAATTTCCAGCAGAAGAATACTTTGCCTTAGTGGCTGCTGCTGTTTTTGCAACAGTGCCTACTGTTTTGACTACTTTTTTCTTTTTGTCCTTATTTTCTTTACTCATTGGTAGTGATTAACACGTGCTAATGTACGTCATTTTTTGCTACAAAGTTATAAATATCACCATGTTTGATAGCTATTAACAGAGATTTACAAACCATAAAAACCCACCAAAATGGCTGTCTACCCAGTAAGACATTTATCTAGAAGCTAGTACTTGCGCATCAGATGATTTTAGCCCAGATCAGTGCAGATCGTCCCTATGAGTTTTCAGGAAATTCCTTACCGTCTGCCGTGTGCTCAAGATTGAAATCAAAATCCCCAATAAAACCAAACCTATATAGATCCAAACAAAATTGGAGTTTCCAGCTATAACCCTAATCTCAGGTTCTATGGACCAAAGGAATTGCAATACCATTTGGATCAAGGTGATGGCAAGTATACCGCCCATCAATCCATTAAAAAAAGCCTGCTTGAGATACGGTTTTATGATAAATGAGTCCTTGGCACCGATGAGCTGCATCTGCTTGATAGTCATTCTGTTATTATATATGGCAAGCCTTACCGTATTGTATATCAGAGAGATGGCGATCAGCAAAAAGACGATGGCAACCCCCAGCCCGATGTATCTAAATTTACTGATATTACCTTCCAGACTATACACAAGCTTCTCCTGAAAGTACACATCCCTTACAGCCTCATTTTTAGCCAATTCCTTACTGATCAAATTCAGATTTTCATTGCTTATAGCCTGAGACTGTAGATTGAAGGTGATCACATCGTACAAAGGATTTTTCATCCCAAAAGAAGACAGATTTTCACCCAATTCCTCCTCTATGATCTGCAGCCCTTCTTCCTTACTGATGAAGGTAAGCGACTCCTCTTTATAGTCAGCTAGTTTGTAGATCTCCGCCTTGATGGATTGGATAGCAATATCTTTGGAGTCATTCTTTAGCTCTACAGTCAGCCGCACCTGCTCCTTGAGATAAGAGATGGTCTGATTGCCATACACATAGAGTAGGTACAGTAAACCCAGCAAAAACAAGACTGCTGCCAAGCTCATTACAGCATATAGCTGGTTGGGTTTATATCCTGATTTTATAGTACTCAATCGGTCTGTGTATTGCTATTAGGTACAAATGTAAGCTTTTCATATAAGTAATAAACACTCCGTAGAATATTTCCTTAACCACACAGTATCAATTATTTGACTCATTCATCCCACATTTCGAGATTATAGGTACTATATCTCTTCCAATTCGAGTTATAAGATTAGATTTGTACACAAAAATTGTCTCTTATCATGTCTTCAAGAATTGTCATCTCTATTATATTCATCTGCTTATCTACCGCTATTTTGATAGGGCAGATTGCCTTGGACAATGCCTCCTTTGAAGGGGCTGCCCAGGATGCCACTTTACCGCAGGGATGGCATGCCTGCGAGTTGGGTACTACACCCGACATTATGCCAGGTGTATGGGGTGTTTTGAAGGAAGCATCGGATGGAGAAACCTACCTAGGCCTTATCACACGTCAAGATGGTTCATACGAGTCTATCGGTCAGCGTCTGGAGGCCCCTTTGGAAAAAGATATGTGCTACAATTTTTCGATGGACCTCTCTCGTTCAAAATCATATGCAGGATACAATTTTCCAGTCAAGTTACGCATTTACGCCGCTGCACGAAAAGGTAAGAAAAAACAACTCCTCTGGTCTTCCCCCACCATCTCACATGACGATTGGGAAACCTATGACATCAAGTTTACGGCAAAACAAAAGTTCAATTATATCATCATAGAAGCCTTCTTCGCCGATGGTTTACTCTTTCATTACAATGGCAACATCCTCGTTGATGCCATCACTCCTTTGATTCCCTGCATCAGGGCATAGCCTCCTTTTGGTTTCTGTTTTATTTGGGGATGCCCCTATCTGCGCTTTTAGCAATTTAGTTTTTATCGGTACAGAAGTGCTGCGCAGACAGGGTCGGGCTAATCCAGGACTCCGTTGTCACTTCGGACCCAGGCTCGCCCCACAAAGCTCTGCGTGGGTCATCCCGCAAAAAAAAGCGGGATCCCTTCCTATCCCTCATCCAAAAAAAAGGATATATTTTGTAAGTGTTTTGGTAAGAACAAAGCTATTATTTTCATATTTTAGGCTTATGAAAATCAACATCATCTTACTGGGTCTATTCTTTTTTCTATTTAGTCAATGCACTCCCAAAAACCGAGTGCTCCAAACACAGACCAAAAAATACACAGAAAGTAAAGTACTGCAAGTAGAGACAGTGCCTAGTATTTTTATTCACGGAAAGCTAGAATATGCAAATGATCATAAGCTTGTAATATTTATTGCCGGCTCTGGTCCTACAGATCGAGACTGCAATAATAATGCAGGCCTAAAAACAGATGCATTCAAAAAGCTGGCACTCTATCTGTTAGAAAACAATATTTCAAGTTTCCGATTTGATAA
>CALJVI010000118.1 GCA_937974575.1 uncultured Saprospiraceae bacterium | reverse complement strand
TCGCAGGCCATTCTGCAACTCCTTTTGGTATTAGGGAAACATCATAGGGTATGCCGTCTGCCTTGGCTTGCTCGAACTGTGCAATATGCAGATCTATTTCTTCGCCTGTAACAGAAAATATTCTATCCCAGTTGGCACATTGATCCGCTTGTGTAATTCCATTCGATGTAAGTGGGCCTGGCCAAAAGTCAGTACTTCCTGTCCCTGTGCCATACTGCTGCGCTGCAACTTTGAGATTGCCCGCTGGGTCAAATCCTCCCATCCAGATTGCTCCTGCGAATATGGAAGATACTCCTTCTTCTCCCTCGGCTGGTTTGGGTACTATGTATGAACCGTTTTCGCCGTCCCACCAGAGGTCGCCTCCTACCAAGAGTGTTGCTCTTACATTATTGATATCCAAGTCACACTGGGCTGTTGCCTGTGCACAGTCTTGGCCGTAGTTGTTGGTTTTTGTTTTTGATACTGGTTTAGTTTTATCTCCATTCTTAAATGCTGATAAGGAGCAAAGTAAAAAGCACAGCGTACATGTCAATAGATATCTCATTTTTAGATTTTTAGGTTAATCCTTTTCGATCGGGGAATCCTCTACATTATAAAAATAAGTAATACTTATTATATTATTGTGGTGAAGTATTTGGATAAGTCAGGCTTCTGAAATGGGGATGGGATTTGCGATAATCATCCTTGCCTTCTTCCTGGGTTATTGGATCAGCATGACTGAGAGTTCGATACGTTTATAGCATCGAGATTGAAAACCTCGACGAACTGCAGAAAATAAAAATGGGACTTAGACACGTATATAACATCGAAATTGAAAACCTCGACGAACATCAGATAATGAAAATGGGACTTAGATACGTATATAGCATCGAAATTGAAAAACTCGACGAACTTGGAAGGGTGGAAAAAGTTGATGCAGTGGCTTTGCACTGCATCAACTTTATCTTGTGTTTTGTAGGTAGCTTATTCTTGGATATGTAGACTATGCGTCGATAATGGCATTAAATGTTGCACTAGGTCTCATAGCAGCTGTTGTTTTTGCAGTGTCTACGTGATAATAACCTCCTATATCCATAGGAGATCCTTGGGCATTATTTAATTCTTCAATTATTTTTTGCTCTTGTTTTTCCATAGCTTCTGCTAATGGAGCAAACTCGCTTTTAAGATCTTGATCTATATTTTGAGCAGCAAGTGCTTGAGCCCAATACATAGCGAGGTAAAAATGACTTCCTCTATTATCCAGCTCATTTACTTTACGAGATGGAGACTTTTTATTTGCTAAGAACTTTATAGTTGCAGCATCTAGTGTTTCCGAAAGTACAGCTGCACGTTTGTTATTTGTAGCGGTTGAAATATGCTCTAAAGAAACGGCAAGTGCTAAAAACTCTCCAAGAGAATCCCAACGTAAGTGACCTTCTTCTAAAAACTGAATGATATGTTTTGGTGCAGATCCACCGGCACCTGTTTCAAACAATCCACCACCATTCATAAGTGGAACGATAGAAAGCATTTTTGCACTTGTACCTAATTCTAAAATAGGAAAGAGGTCTGTGTTATAATCTCTTAATACATTTCCAGTCACGGAGATGGTATCTTCTCCTTTCTTTACACGCTCTAATGTATAGCGTGTCGCTTCAACAGGAGACATGATTTGAATATCAAGTCCATTGGTATCATGATCCTTAAGGTATACCTTTACTTTTTCTATTAACTGCGCATCATGTGCTCTGTTTTTATCTAACCAGAAAATAGCTGGTGTTTGGGTAGCTTTTGCTCTATTTACAGCTAATTTCACCCAGTCTTGGATAGGTGCATCTTTTACTTGACACATTCTCCAGATATCACCGGTTGACACTGGGTGCTCTAGGAGTGTGTTTCCTTGATCGTCAATAACCGCTACGACTCCTTCCTTCTCAATTTCAAATGTTTTGTCGTGAGATCCGTATTCTTCTGCTTTTTGTGCCATTAGGCCCACATTAGGAACAGTTCCCATTGTTGTCGGATCAAAAGCACCGTGTTTTTTACAGAAGTCAAAAGTCTCTTGGTAGATTCCTGCGTAACTACTATCAGGAATAACAGCCTTTGTATCTTGTAATTTCCCATCTGCATTCCACATTTGTCCAGAAGTACGTATCATAGCGGGCATAGAGGCATCTATGATCACATCACTAGGTACGTGTAGATTTGTTATTCCTTTGTCAGAGTTTACCATTGCTACACTTGGTCGTTCTGCGTAACATGCTTCGATTGCACTTTCTATTTCTATGCGCTGTGCGTCTGGCAAATTCTGGATTTTAGTAAGTAGATCGCCAAATCCATTATTTACATCCACTCCTAATTCATCAAATACATCATGATATTTTTCAAATACTGGAGCAAAGAATACGCGTACTGCATGTCCAAAGATGATAGGATCGGAGACCTTCATCATGGTAGCTTTCATATGCAATGAGAATAAAAGATTTTTATCCTTTGCATCACTTACTTGTTCTTGTAAAAAGGAAAGTAGTGCCTTCTTGTTCATGACAGAGGCATCAATTATCTCGTCCTTCAGTACTTGTGTTTCTGCTTTTAGGACTGTTTTGTTGCCTGAAGTATCTGTATGCTCTATACGTACATTACCAGCTTGGGTAATTGTTGTTGATTTTTCATTATGGCAAAAATCACCACTTTCCATAGTCGCTACATGCGATGCAGAGTCTGCTGTCCATGCCCCCATACTATGTGGGTTGTTCTTTGCATATTGCTTTACAGGTTTTGGTGCTCTTCGATCCGAATTTCCTTCTCGTAAAACTGGGTTTACGGCACTTCCCAAGACTTTAGAGTATCGCTTTCGGATTGACTTTTCTTCCTCTGTTTCTGGCTCTTCTGGAAAATCAGGGATTGCGTATCCATGATCTTGTAATTCCTTTATAACAGCAGCAAGCTGAGGTACAGAAGCACTGATATTGGGCAACTTTATGATGTTTGCTTCTGGATTCTTTGCCAGTTTCCCTAAATTTCCTAAAGAATCGTCTTGCTTTTGCTCCTCTGTCAAAAACTCGGAGAAATTCGCAATAACTCTTCCTGCAAGGGAGATGTCTTCTGTATCGACTACAATATTGGAAGATTGCGTAAAACGCTTTACTATTGGCAGGAATGAATGCGTTGCAAGCATCGGTGCCTCATCCGTAAACGTATATTTAATGATTGTCTTATCGTTTGTCATATCATGTTGTTTTTACCCTAAGTCAAAGGAGACTTAAGGGGCGGCAAATATAATAATTATGAAGGATTTATTATAGTGGAATATACGGTGGAATTGGACTAATGGATACGTCAATATTCAATTAACTCTTAAATGAGGGTTATACCAGAATGCTTATGTTTCTGCATGATTATCAGCGTACTAAATACAATCAAACTAGGTCGAGTGTATGGAATCGATGGCTTTAGCCATCAACTAACTAAGTTAATCTTTTGGTTGTTTTAGATCTTGATTTCAATGACAGGCCAATAGGCAAATAAAAAGCCCTCGAAATTAATCGAAGGCTTATAATGCTGTACTATAATGGTATATCCAATCAAAGGTCTATACCTCTAATTAATCATAGGCAATACTTATATTCTAATAAAATCAATGACTCTATCGGTACTAGTTGAAACTAAGGTAATCGTAAAAGTAGATTCCGTCACGTTAGATAAAACGTGATCCGCATTACCTGCTATTCCAAAACTGGACGTATTATCAAAGAAACTCAATAATGTTCCTTCTTCAGTTACCGAATAAGATCCTGAAAGAGCTAATCCAAATCCACCCTCTGAAACATTAGATGTGTAAGTACCGTCATCTGCAAAATTGAATGTTGCGAAAACTGAATTACTCATATCTACCTCATCAATAGTTGCAGTCGTAGACCGCCATTCGCCAATTAAAGTGTCTTTTGTAGTATCATTTAAGCTTACTTCGTCATCTCCTCCACAAGAAGATAGGGTAAATATTAAAAATAGGCTTAGACTAAAGAATTTGAAATAAGTAGACATAAAATTTAATTTAATGGTTAAACAATAAGCTATTGGTTCAAATTTGAAGCCAAAGTAGTAAAGGGATAGTTCTCATAAAGAATTTCGCTTAGAGACAAACACAAACTCTATCTTCCTCAGTTCGTCGAGGATTGTATCCCGACCAAGGAGGGTCGGTCAAGCCTTGATGTAATACCGGTTCCTTGCTTTTGAATTTATGCCTGATAAAACTAAATATGAGTACGGGATCGATGTTGAAAACATCGAGAAAATGGCGTAGACTGATGGACCTCTAATCTAAAGAATGATGATCCCAAAGAGATTTTTTTCCAACTCTCCGCAACTTTCTCAACTTCCTTCTACTCTTAAAATTAATGCCTTTCAAATAGTTATCAAGAAATAGATTATATTCTACTTTAGATTGAAACGCTTTATTTATCAAACGATGTCCGATAACATAATCTGTTCTATTCTTTAAATTTTCAAGATGATTATCTAAGAAATATTTTGAAGCCTCTTTTTGAAAATCTATATTTTGATTATAAAGAAAATTAAAAATTGGAAATCTCCTAAATAATGATTCATACTCTTTAAACTCAATATCCAAAATATTATCAAATAAATACTTCTTCGTTTCTGCATTTCCAAAATCTTTGAATAGCCATAAATATTGAACATCG
>CALJVI010000117.1 GCA_937974575.1 uncultured Saprospiraceae bacterium | reverse complement strand
TTAAAATTTGAAGTTGTAAGCAACGGATGGGATAATAGAACCTATGACAGATAAGCGAACTGCTTGGGTGCGAATAGGATCGTTGTTGAGTACTCTTTTTTCTTCTTGCTCGAAAAAGATAGAGAAAGGGTTTCGCTTGTTGTACACATTGTAAGCAGAGAAAACCCATTCTGATTTCCATTTCTTTTGATCATACTTTTTACCTCGGAAAGTAGCTGATACATCTAGTCTATGGTAAGCTGGTATGCGAACATTGTTACGCACATCATTGGATACCTCTGGTATCACGTATCCTTGCTGCTCAATTCTTCCTGTCGGAAAAGTGGCTGGTGTACCTGAATTAAGAATAAAGTTGGTAGAAAAGGTCCAGCGGTTGTTGAGTTCATAAAACAAGGTGGCGGATAAATTGTGTGTCTGATCGAAACGACTAGCGTACCAATCATTATTATTGAGGCCCTCGATTTTGCGTTCTGATCGGGCTAAGGTATAAGATACCCAACCTGAAAACTGGCCTTTCTTTTTCTCGACTTGAAGCTCTAAGCCATAAGCTCTACCCTCGCCTGACAGCAGCTCCGCCTCGATCAATTCGTTGACGAATAAATCTGCACCATCAATATAGTCTACTTGCTCTTGAAATTTTTTGTAGTACAATTCGACAGAGGTCACATACTTATTTTTGTTGAAATTTTTGAAATACCCGATTGCAAATTGATCTGCGATTTGTGGTTTTAGATTGTTGGTGCTCGGTAACCATACATCCAATGGCGACGCTGCGGTACTGTTGGAAATCAAGTGTAGGTATTGCGCCATACGATTGTAGCTCAGCTTTGCAGATGAGGTAGCATTGAGCTGATACTTGATAGATGCACGGGGTTCGATATTGATATAATCTTCGATACTCTCCCACTTGTCAAACTTTTCTGATACGCTTGCAAGTGCTTTACGTTCGCCTGGAGCTACCTCGTCAAAGGTATAAGCGAATCCATCTCCCATATAATTGAAATAGGACAATCTAAGTCCATACTGCATAGATAATTTTGAATTTACTGTTTGCTCGTTTTCTAAAAATATCCCTGCTTCTAAGGCATACTTTTCTGGAACAGAAAATTCGGTACGCTCTCCTTGTGAAATACCGACTGCATTGCCAGGAGAAAACTCATAGATAATCCCTTGTCCACCAAAGGTGATCAAGTTATCCGGATTGAGAAAATAAGAAACATCACCTTTCAAACTGTAGTTGACAATCTTTGCATCCCAATCGAAGCTATTCACATTATCGGATCCAAACTTGATCTGATAGTCGTAGTTGCTATAATAAGTAGTGAAGTTTGCAAACAACTTATCACTAAAGAGGTGATTCCATCTTAGGGTAGCTGTCTTGTTTCCCCAATCGAATCCAGCTGATTCGCTAAATCTAAAATTGTCTCTACCGAGGTAGCCCGATAAATAAATCCGATCCTTTTCACTTACTTTATAATTTGTCTTCAAAGTAAGATCATAAAAGTTGAGGGCGGTATCTGAAAGGTCATCGTTTAAGAACGGCTTTGAGAGTACATCTATATAAGAACGACGGCCCGCAATAATAAAAGAAGCTTTGTCTTTGATCAGAGGCGCTTCTACAGAAAGTCTGCTGAAGATAAATCCTACTCCACCTGAGACTGCGAGCTTCTTACTATTTCCCTCTTTCATTCTAACATCCAAAATAGACGATAGACGCCCTCCGTACCTAGCTGGAATCCCACCTTTGAAAAGCTTCACATCTTTTACGGCATCAGGATTGAAAACTGAAAAGAATCCGAAAAGGTGGGAAGAGTTATACACTGGTGCCTCATCTAGAAGTACAAGATTTTGATCCACTCCTCCTCCACGCACATTAAAACCTGTAGCTCCTTCACCTACCGTAGAAACACCTGGTAGTAATTGGATACTCCTGATCACATCTACTTCACCCAATAAGGCTGGCATTTTTGTAATGGTTCTAATATCTAGTTTATTAACAGACATTTCAGTGTTAGTAACATTCTTGTCTTCCGCCTCAGAGGTAACAACTATTTCAACAAGTTGAGCGATGTCTTCGCCAAGCTCTACATCTTGCTTGAGATCTTGAGTCAGGTCGATATCCATCTCTTTGGTATCAAATCCGAGATAGGCATACTCCACAGTATACATCCCTGGAGGAACGGTCAGTGAATAATATCCATATTCATTGGAAGTGGTCCCAGAAGCTAAGCTTGGAATATAAGCGGAAGCTCCTATAAGGGTTTCTCCAGATTCTGCATCTTTGATATACCCACTCAAGGTAACCTTATCTGTAGACTGAGCGATCAAGGGAAGTAGGAAGCCGCATAGCAGCAGCAGGGTTATGAGTTTTCTTTTCATAGAGTAATAAATCGTTTTATCGTGATTTAGTTTTCAATTCAGAGCAAATTTAGCCCGATTGCTTGGAACTAGGATACAAAAAGTCAATAAATAGATTAACCTAAGTTTTGCATAGACCAATCAATATGACATATGTCGATATGACTACATATGATAGTGAATGTTAAAAATATAAACCTCTACTGAAGGATTGTCCTGACTGCCAATTAATTGCTCGCAATAAGTAGAGAAAAAATTGTTTTAACATAAACTTTAGGGCAATTCTGCTTGCAATTACCTCTCTTAAGGAGTACATTTGCCATCGTTAACCTTATTTAGACTAAATCTTAATAAAAATAAGACAAGCAATGAAATTAGCCCTAAAAACCACATTTATACTGCTTGTACTGCTATTTTCTTTTTCATGTAAGGATGATGAGCAGGATATGGACAAAGAGCCGCTGGTAGACGATGTTGCCACCTATACATTCGCACGTAACGGGGAAACTAGTGTATCCTTCTCTGGACAGACGGAAAGAGCCAATATGCTTTGTGCCATGAAAGACTACCTACTGACAGGCGATGCAGGCGAAGTGATTGAAGCCACTACCCTAAGAGGAGCTTTAGAAAATAGAGATGACAATGGTGGTGGTTTATTTGATTTTACTTCTACAAAGCAATTAGAGAATAAGCTTTTTGGTCCAGATATAGATGAAGATTACTTTGGAGACCTATTTGAGCAGGCTGCTATTGCAAGCAAATCAGGAAATAACGCCGAAAATGGTCAACCTGGTCTGATTGTTAGAGAATCGAAAGGCACAACTATATTGGTAAACAACTATGGTCAAGAATTTACCCAATTTATAGAAAAAGGCTTAATGGGAAGTGTATTCCTAAATCAGATCTACAATGTTTATTTGACGGATGAACGCACAGGTGACCTAGTAGATAATGAAACCATAGAAGAGGGTAAAAACTATACCGAACTAGAGCATCACTGGGATGAGGCCTTTGGCTACTTTACTGCGCCTGGTGACTTTGGATCTAACTGGGAGGAGGCACGTGAAGAAGAATTGAAATTTTGGAGCAACTACTCTAATATCGTAGACCCATCTACTGGTATCAGTGACAAAATCATGAATGCCTTTCGCAATGGACGAGAAGCCATAGTTGCCAATGATTTAAACACCAAAAACAATAGCCGTGACATCTTGTATACAGAGATAGAAATACTGACGGCAGCTACAATTATACATTATATCAATCAAAGCCTTGTTCATTTGAATGCAGGAAACACTGGTGATTTTTTACACACCTTATCTGAAGCATACATGTTTGCAAGATCATTAACGTTTAACCCTAAGAAAATTATTATTCCATCGGATTTGCACAATATCCAGAATGTAGATTTTGGGAACGGAGGAAACTTTTGGACTGCAAGTGCTGAGGGATTAAACAATGCTAAACAAAAGCTTGTTACCACATACCCAATACTAGAATCAGTTAAAGACGAATTGTAAAACCTTATTAAGAAAGTAAAATGAAATTCATCTCTTCTAGATTTTTATTCCTCTTCGTGATTGTGTTTGCCTTTACTGGATGTAAGGATGATGATCAGACCGGAGGGAACAACAGTGCTCCCTTGGCAGCTTTGCGACTAGATATAGCTAAGCAGACTGCAGACCATATGATCCCTGCTGCCTATGAACGTCTAGT
>CALJVI010000116.1 GCA_937974575.1 uncultured Saprospiraceae bacterium | reverse complement strand
TCTGTAATAGTACCTACAGTCGTACCTTTAGCTACCACACTTGCTCCAATGAGCGCTTCGCCTGTATCATCTGTAATAGTACCAGAAATGGTTCTTTGAGCCAGTGTAAAACCAACCAATGAAACCATCAACACTAATAATAGTGAGATTTTTTTCATACTAATCCAATTTTAATTAAAAAAAATAATTCTATAGCTACGAAAATAGAGTAATTCTAAGAGAACCTGTTAACCGAACGTTAACTTTTTCTGTAATATCTTAAAATTAGCCTAAATTATGTGACTAATGCAATAAAAACGTGTCAAGTGGCGTAAATGTCCACTGGTCTTTTCAATTCATGTAAATACATTTTGATCGTATTCTGCAATCCATAATATAAAGCGTCCGTAACCAACGCATGACCAATAGAAACTTCTAACAGATTGGGAATACTGTTTTTGAAGAAATTCAGATTATCGAGATTCAAATCATGGCCCGCATTTATCCCCAAATCCAATGAATTCGCGGCTTTTGCGGCTAGCACAAATGGCTGAACTGCTTTCTCACGAGATTCATTGTAGTATTTAGCGAAATCACCAGTATAGAACTCAATTCGATCCGTACCTACCTTTCTTGCTCCCTCAACCATTTTCTCTTCTGGGTTTAAAAATATGGACACTCTTATCCCTGCGGCATGCATTCTTTCAATAATTTCTTTGAGCTTGGTTTCATTTGCAATAGTATCCCAGCCTGAGTCCGATGTGAGTGCATCTGGTGCATCCGGTACCAATGTTACTTGGTGCGGCTTGTTTTGCTCCACCATCTTTAGGAACCTTTCCGTTGGATTTCCCTCAATATTAAATTCTGTAGTCACGATCTCCTTTAATATAGGAATATCATCATAGCGAATATGTCGCTCATCAGGTCTAGGATGGACTGTAATACCCTGTGCTCCAAATCGCTCACAATCAATGGCCACCTGCCTAAGATCAGGTAAATTGCCACCTCTAGCATTCCTAATTAGGGCTATCTTATTTATGTTGACACTTAATCTCGTCATTATACAATGCTTATTTCTTGAATTGCTAATTTAGCAATTCAATTACTAATCTTTGTTTATTATAACTGAAGTTAATGGAATCATTTGACAATTTTGAAGATCAAAATACATTGGAGGCTTTAGATCAAGCACCTACTCCTTTTAGCTTTGGTAGAAATTTCTTTGTCCTTATAGGTAACGTTCTTTTAGGAATGTTCCTAGCCGCCTTATTTAGCGCTGTGGTTGCACTAGTTTGGGGTTATAACATTACTGAACTTGCCAGTTTGATTGCAGGCTTCGAGCCTGATGCTGATGTAAATCTTGTGCGTGCCATATTGGGAGTTAACCAGTTGTTTACATTTTTACTCCCTGGCCTCTTAACTGCGTTTATCATTTATAAAAGAGATTGGATACGAAGATTGTATTTGAGTGCAAGCCCTTCCATTAAAAACTGGGTGCTTGGGATTTTAATACTCTTTTGTTCTCTACCATTAGTCCAATTTACCTATTGGTTAAACCAACAAATCCCATTGCCCCAATCCTGGCTGGAGCAAGAAGAATCCACTGCTGTAATTTTAAAAATGATTATGACTTATGGAGCATCTTATGAGGTGATTATCAACCTACTCTTAATAGCAGTACTCCCTGCAATTGGCGAGGAGATTGTATTCAGAGGATTACTTCAAAAGAACCTGGAATGGGCTACAAAAAATGCGCACCTATCAATTTGGATAGCAGCGTTTGTGTTCAGCTTTATACACATGCAATTCGCTGGTTTTATTCCACGACTTATATTAGGAGCTGTACTTGGCTATTTATTTTATTTTACTCAAAACCTTTGGGTGCCGATCATTGCCCATCTGTTTAATAATGGTATTCAAGTACTTGCAGACTTTTTCTACAAGGAAGAAATGAGCTCAGTCGATATAGAAAGCTTAGATTCTGTACCTGGGTATGCAGGTTTTATTTCCCTCGTACTGGTAGTAGGCTTACTATATATAATGAAGAAAATCAATCACAAACCCGAAACTCCAATTGCCTAAATATGAATTCAACCCTAAAAACCAGAGGCATTACAGCGATCGTTTTTATAGCAGTAATGATATTTGGAATCTTTTTTCATTCCTACTCTTTTATTGCTCTCATGGGAATAATCATTGGTGGATGCATTTGGGAATTTTTACCCATCACTACAGAAAAAAGTAGCCTCCGATCGGCTATCGCTATTGTAGGCGGAATAGCTATTAGTAGTCTTACTGCTTTTGCAAACTTGCAGCAAAGCGACAGCCCTCAACTGACAAATGTTGTGTTTGTATTCATGCTTAGCATCATCATATTTTGTATTTATGAAATGTCCACTAAGTCCACTAAGCCTTTTCAAAATATTGCTTTTTCTACATTCAGCTTGGCCTATTATGCCATCTTTCTGAGTAGTATATTTTTTATTGCATTTGAAAATGGGGTTTATTCTAGTTGGAAAGTATTTGCGTTGATTGCATTGACATGGACTAATGATACTATGGCCTATATGGTGGGCTCACAAGTTGGAAAAAGGAAAATGTTTGAAAGAATGTCACCAAACAAAACATGGGAAGGCACCATTGGTGGGGTGTTATTTACTGTATTTGTAGCCTTCATTTTTCACCACTTCATAGGACTCTACTCGCCTATAATATGGTTAGGGCTGGCTATAATAATTGGTGTTTTTGGTACATTAGGAGATTTAGTAGAATCCATGCTTAAGAGAAGCTACTCTGTCAAAGATACAGGCAGCTTACTGCCTGGACATGGTGGATTGCTCGATAGATTTGATTCTTTAACCTTTCACTTGCCTATCTCGGTCTATTTTATTCAACTTAGCTCATCTTTTTAAGCTATCTTAGCGTTTAATAACACAAAAATCTAGGATTGATAATACATAAAGAAGGCATTTCTATACTTATAAAGCTCATTTTGGGCTTATCTGTGATATGTATCGGCATATGTGCCTGGATACCAAGTATATACACAGGGGCTCTTGTGGTTTCATTGCTTTTCTTTTTACTGGTACTCCAATTTTTCCGAAATCCAAATCGCCAAATCTTAGCTCCCAACGATAAGCAAATATTTGCTCCTGCGGATGGTAAAGTGGTCGTAATAGAAGAAACTCTTGAAACTGAATACTTTAAAGACAAACGTCTACAGGTATCCATATTCATGAGTCCGCTCAACGTCCATGTTAATAGAAACCCGATCAGTGGTATCGTAAATTATATCAAGCACCATGAGGGTAAATATCTTGTAGCTTGGCATCCAAAGTCTTCATCTGAGAATGAACGCACAACAGTAGTAATCGAAAATGAAGGTGCTGAGGTATTGCTTAGACAAATAGCCGGTGCTGTTGCAAAGCGTATCGTCAATTATCTTGAGGAGGGTGACCTAGTAGAGCAAGGACGTGATATGGGCTTTATCAAATTTGGGTCAAGGGTGGATTTATTCTTACCCTTAGGCACTGAAATCAATGTTAATATTGGTGACAAAGTAAAGGGCAATAGAACCATTATTGCCAATCTATAAGTTTATTCCTTTTCTAAAACGTCTTTATTTTTTGTACTACTCTATGGTGATCAAACCCTAGATTACCAATCCTCTGTATTGGCTTCATAAATACTTTACCTAAATAGGTCAAAATGCATAGGTCAATCCACCACATAAAATGAATGGGCCAGGATTGTACTCCTTGTATATATAGTAAAAACTAAAGCAGTAGAAACTTCCCTATGATAGGTTTGGACAAGCGATGTGTAGTGGATGACGACGTAGGAGGAAGTCCCGCGCCAAGGCTGTAGGGCAAGCTGGGGACCGAGTGAATAACGAGTCCCGGAACGTAGCGACCCATAGTAATAAGAGTCAATTTTTCTTTGACTCTTATTACTATGGGATGGCCCCAAATAAAAAATTACATTCCAGAAAAAAGAGTTGTCGATTGTTGCGCTTTGAGGGCGTCAGATCTTCTAGTGGGAGCTTCCATATCATTGAGTGACTCTTGCCAAATAACATCACCTTTGATATTGATATAAGACCAAATATCTTCTTTCTCCACCAAGGCCAATCCATTTTTGAAAGCATGCGCTGCATCATATCGAAAAGGAATAATGGTCTTTCCATCTTTGTTGATATAGCCCCACTTATTTCGTTTTTGCACAGCAGCTAAGCCACCAGAAAAACGACTTGCAGAGTCATAGTCATTAGGAATTATCAGCTGTGCACTTTTATCTAAATACCCAAACTTATCGTTGATTTTCACCAGACCCAAGCCTTCAGCAAAATCTCCGGTATATGCATACATCGGAGCTTGAACTATGACACCAGACTTATTGATATAGCCATAGCTATTATCCTGAATAACGACAGTCAAGTCATCATTAAATTGGCCATAAAAAGGATTGGCTGGAATATCAAATTGGGGCTCTACGACTACTTGCCCTTTTGTATTAATATAACCCCACTTCCCCTCTTGCTCTATGACTGCCAAAGAGTTTCGGAATGGATATGCCTTATCAAAAGCAGCTTCAATCACCGTCTCCCCTTTGGTATTAATATACCCAAAAAGTCCGTCCTCGCTGAATCGTACAGGAGCTAAGCCTTCCTTAAAATTACCCGCAGAGAAATATTGTGGAGTGAGCATATAGTCTCCTGTGCGATTAACATAGCCCCATAGGCCTTCCATTTTCACAGCAGCAAGATGCTCGCTAAAATTTTCTGCTTGGTCAAATTGTACATCTATAATCAGGCTCCCTCGCTCATCGATAAAGCCCCACTTGGACACCAATCTAGCTCGGGCAATGCCCTCTTCAAACTTGCCTACAAAGTTGAACAAATGCTTCATCAAAAGACGACCTAAGTTATCTAGGGGAACAGGTTTATTATTGAAAGTTACAATCGAAAATCCGTTGTAAAAATCTTCCACCATAAAATATTGTGGCTCAATAACGACTTCGCCTGAAGCATTCATAAAGCCAAACTTATTGTTCTCTCTGATCTTAAATAGCTGTGTGTCCATACTTTTATTTACCTACGCTCGGGAAATGTCATTGCTGCACAAGTGTGCGAAATTCTTCTACTATATCTCGCGACCCTCCATCAGAAAGGTATGCGAATTTTCCTTGTTTGTTGATGATATGATACAAAGGTATTGCCGATATATCATAATCTTTTGCAAGATCCTGGAGCGAAATTGCCCAGGTATTTATGCCTAGTGGATTGTGCCTAATCATAGCATCACGCCAGGCTTCTTCTTTCTTATCGATTGATATATTTATGAGCACTACACCCATATCCTGTAGCTTCTTGCGCACATCTGCGGACTTCTTAAACCCAGCTATACATGGCTTGCACCAACTCGCCCAAAAGCTAATATAAACAACCTTACCTTTGTAATCTTGTAAAGATACTAAAGATCCTTTTTTATCGACCATATTGATATCCGCAGCTGCGATATCCTCTACTCCAGAAATATCCCCACCATACATTTGCATGATCTGATCCGTGAATTGAGGACATATGTTTTGCAATTCTCCAATCTTGGATCTGCCCAACTCTGTCTCCCCACTTTTCTCATATACTTTTACTAATAAATGAGATGCCAAAAAGCACTTTACTTCACCAGAGAATTGTGATTCTATAAGCTGATATATCTTGGTGTATGCCCTCACTTGGTGAATGTCGTTTGGCAGGTATAGCCAAATGGCCATCGCTTTCAAAAGATTTTTATACGCAGGGTGCGATATCGAGTAGCCCCCATGTCTATATCCTTCAATATTGAGCCCCAAGAGTGTCTTCGCATCATGCAGTTCAGACGAATTTAGATATCCCTGTTTGTTCAACAACCAAATCAACTTATCTGATTCCTTCTCAAACTGAGCTTTGTCTTTGTAAAAGGTATATACCTCATTGCTTATAGCCGATTGTAGTCTGCTTAGTAAACTTATTTGATTTTGATAGCGATCTTCCAACGCCGCAGCATACCCAGCGGCAGACATGGTATGACTACCTGACTCTCCTAAAGCAGTAAAACTAATATCTAAATAGGAGCACTCCTTTACTTGAGTCCCTGTCCCGCCAGACATTCTATTAAAGTCAGCAATGAAGTTATTATCTGCGCTCCCCTTACCCGAAAATTGCAAGGTCTCCAACACACGCTGCCCATCAAAAGAAAGCACTGGAGCGTACAACTTATCTAGGTACATCGGAATTCTAGCTCCATTGTACAATAATTCCACAAATCCAGATCCCTTCACAGGATAGACAAACTGTGCATAACCATTGGTCAAGTCTATACGGTGAGTCTTTGTGAGTTGGGTCTGATCTAAGTGAGCTTCCTGGATGTATAAGGTGCTGGTTGGTGCATTTTGGACTTGCACTGTGATAGATATCTCAAGTGTATTCGCATAGATTGTACATGAACAAATCACTGCAATCAAATACGATAAGAGGTTACGCCCCATGGGTACATTAAAATTTATGCTAATATATAGATTTTGACGCAGGAATTGGTAAAGGATACGTTTCTAGCACCTCATTCCTCCCGAAATCTCTATTCTTCTATTGGTTCTGCTTGCTTCTCGGCCTTCATTTGGGGAAAAAACAATACTTCCTGTATAGAGCTGTTGTTCGTCAAAAACATACACAACCTATCCATCCCAATTCCCAATCCGGAAGTAGGAGGCATTCCGTATTCCAATGCTCTCAAGAAATCTTCATCCAAAACCATCGCCTCATCATCGCCTCTTTGAGCCAGCTTGAGCTGATCCTCAAAACGCTTACGCTGATCTATTGGGTCATTCAACTCCGAGTAGGCATTCGCCAATTCTTTTCCATTGACAAAAAGCTCAAAACGCTCCGTCAAACCCTCTTTAGATCTGTGCTTTTTAGCAAGTGGACTCATTTCTACCGGATAGTCGGTGATATATGTAGGCTGTATCAAGTTGGCTTCTACCTTCTCTCCAAATATTTCATCTATAAGTTTGCCCTTTCCATGACTAGGATCTACTTCGATATGCATTTCTTTACACACTTTTCTGAGTGCCTCTTCATCCATCTCAGAAACATCTAATCCTGTATATTCTTTTATAGAATCATACATCGTCAATCTGCGATATGGCCCAGCAAACTCGATCACCTTGTCCCCTACTTGCGCAGTGGTGGTACCATTCACTTCCTTGGCTATATATCCCAGACAGTTTTCGACCATCTCCATCATCCAGATATAATCCTTGTAGGCTACATAGATTTCCATCATAGTGAATTCTGGATTATGTGTTCTATCCATACCTTCATTTCTGAACATCTTGCCTATCTCATACACACCATCAAATCCACCAACGATCAATTTCTTGAGATACAGCTCATTTGCAATACGCATATACAACTCCATGTCTAGCGTATTGTGATGTGTAGCAAAGGGGCGCGCTGCGGCACCTCCATGTATAGGTTGCAGTATGGGTGTCTCTACTTCTATCCATCCGTACTGCTCAAAAAAAGTACGCATAGCGCGAATCATCTTGTTACGCTTCAGAAAAACTTCCTTGACATGACCATTCACAACGAGATCTACATATCGCTGACGATATCTCAATTCGGGATCTGTAAATTCATCGTATTTATTTCCTTCTTTATCTACTTTTACAATGGGTAGATTTCTGAGTGCTTTACTCAAGAATCTTAGCTCTTTCACTTTGATAGAGACCTCCCCAGTTTGTGTAGAAAACAACTCTCCTGTCACACCAATAAAATCTCCGATGTGCAATTGCTTGATGACAGCATCGCTGGTTGCGATCTCCTCTTCTGTACCTCCGATAGTCCCTTTTTTCATATACAACTGTATGCGACCAAAAGAATCTTGCAGTTTTGCAAAAGGACCGCGCTGTCCCATAAATCGCCCTCCTACTGAAACCATGCCATCACTGGCAGCGGCATAGTCACCCACACCAGTTATCCGAGCAGTTTCTAGTACACTCTCTAGACTGTTTCCTAGATCAAAATCTGCTGCATAGGCTTCGTCAGCGGTAAGGTTAGCTGGCTTAAATTTATTCTTGAGAATCAATTCCGCAAGTAACTCTGCTTTATCGTTTTCCACATTACTTTGACTAGCAAGAAATGTAGAGAGATCCTGTTTATAGTCAGCTGTCGTGTAATCTGTTGTTTTAAAATTCACCTCAAATCTTGCAGCAGGATAGGGATCGACTCCCATTGCTTCCAATTGCTCCATTGACTGTCTACGTATTACTTCTTGTTCGCTGAGTTGCATATAAATTTATTTACACATGAAATGCTCTACAAATAACAAACATCCATGCTTTTAGATCTGCAAAATTATCAAATGCAGCCCAATTATCGGCTTATTTGAGAATTAACTTTCGCATAATCTCTACAACTTGGATTACAGGATATATATTTTTAACTTTGAAAGCAGCTAATTCCCTATGTACGATCGATTTAATTTACTTTATATGGGCCTACCCACGCCAAAAAAAGCGTGGGTCGCTATGTTACGGGGCTCGCTACTCGCTCGGTGCTACGCACTGATGCGAAAAAGCATCCCCCCTGCACAGCGCTAGTCCAAAAATTTGTAACATTGGACAAACTACTCAAGAATTTCTTTAGTGCATTGTTATTTTGCCTATGCTTGTCTGTGCATCTTTCAGCACAGTGCCCTGATGAAGACATTGACTTTATTGATGTTGATGTTACTAATTGTCTTGGCACATTTGACTTTACGGGACAGCTGTGTCCCACAGACCAAATCTTTTTTGAGCTAGAACAAAATATTCTTGTCCCTCCCAATACAGAGATCATATGGTATAAAGACACAGATTCTGATGTAGACTTCATCCCTTCCAATATCATAGGTGTTTCGGAGATCACAACAAATCCTACTAGTGTGTCACCATGTATGCCATGTCCTGAATTGTTAGGTATTATGGTTGATGCTTGTCAAGGAACACAAAATGGAGTTAACTATGGCCCTGAACCAAACAATGAGTTTGTAGTAATTGGATCTGGAGGTGGCTTCAATACAAGTGAGTTATCTTTAAATTATGATGCTGCAAATAACTTTGAGCCAGGAGGTACTCCACCAGGATCCAACGGGGATATCTCTCCGGGAGGCTTTTGCAATTTGACCTTTCCTACTACAAGTATTATTTCAAATGTTTTACAATCTGTAAATTGTGTTGACGTTTTTGCGGCTGGGCCGAACACCGATATACCTGCTGGAGCAATCTTTCTAATATTCACTTCATGCGCGGCAACTCCATTTTATGACTTTGACGCCCTGTGTGCCAATGGTGCTCCAATTTATGTTGCTCAAAGTACCTGTTGCCGTACAATTGGAGCATTTACAAATGGATCCGACTCAGGATTTAGAACCACCATACTAGATATTGACTGTGGATGTCAGACTGTTATTTCACACGATACGGGAAATCCAATTTTACAGTCCATTCCGCCTACTACGGGTGGAGGGATAGTATATTTTGATATTAACGGCAATTTGATATACGAACTAACTACTTGTGTTGCGCCTCCTGTAGAACTTATTCCTCTTCCTGTGGTAACTTCAAATGTTGCCCCATTCTCCTACACCGTATCTGCTGAAGATTGTGGCAGCACCTATACTATTCAAGGCCTTCTTTCTCCTACATTTGCTGGATGTGACGAATCTGTAACGCCAACTTTTGTATTCACAGTCGACTGTAC